>JASFMR010000145.1:0-3230 GCA_050117475.1 Balneolaceae bacterium | reverse complement strand
ATAGTTAATTGCAAACTGAAGTTTAACGCATTTTCACATAAGCAAGCTAACCTAGTCTTATACATTCAAAATCAATAGTAGATATTGTATTCATAATATCCAAAAATGCTACTCTAAATCATTGGCTGTCATATAAATGGCATATTATATGTACTGAAATAATATCCTCAATACACATAATGTATATGCATAACATTTTTTATCTGTAAGGATTCGTTCTCCCAAGGGTCTTACTGGTACAGCACTTAGGAGAGAGTAGCGAACCCAGCCCCTTACTGTAACTGGTAAGGGGCTTTTTTTGTATTATATTTTATCAGCCAATGCCGATTATCAAAAGAAGCTCATGGAATCATTTGAAAAATTACAGCAACGGATACAAAATTATCACGAAGAACACGGCCTTTACCCGCAGGTGAAAGTCAGCGAGAAGTTTTGGGAAAAGTATGCCTATGAAATCGCAGAACTTGCCGGAAAAGGAATAGATATCAGGGTCATCGGAAATTTATGGCAGGAAGAGAGTTTTATTATTGAGAATCCTCAGCATCAGAATCATGAAACGATTAACACGGTTTTTGATTTGTGGAAACAAGCTGGTAAACTCATTGCCGAAGGTAAAGGGGAGTGGCCGGTAAGATTCCAGCCGCATGATGCCAGGGTATATCTCAGAGTAAAGTTATGCCCCATAGTACCGGGTAAAGCTCCCTCAGAAGGATTAGAACTTTTCCCCGATTTTGCGGGTGCACCGGAAGGGGAGCATGTGTTGGTGTTGTTTGGGGAGGATGATGATAGCGACTAATTAAAAATATGAAGGATTATGTGTGTGTACTACGATGCTCATGGAATAAAACATTATATCGGGGACTATGGCGTTGACAAATCGGATCAGCTGGAAATTGAGTTTGAAGAAAACTATGTCGTGCGTCCTACCAATAAGGCCCCGATTGTATGGCATGACCCAGAGATAGATAAAAGACGGGCAAGTTTGTTTGAGTTTGCGATGATCCCTTCATGGACCAAGAGCGAGGCAGACGCAAGGAAAAACCGCTATAAGTTCTTTAATGCCCGAGATGACCGGCTTATGGAGAGCAGTCTTTGGAGACCCAGGTTTGAGTCAAAACGCTGTCTCATTCCCGCAAACGGATTCTATGAACCGCATAAATACCATAAGAAAGTAAACCAACCGGGCGGTCGTAAACCTTCCGATTCCATTCCGTTCTATTTCCGTCTGAAAAGTACCGATTATTTTGCATTTGCCGGGTTGTATGATGAGTGGACACACCCCCAGACAGGAGAGGTAATACCCACGTTCACAATCATCACAACGGATCCCAACCGGCAAATGGAACGTATTCACAACAAGAATCCCCGCCAACCGGTGATCCTGCATAAAAAGGATTATGATTTTTGGCTCAATCCCATGGTTAATCCTTCGGCTTACTTTGATCAGAATATTTTTTTACCCTGGCCGGATGAGGATATGGAGCACTGGCAGGTCACCAAACAACTTGATTATAATGGTACAGGAGAAGAGCTGATCAAGCCGGTACAAACTCCGGTAGATATTGAAACCACAGGTGAGCAGGGTAATCTTTTCGAGTGAAATAAAATTAGGGGTTCCACCTTTGAACCTTTGTCTTAGAATAACCACCAATCTTGATAAACAGTTACTCGATTTCGATGTCAACACATTCTATTCCAACTCGTTCTTGATATACTGTAAATTCCCCATTTTTATTAATAGTTACTTTTGTTGAAACATTAAGAGTGAATCTTACATTGGGATCTGGACCAATACCAATTCCTGGATTTAGTATAGTATAAGTAACTGGGAGTTCCCCTGGACCTGCGTAGAGCTGTTCCTCGGTTGTACCGGTTACATGATATTTATCTCCGGTATCTTGTCCAAATCCGATGAGATTTTTAAGGTTAACTGCCTCTTTAAAGTGATATCCTCCGTTTCTATCTATCCAGGTACGAACTACAAAATGATTTTCACCACTAAAATCAACAGACTCACCAACTCCACCGTTAGCACAAGGCAGGTCTAAAGTTCGATTTACAGGCATCCACATATTGTAGTGTTCCATTGGAATATTCGGATCATTTGGCCTTTCACTCAATTCTGAATTAGCCTTTGAATTTTCATCCATTGAGCTAGTTGAAGGATCGCATCCTAAAAATAGCATAAGGCATCCTACTAGAAATAGTCTTGAAAAGTTCATCCGGCCCCCTTGTTTTATGTTTTTGGAAACTTAGAAATGCTCTCTCTTGCGCATTTATTTAATACATTACTGAAAAAGAGAAAATAGATGTATCGTTATTTTTACAGTTTCTATGTGGAAAACATTTACTTCAATTTGTCAAATTTAATAGTGCAGAACTGCCGATATCCCAAATAAATTAATTTGTAAGGATTGCCCCTTTTATTGGTCTTACCAACGAGAGTAAAGAGAAAAGTTCTCTTTACGAATAGTCCATACCCCGCGCCCTTAGCCAGCGCGGGGTTTTTATTTTAGCTGCAAGGTTTGTGGGTCCAGCTTCATCAACCATTATTTGCCGGTTACTTTTAAAAAAAAAACTAAATGTCTTTCTGATCCCGACTTTAGTCGGGTGGGCTTATTTCAGCATGTGTTGATTTTATCTTAAAAGGAGTGCTAGAAATATTGTTTTGTCTGAGACCCTGAAATAAATTCAGGGTGACATGGAGTTTGAAAACAGGAAGGGAGAAGATAAAGGTATAAATCACCTTCGGAAAAAAGAGAATAACCCACACTATTTCAAAAGATGAATCAATCCTTGTCAAAAAAGTTGGGGGCGAACTGTTTCAGCGGCATGCCTTCTTTGGAGCAGTCGGTTTCCATGTCGCGGCGTTCCAGCTGTATCTCGTAATTGATGCGGTCGGTGCGGTAGTACCGCTCCTGGTAGTACACCTTCTTTTCGCCCACGGTCAGGGAAATACGGTTGATGACCAGCAGGGCGGCACCGGGGACGATATCCAGGTGCCTTGCCACATAATCGCTGGCGTTGGCGGCCTTGATCTTGTAGTGCCCCCGCAGGATGGCTATGTCATATTCGTTTTCGAGGATGGTGTAAATGGTCTCTTCTTCCAGGTTGTGCCCGTCCAGCAGCTGGCCGTAAAACATGGGCATCCAGGTGATGTCGAAGGCGATGGGCAGGTCGTCTCCAAGCCGCAGCCGGTCCAGGCGCAGCACGGAGCTGCCTTCATCGAG
>JASFMR010000144.1:0-3274 GCA_050117475.1 Balneolaceae bacterium | reverse complement strand
CTGTACTTGATGAATTGGATATGGATTTCGATGAGATTTCACTTCTTCCTTTAAAAAGGGTTTCCTGAACTTTTTAAATCTTGAAAAAGGATATCATTCCTTAACGGAATCCCCTATTTTGTGTTTGATAAACGAGTTTACCTAACAATCAAAAATGAGTTCGCTGTTATGGCAAGTGCTAACGTAAACTACACACTGAAGTGTGTGGCCAACGGTCATATCAATACTGAAAAAGAAACAACCACTTATTGTACAAAGTGCGATAGTGTATTGAGAGTCTATTACGATAATCTCTCTGAGGATATCCAATATCCCCTGAAGGGCATTGTGCCAGACCCGATAAGAACTCATCCTTCCGCATTAAAGAGGCTGGATCGGTTGTCTGAAACCTACGGTGTCGATCTATATGCCAAGCTCGAATTTGAACATCCCACCGGATGCTTTAAAGACCGGGGCAGTTATATCGAAATTCAAAAGGCCATAGAACTAAACGCAGATGCAATCTGTGTTGCTTCAACAGGCAATATGGCAGCTTCGGTTGCCGCATATGCATGTTATTTCAAAATTCCTTGCTTTGTGTTTGTGCCCGAAAGAACAACCGATGCCAAAATCGCCCAGGCCACCATCTATGATGCAAACATTATTCGCATCAAAGGGGATTTTAGTACCTGCGAGGCTCTGTGTCGTGAATTTGCTAAATCGGGCAATTACTACCTGGCGGGCGATTATGTATTCCGGGAAGAAGGCCAGAAATCATTTGCTTACGAGCTGGTTGAACAAGGCGGAGACGATTTTGACTACGTCTTTGTACCGGTGGGCTGTGGGACTAATTTTGGAGCTATTTGGAAAGGATTTTCCGAACTCAAAGCATCCGGGCGTATTTCAAAACTGCCCAGGATGATTGCCATACAACCCGACCAAAGCTCACCGGTTGTTGAGGGAATCTTCAAAAAAAAGAAGATTATCAAAAAACAGGTCAATACGATGGCCCAGTCGGTTGCAGCCTCAGACCCCGTTGATTTTCACAAGGTATTACTTGGAATTGAAGACTCCGATGGCTCAGCTTTTACCGTTACTGAAGACCAAATTCTACAATCGCTGAAAGAAATGGCCGTTGAAGAAGGACATTTCACCGAGCCTGCCAGTGCCTTGCCTTTGGCGGCCCTCAAAAATAACCTGGACACCTTTAAAGGGAAAAAATGTGTCTTGGTACTTACCGGTGCCGGGCTTAAGGATACGAAAGTAGTGGCGAAACACTCACTCTCATCCCCCGTTCTTTCGCCGGATATAGATAAAGTGAAAAATTATATCAAGTCAGGATATATTGAAATGCAAAAGGACTCATGGGGCAAATCACGCGATACCTTCATGGCAAATCTGAAGCTGGACGAAGATCACGAACAACTGTATAATGATTATGTAACTAAGATCAATAAAAAGGGCAAGACCTTAAGCAACAAAGAAATTGAAGTTCTGCAGTCGCTTGTTTTCAATGAAGACCTGAACCTGGAATACCCGGCCGAAGTTCTCGACTACAAACTTACCATGCGTAAACACGGACTGGTCCACGCAGTTGTGAAACTCAATCTCCAGGGAGAGGAAGTGGTCTCGGAAGCCAAAGGCGTGGGGCCCATCGACGCTATTCTCGGCGCCATCAAATCAGAGGCTGATAGTATATTTCCTCTTGAGGTTAAAAACCATGAGGTTGAAATTCTGAGTCCCGACACTGATTCCCTGGTTGTGGTAACCCTTACCCTGGCCAACAATGATCACGAATGGGTTTCCAAAGGGGCTTCGCCCGATACGCTGGAAGCTGCCATCCAGGCATTTACCAAAGGCTTGGCAATTGCCATGAAAGGCGCACCGGTTTAGTCCCGGCTCAATCTTTGAAAACTGCTAATATCAGGCCCGGTATTTCCGCAAAAGCCAATTTTTTAGTTGTTTGTAATCATTTTGGATGGGAACGCTCTGCTTTTCTTTAACCAGGCATTCTTTAAGCCTTTGAGGAATTGCAACTTTTTCATTGATTACCGCTTCGATTACATCCTCAAACTTTGCGGGGTGCGCTGTTGATAAAATGATAAAGGGGGCTGATGGGTTTTCTCCGAAATAGCCCCGGGCGACCTGTTGATACTTTCTTACGGCCCGGTAACCGATGGCGGTGTGTGGATCCATCAGGTAATCAAAATTTTTATAAACTTGTTCTACGGCCTCCCGGGTATCGGAATCTGAAAAGGAAGCTCCCCAAATATGTCGCTTTATCTCTTGGTAGTCGTCGCCGAACAGGTATAAGATTCGTGCAAAATTGCTGGGATTACCCACATCCATAGCGTTGGAAATAGTCTGCCGGGAAGCCCGCGGCTTAAAAGATCCGGTTTCGAGATACTCGGGTACCACATCATTAACATTGGTCGCAGCAATAAAACCGGAAGTAGGCATCCCCATTTTTTCGGCCATAAGTCCGGCGGTGAGATTTCCAAAATTACCACTCGGTACACAAAATATCGGCCTTACTGCCTTATCCAACTGCGCTACTGCATAAAGATAGTAAAACATCTGCGGGATAAGTCGCACAATATTGATAGAATTGGCCGAACTCAACAAGAGCTGTTTATTAAGTACGTTATCTGAAAAAGCTTTTTTAACCATTCGCTGACAATCGTCAAAAGAGCCATTTACTTCCAAGGCAGTGACATTCCGGCCGGCAGTGGTCAGCTGCTGTTCCTGTATCCTGCTCACTTTCCCACTCGGATAAAGCAAGCATACCTGAATGCCATCCACACCGAGGAAGCCCTGGGCCACTGCACTGCCGGTATCGCCGGAAGTAGCAGCCAGTATGATGAGATCACCATCCGATTTTTTGCGCAACGCGGAAAAGATCCGGGCCATAAACCGAGCTCCGAAATCCTTGAATGCCAAGGTAGGTCCATGAAAGAGTTCCAGTACTTGAATACCTGTCTCCAGTTCTACCAAGGGAACCTTAAAATTAATGGCATCTTCAACGATATCCCGAAGGACCACTGAATCGAGCTCATCAACAAATAGGCGGCTTATCTCATATCCTATCTCAGGTAACGTTTTTGCCTGCAGGCTATTGAGAAAGGGATCGGCGAGTTTGGGCCAGTACTCCGGTACAAACAATCCGCCATCGGGAGCCAGTCCCTTTAGTGCCGCCTTTGCGAATGAAACAGGCTTAGATTTTCCATTTGTGCTGATAAATTCCATCTATTTCTCCTCCAAAATTCGAGGCCCTTGTTTATTTATCGGAGAAACA
>JASFMR010000143.1:0-3303 GCA_050117475.1 Balneolaceae bacterium | reverse complement strand
CACCGCTGGATTCGTGATTCACGCAAAAATCGAACCCTGGAATAGTCGTTTCAGTCTGGGTCCATCTTTGGGCGCGGCACTGATAATTACGAGCCTGATAGATTATTTAATTAAGGTTCCCCGGTCAAGATGGGTAATCCTTTCCATTATTTTCGGACTTCTCATTGGATGGCATTTGCGGTCCACCAATAATTTTCGTTGGGCCTGGCAAAAACAGGTTAATTTTTACCGCCAGCTTTATTTGCGTGCCCCCGAAATCTCCCCAGGTACTGCAATTCTTGCCGAGGAAGAAGTACTTGGCTACATGGGTGATTATCCAACTTCCTACGGCATCAACTCCATATATACACCACAAGGAAGTGGTGTCGAAAATTTACGCTCGGTAGATTATTGGTTTTATCCGCTTCCAGAATTTTCAGGGAAATTCTATGATTACCTTGCTGGTGAATCTTTTTCAGATGAGAGAGCCGGTATCATCTTCCAGGGTGAGGAAAAAGGCTCTATCGTTATTACCTTCGCACCGGAATTTGACCAATGTCTTTGGGTCATCCGACCTGAATACGCAGTCGCAAAATCATTACCGCAAACAACACGTCTGCTGGCTTCGATTTCTTACGTTGACAGAATAAAACAAGCCCCGCAAAATCCGGATAGCTTCTTGTTGAAATACTTGTATACCAATCCTGTTCAAGATTGGTGCTATTACTACCAGAAAGCTGACCTTGCCTACCAATATGAGGAATGGGATGAAGTCATCGCCCTTTGGGAAAGTGCGAACGATTCCGGATTACAACCCGAAAATGGATTCGAATATCTGCCCTTTATAGAGGCCTACGCAAATAGGGGTGATTGGCAAACAGCAAAAAAGATGACACGCACTTCACAAAAGACAATGCAGGGCATCGATCCTTTGTTATGTAACATCTGGGAAAAACTAGATGGTAATACAACTGCATCCACAGAAAAGGATGATACGATTTTGTCTGTGCGAGAAAACCTGAAATGTGACCAACCATAAACCAGGCTTAAGAGCAAAGTTGACTGGTTCAAGAAGCTGATTACCGACTTAACTCTTATTCGGTTCCAATGCAGGTTCTTGGCACAACAGAAAGATTATCCATAATATCATTATTAAAATTTGCATAATAAGAAATATCAGGCAACATTTCAAATTGCCCGTGAAAATATTCATTTAGAACCAAACGAAAAGTGTTAACCGGTGTAATCTCAGGATAGATTTTATTATTCCCCCCATTCGGCAAATAATAAGCATTCAAAATACGAACACGGCCTTCATTCCATCCCCATCCATGATCCGCCTGCAGAATGATTATTGGCGGTTTTTGAGATTTTGCAATAATGGTTCGTAAAATTTTGGGAAGCCGGTTATTTATAAAAAGGATTTGATCTATATAAGCATCCACATCCTCTCTTACAGGCCAACGAAATTCACCTTCAGGGGTAAAGACAAATGGTTCATGGCCCATAAATAAATGAGCATAAACGAATTTCTTTCCGGGTAGCTCAGGTATCATTTCAAGCATATCTAAATGATAAGTACTTTGTTGGTATTGCTTGTAATAGCGATTTGAAAAAACGCTGCGCGTTGGGAGCCATCTTGAAATAATTAAAGGCAGAGTGTCTGTGATCTGAGGGTTATGTTCAATGTAATCCATTATGGGGCGAGCAAGTGTTGTCTTAAGAAAAAGATAATAGAAATTCAAGGTTTCAGTTCTTGATCCAGATTCTTCACCCTCAAAGTAATCATAAAAATGTGTAACATCCGTGATGGTTGTATAAGGGTTTGAACCTTTAAACGTAAAGGTTTCGTACCCTAGATCTTCAAAAGTCTTCAGCACAAGGCTATGTTTCATATATGGTTCATACTCGTAATAGATTGTATTCTTTCCTGGAGTTACTGGAAGATATTCCATATTCAACGCTGATGCCATTGATAACAATGTTATATGGTAATTACTCTGGGCACACGATGGAAGAACAAATCCCAGGCTTTTAAGTTCATCTACAAAAGAAGATGTGTCTAAATGCGTTGTTTCACTCACATAATCAACACGACCATATCCATCCAAAACAATATAGTAAACATCACGGTCAGAAATCGATGAGGATGGGATGCTACCCCTTGTTTCCAATTCAGCTGTTTTTCTGTTTGTCGATTGTATCTTCCAAATCCCAATCTGCACCAGCGTTACCGTGAAAAGAATACTTACTACCACATTTAGACTCTTAGTAATTCCAAATGTACGCTTCAGTCTAATAAAAAATATAACTCCAACAAATAGAATCATGCACCAGAGAAATAACAACTCTCGGTGTATTTCCATAACCTTCCTATAACCAGCCCCCTCATTCAACAAATTGCTCACATGACCATATGTAAAAAACAATCCAAGAATCAAGCTGCTGAGTGCAGCGGATTTTCTCAATACGGATAAGTTCGTTAAATTCTGAAAAATCAACTTGGGCTTGAGAATAATTGTGGCGATTGAAAAGAAAGTAATTACCCAAAGTGGAATCATATAACGGTGTCGGAAAAAACTCACGCCCTGTACAATCACCTTACCCAGTAAAAAATAAAACAAATAATACATTATGCTAAGAGCTAAAAATAATGCCACTATTAAAAACATTGTCTTCCAAGATGATATAGCTTTTAACAAGATAAAAAATGACCAATTCAACAAGAATATCGACAGAGTAAGCGTAAGAGCAAACACAAATGAGCGACTTGTTGCAAAAAAGGGCGCTTCTTCAATGTTGAATAAATATAGCGCCAACACGAAATATATTGGCAACATCAGAAAGTGAAAGGGAATATTCCAAAATTGTTTGTTTTTGTTTCTCAGCATAGAAAACTGCCAGCCTTATCTTAGAATTATGCTCAACTGCACCTGGTTTATTAGGTTTTCAATTGCATCAACACTTCCATGAGACGTGTTGGCCAGTCGGGTTCGCGGCCAAATGTCAGCCAGTAGGTGTTCTTTCCACTGCGGACAGCAGGCCCCAGGTCCTGGAGGTGAAGCGCCGACTCCCCATCCCGGGGAGCGGGGTAGCGGAGTAATATCTGTCCGTTCTCCATGCTAATAGAGGCCAGTCCAATTTCTTCTGCATATAGTTTAATGCGCATCTGATAGAGCAGGTTCTGCACTGTTTCGGGGAGAAATCCAAAACGATCGTTGAATTCGGACGCAATCGCGTCAATTTCGCTTTCGTCACGCAAATCGGCAATGCGGCGATACAGACGTAAGCGCAAATCCTGATCGGGGATATAGTCGGATGGGA
>JASFMR010000142.1:0-3337 GCA_050117475.1 Balneolaceae bacterium | reverse complement strand
AAAAAGGTGAATTTGCAGTGGCTCATTCCAACGCAGAATTCATAAACACTATTCGTAATGCTCGCCTCCTCAAACAGCTCTCCGAACGCACGGGCGGCACATACGTACCTTTTGATTCGGTTTCCGGTTTCTGGAATAAACTGGATCAGCGTGGCCTTCTTGAACAAAAGCAACAGCAGGAAACAACCTTTATATATCCATATCAGAGTATTAGCTGGTTCATCATGATGCTAATCATTTTAGGTTCAGAGTGGATTTTAAGAAAATACCTGGCTCTACCCTGATTTATGAAGTAGCCACTTCTTCAAGTTGAATGGTTCCTTTTGCCGCATCCATTTCAGCCATCACTCCTTCGGGTAGAGTCATCGTATTACTAATATGACCAAACATTGCTCCCGAGAAAGCCGGTATTCCCAATGGTTTTATATGATCTTCCAATACCCTGTTAAGCGGCAAGCTGTAAGAACTTGATTTTTTACAGTTCGCACATTGGCCAAAAATAAAGCCTGATATTTGATCCAGGATACCGCTTAATTTCAGTTGTGTGATCATCCTGTCAATTCTATAAAAATCTTCTCCTACATCCTCAACAAACAAAAGGCTGCCATGCCAATTCGGGAGGTAATCCGACCCAACCATGGCTGTCAAAACGCTTAAATTACCGCCAAGAAGCCTTCCGGTTGCTTTGCCTGGGGTAATAACATTTAACTTGTTGCAATCGCCACAAAAGTTATTTTCTGGCGTTTTAAGCATAACCTTATCCTGCTTAGTCAACGCTTCTCTAAAGTGCCGAATGGTATAATCGGTCCAATCGGATTTTCCCACCGGTCCGTGAAAGGTAACGAGTCCTGTTTTAGCATATATAGCCAACAACAGAGAAGTAATATCACTAAAGCCCACCAGTATCTTGGGATTCTTTCGGATGATATCATAGTCGATTAACTCTAGAATTCTATTAGATCCCCACCCGCCCCTGAAAGGCAATATAGCATCCACCGCATTGTCTGCGAACATCGCATTGAGATCGGCTGCCCGCTGTTCATCTTTTCCAGCCAAACCACCATAATGTTTCTTGGCGTTGGCTCCTACTTTGACATTATAACCAAGTGATTTAATCTGCCGAACTATCTTTCCATATTCTTTGCGTTTCGGCAGCCTACTGGCGGGACTCACTAATCCAATAGTGTCTCCCAATTGTAACCGCTTTGGTTTCGTCAGTTTGTTCGTGGAATAGTTAACCAGAAATGAGGAATTAAGGGCTGTTCCAAGACCTCCCATTCCCAGTAAAGAGAGAAAACCTTTTCTATTCATAAAAACTGTTATCTGTATAGATTATACTTTTTTATAAGCTTTTCAACAGCACTTGGGACGAATTCCGAAATTGATTTCCCCTTTGAAACCCGTTCCCTTATTTCCGTCGAAGATACCTCCATGGGGTGATGTACAACGTAATGTGTCTTTGCAGCAATTGAATCATCCGGAAATACTTTTTCAGCCGACGGGCGCTGAGCCACCAACAGTTCGCAATAGCCCAATATCTCATCCCATTTGTGCCAGCTTTTAAATTGTTTCAATGAATCCCCCCCTATGCAAAGGTAAAATTTTTGCCCGGGATACTTTTCCTTAAGATACTTGAGTGTTCGAATCGTATAAGAAGGCCGCGGCAGTCTCTTTTCAATATCCTTAATCAACACCCGATTCATTCCACGAAAAGCAGACTGAAGCATGTCTATACGGATCTGATAATCGGTAATTGGGATCTCCGTTTTATGAGGAGGGTCTGGTGTCAGCAATATCCAAATTTCCGATATAAAACCGGATTTCAGGAAAGATGATACAATCGAACAATGTCCATTATGAACGGGATCGAAACTGCCGCCCAGTAGCCCAATGCCCTTTTCGGAGTCATCCATCATCCGATTGTTTTGTATTATCTAAACTGGCGGTACTGGTTTTGGTATTTGAATTATTTTTCTGAAGGGAAGCCAAGGCCGTTCGAGCCTCATCTACATAATCTTCGGCCTTTGAACGATATTTGCCATGGGGAAATAACTGAAGAAATTTTTCATAAGTATCAACAGCTTTCTGATACCGTTCCTGTTGTTTGCTCCTAACACTACGTTCCGCATAAGTATTGTAGGTTTGAATTTCATCTACAAGAGATCTTTGTGCCCAAATGGATTCCGGGTAATTGTCGATCGTCAAATTATAATAAATGATTGCAGCTTCATATTGATCTGTCCGCTGATAAAGATCAGCTGCATAATATAATTTCTCAGCTAACTTGGAACGTAACTCAGTTATATATTGAGCGGCTTGTTCTGCATTTTCTGAATTAGGATACCTGGAGATATATAAGCGAAACTGCTCAATAGCTTTCTTGGTATATTTTTGATCCAATTTATAGCGTGGGCTTAAGTTATAATAACAGATAGCATCCTTATACTGTGCCTCCTGCCGCTTGTCGGAACGCGGAAATTGAGATATATACCTTTCATACTCAGAAGAAGCCAAAAGATAACGCTCATCCTTGAAATAGGATTCAGCCAAGTAGAATTGGGCTTCTTTCCCGTAATCTGTTCCTCTTCCCACGTCGATGACCGTATTGAACGCCTGGGCTGCATCATTATATTTTTCTTTCTGAAATAGTGACATTGCCTTTTTATAAGCAGTCGGAAGGCTGTCACCTCTTTTAATTAAATCTTTGTTCTTGCAGGAAAAGAATAGAAAAAGAAGTACGAGTAGGCTTGAAAATTGTAAAATTTGAATTATTGTCTTCTTCATTACTTGTAGATTAGCTTTCAATATTCGCGTGTAATTAGGCGATTTAAAAATTCTATTAGCTGTGTTTTGAAATCAGAAGGATCAAACTTTTGCAGATGATCCATTGCGGCTTGATAGTGATATTCAATGGCTTCTTTAGAGTCCCGTATTACATTTAAATCATCATAAATTTTGATAACGGAATTAATATCTTTTTCAGTATTTGTACCGGAATTGAGCACCTTCATCAGAAGTTCTTTCTGTCGGTCATCACAACGTTGTAACGCAAGAAGGATAAGATATGTTTTCTTCCCTTCGATAATATCTCCGCCCCGGCGTTTTCCGAATTTATCCGGGTCGGCAATTGCATCCAGGAGATCATCCTGGATTTGAAAGGCGATACCCGTTTTTTTTCCGACATACCGTAACTCTTCTATCTGATTGCTTTCGCTCCCCGCAACGGCCGCCCCTATGGCAAGGGCACCGCTAATCAGGGCGGATGTTTTACCCTCGATCATATGCAGGTATTCATCAATTGATACATCCTGGCGTTTTTCAAATGTCAAATCATTTG
>JASFMR010000141.1:0-3389 GCA_050117475.1 Balneolaceae bacterium | reverse complement strand
ATAACATCTTTATATGGTCCTTTAGTAGTAGTTGTAATTGAAAGTGGCAATTCCAATTGTTTGGGCTTAAAAATTCCCTGTGGGGAAACAAGGGGAATTCTAGTTCCCTTAAATTCGAAACCTTGTGCTAATATATCCCGTTTCAATACATCTCCATATCGATCTACCTGTTCTGTTAACCAATTGAAAGCTGCTAGTCGTATTTGTTTATCAAGTTCCACTAATTCAATGTTTATTAAACTGCTCATACCGTTCTTCCAAGGCCTCCACACTTGGCAAAAACCGCCTTTCTCCCGGCAATAAAATCTCTTCCCGGTCCCAAGCCAGCGTCTTGTCAATCTTTTCGCCTTCCTCTTTCAGCCAAGTCGAAAGTTTGATGTGGTAATCCGGTTGAATTGTTAAAAGGTAAGCATCAAACATCCAGTGATGCGTTTTGCAGAGGGCCAGCCCATTCCGGGGATCATCATTCTTGCTTTTATTCCATGGAATGATGTGAGCTCCTTCTACAAGTGACTCCCCGTTTTGTGTTCTTACTCGTGATCGGCAGATGGCACACCGGTGATCATAATTCTCCCGAACTTTCAGACCAAAGCCCTGCCGACGCTTTTGCGTTTTCTGCCATGAGTAGGATTCTGAATCCTTGTCTGCATGGTATTTGATAAATGGTTCGGCCGCAAGTAGTTCAAGTTGTTGCGCATATTGGTAGGCCCCAATATTTATGTGATGGATGTCCAAGATTTGCTGAAGTAGCTCATCAGAAAAATAATGTTGAAGGATAATACTGATGATAGCTTGTTCCTCTTTTTGATCTTTCATCATAGCAAACAGCTGGTCATCGATTTTTGCATAATCTACCCGGTCGATGAGTCCGCCTAGAGAAGGAGAATTTTTATAGGGAGTTTTCCCCTCTTTGTACTGGAGGTCCCAGAATGGTTCACTGTTCATATGGAAAAAGGGTAGGGCAATCGTTGTCTTGCGATCTTCCCCCATTATTTGTTTCCAATAGCGGAAAAAAGTTTCTATCAAATCCTGAGAGAGAGTAATTTGGGCATCTTTTATCCAGCCTATCTCGATGCCGTCTATGATGCTAAGGAGCAAGAACGGTTTATGAGGGGCCAATTGCCGGGTACGGTGGTCCCACGTCGTTGAATCCTTATTCGCATTTAAATTTTGTATGGATGAACGTACTTCTTCCTGTGTCATTAAGTTTTTTTATACCCGATGCGAAACCATTATAGGTTTATTTATCCAGAAAGTCACTTCCGTAATCTCTTCAGGAGATCGCCGCGGTTGTGGATAGCCCGCCACGCCTTCGCGATAACAGGGTTGGCTTTGAATGATCCCCGCCCGATGAGTTGGGAGACTTGCGACCAGCACAACTCTCAAAAACCAAAACCGTGTCACTTCGAGCGTAGGACGGTGGTTTTGCAGGCCGAAGCCGAGAAATCTATCCTGGTCCGGCAACACGAAACAGCAATTAACCTGATACTCGGCTAAAACGTGGTTCCCGGGACAGGTCTTTCCACCCGGGTGTAATGTTTAGTTTTAAAACCATTATAGGCGCAACCTGCTGGTGATGGTAATTGAGCCCCGAGGCCTGTTCAAAGTGATAGAGATTCCTCCGTGCATCCGACTGTAGTCGGATTTAGTCGGAATGACATGCCTTTTAGAGGGGTCAACTTTGCCCAAAAACCAAAACCTGTGTCGTTGTGAATGGAGCGAAAGAAAGGAGCGCAGTGCGGCAATCCCCGTTCTCAAAACAGGCTTCTTATGCGAAAATTAAGGAAACAGTATGCTGCAATTCAGAAGCCAGCAAGATTGCCCTTTTTGCAAAAATTGTTATCATGTGAGCGGATTAAAACAAAAGAAGGGATGATATGCACGGATACCTCTTGTTGGGATTATTGCTCATCGCCGTACTTTTTATTGTCGTGAGTACCGTACGCTGGAAACTACACCCTTTCCTGGCCCTGCTGCTGGCGGCGTTTGGCGTAGGGCTTTTATCCGGCCTGCCGGTCACTGATACGGTATCAGCCATTACTGACGGTTTTGGAGGCACGCTGGGTTCCATCGGGATCGTTATTGCTGCGGGGACGATCATCGGATCGCTGCTCGAGAAAAGCGGCAGTACCCATGTGATTGCCGATCTTGTGATTAAGGGCATCGGCAAGGCGCGCTCGGCACTGGCCATGAGTATCACCGGCGCGATTGTCTCTATTCCGGTCTTTTGTGATTCGGGCTTTGTCATACTGGCCCCACTGAATCGGGAGTTGGCTTCCGAAAGCGAGCAGTCACTGGCCACGTTTGCGGTAGCCCTGAGCATGGGGCTGTATACCACCCACGTTTTTGTCCCGCCCACCCCCGGTCCTATCGCCGCGGCGGGCACCCTGGGAGCCGATATTGGTTCGGTCATTCTATTGGGACTGGCCGTAACAGTCCCTGTGATTATTGTCACCTACCTTTTTGCCAAAGCAGCCGGCCGCCGCATCTATATCGATGCAACAGAACCCCTGGAAACGGCATCGGGCAAGGATGTAAATTCAGAGAAAATTCCTAACCGGCATGCCACTGGAACTCACCGACCCTCATCTACTACAGCCTTATTGCCGATATTGGTGCCCATGCTATTGATTGCGCTGGGTTCGGTAGCCGCTCTTCCCTCGGCTCCCTTTGGGGAAGGGTGGGTTACGAAAGGCATCAGTTTTCTCGGGGATCCCAATACGGCACTGATTATCGGGGTATTCCTGGCTTTCCGGACGATTGGACCGGCTCGCCGCGGCCCGGAAGTATATGGTGAGTGGGTCGGCGACGGACTTAAAAGCGCCGGCACGATCATCCTCATCACGGGCGCGGGCGGGGCCTTCGGCAGTGTGCTTCGGGCCACAGAGATCGGTACGTTCCTGGGACAAATGTTATCGGCATGGCACATTGGTATTTTTCTGCCCTTCCTGATTGCGGCTGCGCTGAAGACGGCCCAGGGATCATCAACAGTATCTATCATTACGACTGCATCAATCATCTTACCTCTATTGCCTGAGACGGGACTGGCGGCAGGACTGGGCCCGGTGCTCGTCACCCTGGCGATTGGCGCCGGGGCGATGACAGTCTCTCATGCCAATGACAGCTATTTCTGGGTGGTTAGCCAGTTTTCGGGCATGGATGTTTCCCAGGCCTATCGATTGCAGACGGCCGGTTCTGCTGTGGCCGGCATCACCGGGATGATTGCTATTTTTATGTTGAGCTTGTTTTTGATTTGAGTTCCTGCTGATTGCCATTCGAATGGTATAGGGTGCAACCCGGGAAACCTATCCTGGTTCGGCAACACGAAACAGCATCAACCTGAAACGAAACCGGTTCAAAGCGATAGAGATTCCTCCGTGCATCCGACC
>JASFMR010000140.1:0-3425 GCA_050117475.1 Balneolaceae bacterium | reverse complement strand
CCCGCACATTATTGAAAGGTACGCCCAGGGGAGAAACTCCGCTCAGATAAAGATCTTCTTCCCCTGCATTTTCCAGTAGTGAACGGGTGGATTTATCCACGGCGGTAGCCTCAGGGACCAACAAAAATGGACTGCCCCACCCCGTGCCGTCCATTTTAAAATCTTCCAGCAAACGGTGCGCTTCCCCGCTCGTGCCGATGCCACCCTGAACGGTCAGACGTGGTTCTGTCACTTCCCACTCAGTGGAAAACCCATTAGAGTTATCTTGGTAATATTTTTCAATTAGCGGTTGGATAGCTGAACTAAGCATGTCCCGTTTTTCACGGAATTCCTTAAGCAGGCTTGGCAGCAAATATCCGTCCGATGCAAATGCATGACCTCCACAGTTAAGGCCGGATTCTATTCGGTACTCAAATACCTCCAGTCCTTTTTTAGCCAAATATTTTCCCTGGATAAGTGCGGATCTGAAATCGCTTACTTTAAGAATAATTCTCTTTTTAATTTTTCCTTTGGCATTTCGATAGAAGTCTCTAAACTCAGAAATGTAATTATACAGCCTCGGGTTAAAACCGGCTGAGAGAATTAGACTGGATGACAATTTACTTTGTGCATACCCGCGGAGTGCAGCATTTGCATCACTGAATTCGGGACTTAAAGGGGTGCCATTTTTTTCATAATTAATGCCATCTACTTTCGCCATGATATTAACGTCAATAGAACCGGGTTTCATCAGCGTGGTAAGTTTATAGGCCAGCAAATCGCGCGCCTTCCCTTTAGGTGCAGAAATAAGCTTTTGATAGATCTTTTTTAAATCGCTACCATTCGGTAAAAGCTCAAAATATTTGGTTTTATCATTTTCCTCGAAGAAAGGCTGACTCTTAACGGCCTCGAACCTTTGTTGAACTATGTCTTGCACTAAATTCAGGTAAGCTGTTATTCTCCGAGCTCGTCCGTCACTTGCATTGCGAGAAATATTGGTATAGGGGAGGCCTAATTTATGGCAATAGTGTTTTCGTATTCGTTCAATCAATAAGTCGTCTACAATGGAAATTACAGAATTTATTCCCAATGGCCCGACGCGGATGGGAGAATCAATAGAATGGCCTGTACCCATTACGGGGATGGAAAAAGTATGAAGGGTTGAAGACATAAATAAAGAGCGTAATTAGTTGTCGTTTATAATTTCAGTGATGGCCCACTTATTGCAGACCACCGACGTTAGGTCAACTCAATCCTTGTTCCAGCTCGATAGCCTTGGGAAACAGGATATTATTTTCAAGATGGACGTGCTTATGCATATCTTTTTGGAATCCTTCCAGGTTTTGAAATAATACTTGATAAGTAGCACAGGCATCTTTCGGTGGGGTAAAGTTATTACTCAACCTTTGTATCTTAGCCATGGCTCGGCCAACTTCATCGTGTTCTTCCTCCATCATACGGATGGGGTTAGCTGCCCTTTTGAATTGGGGTTTTGAATCTACTTTTTGTCGATTTTTATCGAATTCAACAAGTTGTTTGATATAGGGAAACAACATTAGCTCTTCCTTATCCATATGATTCAAGAGTTCATCCTTTATCATTAGGAATTCACGCTCTATCTCCTTTAATTCTTCATGGCGTTTCCCATGTACTTTTGCCACTTTATGGGCATAAAATTCAATCTCGGGTAACTTTTGCCGTACAAATCGGTGATGATTATTTACAATATAATCGACCAGGAAATCGAGAGACCAGCTGTTATAATTATGCTGATCGGAGTCATTCGAATTTAGGGTTAGCAGCTCCTTTTTTACTTTCTCGACATCGATGTTCTTCTTTTTACAGGCCTCCATTAAGGTTTTTTTCCCGCCGCAGCAGAAATCAAGGCCGAAATTCCGGAAAACTTGCGCTGTTCTGTAGTCGTTAGCTACGATTTGTCCTATCGTTGGTTCTTTAAGTGTGTCCATTTGTTTATTAGTCAGTTAGAGAATTAAATAAAAGTATTAAGACGATTTTATCTTTTTTATATAAATGTTATATGAACTCATGCTTTTTCATCTGCGACAAAGGATTCAATAAAAAGAGCCAGCCCATCATAAATAGCATGGCTCCGGCCTGGTGTATTACTCCCAATATAACCGGTACATGAAACAGCAAAGTAATAATGCCAATGCTGTACTGAACTATTATAATTAGCAAGAGAGCCAATCCCCTTTTTCGGAGTACTGACTCCAGTTCAGTGAATTGCATTTTTGTCCACATCAGGATGACCATCAGGGATAAAAAAGTGCCCAAAATACGATGAACCCACTGAACGGTACCCGGATTTTCAAGTAAATTCAGGATTGTTGGCTTGAGGACCCAACCATGTATGGGCACCCAATGATTATTCATAAGGGGAAAGGTATTATAGATTTTTCCGGCATGGAGCCCGGCGACAAAAGCGCCCCAAATTATTTGTATAAAAAAAACTGCGCCAATGGTCCAAACCCATTTTTTTAGTTTTAACTTGTCATCGGAGGAGTGTATTTTTTGTCTTTTTCTCAAGTCCAGAGCGAACCAGGTACAGCATCCCAGCAAGATAAAAGCCAGTGTTAAATGCATCGCGAGGCGGTAGTGACTAACATGCGGATTGTCGACAAGCCCGCTTTTTACCATAAACCAGCCCATACCCCCTTGTGTCATGCCCAAAAAAAGAAGTACGGATACCCTTTTTTTAAGGGAGCGATCAAAAAAACCGTGCCACCAGAACCATAAAAGAGGTAGGAAAAATACAAGGCCAATAAGGCGTCCCAGCATTCGGTGCAGGTATTCCCAGAAAAAAATGGCCTTAAATTCACCCAACGTCATACCCAAATTCAGCTGCTGGTACTCTGGGAAAGTCCTGTACCGATCAAAAGCCTGGACCCAGCCGGCGTGATCCAAAGGGGGAATCGTCCCCAAAACGAGGTTCCAGTCGGTCATCGATAGGCCCGAACCCGTGAGCCGGGTAATTCCTCCGATAATTAGCATTAGGAATATTAACCCGGCCCCGGTCCAGAGCCAGTATTGTACCGTTTTATTTTGATTACTTCGGTTGTAAATCATCAGTGAATGACGTGCTCCTCAGCTTCTTCACTTTTACGATGATTTGACTGCAACTCACCTTCGTTTTTTAACTGGGCCTGAACCACCGAAAGCCGTGCAATGGGGACCCGGTATGGCGAACAGGATACATAATTCAGGTTCAAGTTATAACAGAACGAAATGCTATCCGGATCGCCACCATGTTCTCCACAGATTCCAACTTTTAACTCGGGGTTTATTTTGCGTCCCTTTACTGTGCCCATTTGTACCAGCTGCCCAACACCTTCGGTATCAAGGGTTTGGAACGGATCTTTTTTCATGATGCCCGTACCCATGTAAGTGGGCAGAAATTTAACCACATCATCCCGGCTGAAGCCGTA
>JASFMR010000139.1:0-3602 GCA_050117475.1 Balneolaceae bacterium | reverse complement strand
AAACAGGACATCACCTTCAGAAACGCGATATTGATGCCCACCTATTTCAACTACTGCGTACATCTAATTATTATGTAATTTGTGTTATAAATGCTTTTGGCTACAGAAGCCCAAATATAAACTTTTAACGGCTGAAAGCAAAGCTAAAAATACTATGAATTATAGCCCTTAAAATTGTATTATTGCCAGTGAATAATTTCCAACAGAATTATTGTAGAAATGCATAAAAAATTACCCAATTTACACGAACAGGCTTTTATGTTTAAGAATACCAAACGATTCCAGCATGATGGGGGAAGGGCCTGGATCAAAGATTCTCAACTTCATGAAGCGCGTAAAGATGCCAATGGTAAATTGAAAACCATTCATCGAAAGAAAGATGCTGAAGTAATTGAGGAGGCTGAAGATCATAAGCCTTCCTTAGAGCGATAAAACTGTCGGTACTCATCCAACTTATTTCTATGCGATACTCCAGGCTGCGTGTTTGGCTCATCCTTCTGGCAATTGTCCTTTGCATATTCATCATTCTGATGTTTGCGACAAACAGGGGACCTTTTAAAAGCGAATTTCCCATAACCGATTCCTCAATCACTTCCGCTTACCCGGAGTTATATAAGGCTATCACGAGAAGAGATGCACAAGCTTTGTTACCTTTTTTATCCAGTAAAAGTGCTGTCGTGAGGAATCAGAGTTGGAGAGCCCTGGCAAATACGCCGGTGGATTCCCTTTCCATGTTTATTGCTTTAGCTGAGAACCAGAATACGGATGCCAGCTGGTTTGCCATTAGCCAGCATAAATGCTCTGGAGATCAGTTGAGGGCTCTGGAGCAAGCTTGGTCTCAACATCCGGACTATCGGACAGGTATTAATCGTGTGCTTGGCCAACAGGGAGATAAGCACAGCCTGGAGTTCCTCATGGATAGGCTTACTAATGAGAATCATGGGGAGGAACCCCAATTTGCTTTGGCGATTGGCCGTTTGGTTAGGCGAAACGATATCAATGAGGAAGACCAGCTAAAAATAATTCAACGGGCATTCGGTGGATTGGATGAACAATACACCAGAGGTTATCTCTACGGGTGGTATCGCGGCGCACAAAGCCCTTTGACATCTGCTGCTAAAGATACTCTTTTCAACCGATGGAGGGTATTTGGAGTTGGGACAAATACTCAGGTCGATCAGTATATCAATAAACTACTGCCCGTTCGTACTACTTACCGGATGGTTGTCTATTATAATGGCGAACAACAATTGGAAAAGGATATTCAACTCTCCGTAGAGTTGGCCAGCTCGCTTGGGAAAGTTACCATGAACGAAAATAATTCATTGGCTGCCCGGATTTTACTTTCCAGCTCCAATAGCATTGTGCAGGAGAGGGCGCTTCAAAGCTTAAGCCATAAAATAAATAGGCACGATGATCTTTTTGATTATATAAGTACTGCTATGGTGGAAGATAACGGTCTTTCCGATGCGGTTTGGTTGCAAGCAGTACAGACAGCTGTGAAGGTGGATTCTGATTTAATTGATGACCACTGGGAAAGAATCGATGGGATTTCGCAGAAGAATCCATATCTCGTGCCGAGGGCATTTTCTATATATGAGGAAGCAAAACCAGTAGATGGCTATCTGTCGTATTTAAAAAACATTATTGCCGGGCATAATTCGCTAACCACGATGTTTGCATTGCAGAGCTTAAGCCATTATTGGCAATCGATGCCCGAGGATCAAAAAACAAAATCGAGAATCAGCCAGGTGCGGGAATTGGTATTCAGCGCCTTGGATTTGCATGATCGCGGAGCTGCTTATATGGCCAAACCTCTGCTTGAGGACGAGATATTTCATGACAGCGACTTTAACCGGATTAACAGAGCCCTTTCCACATTTAAGCTTCCGGGGGATATAGAGGCTTATCAGGTATTTGGATCTTTATATAAGAGTCGTTTTGAGGAGCAGGCCAAACCGGTTATCGATTCGCTGGCTGCCCTGAATTATGCTCCTTTAAATCGGTCACTTGCCAATGCGGGCTGGGATGTAAATGTACCGGAAGAATCACATACCAATTTTCGAATGCCCAATTGGGCTCGGCTTTGGGAGCTGGGCCGCCATCCGGTTTGGGAGCTGAAGACGAATAGAGGAAGTATTGTCATTCGATTGAACACCTTGAGTGCTCCGGCTACCGTATCAGTAATCGATAGTCTCAGCAGGGTTGGAGCGTATGATAATATCCCGTTTCACCGGGTGGTCCCCAATTTCGTCATTCAAGGTGGGGATATAGAGCGTAAAGATGGTTTCGGCGGACCGGATTTTGTGATTCCAACCGAAGCCTCGGAAGAAGATTTTGTTCGGGGTGCAGTAGGTATTGCGAGCGCGGGGACGGATACTGAGGGCAGTCAATATTTCATTATGCATCAGTGGAAACCGCATCTGAATGGACATTATACTCGTTTTGGTGAGGTGATTGATGGGATGGATGTCGTGGATCGGATTCAAGTGGGCGATGAAGTTCTCTCGACCCAATGGTATTAGGACTATAAGTCTGTTGTTTAGGAGTCTATCCATCCTCTTCATTACAGCACAGAGTACGCCGTATGGTCTGACAGATCTCTTCTATTGAACCATTTCATCCGGGTCCTGAAATATTACACGGGTGTGAAATTCCCCTTTTTCTCCCATCGGATCAATATCTTCAGGCAGATGCAACAGCTGGGAAACCAAGGCTTGGTCATATGTTTCTCCCACTCGTACCAGTGACTGAAACTCTTCTTTTACAGCGCTAATTTTGACGGTAATTGGGTTGAAGAGCAATGCCGGCAACAGTTCCTGAATATCTTTTCTCCAAATGGGAAAAACGCACTCAAATCCCATTTCTCCAAAGACTTTCTCGCGCCACGATCGGATATCTTCCAGGTGCCAGTCTCCAAATATCAGGTGGTCAATGGCTTTTCCGGTCTTGGCCAGGGCATTTTTTATGCGCTTCAGATATAATTCATTCGGGCAAGCAGGGGGGAGGGGAACAGAAATGAGTTCGAGCCCCAGGCTGGCCGCCTGTTTTTTGATTTCTTCCATCTTTATGCATTGGTGGGGTACGACCTGATCAGGCTCGTCAAAGGTTGTAAGCAATTTGATAGTTGACTCCGGGTGTTCTTCCCTGTAAAATTGCAGGGCTAGGTAGGCATCTTTGCCGCCGCTCCAAAAAAGGATGTCCATGATAGTAGAAGTCGGTATATAGAACTCAATAGCCAGAATTAATTCGTGAGAGATTCTGAATTCTGACTTCTGAATTCCTATATTGAAACGCAATTAATTTGAAGTTAAATATAAAATTTCCTTTACCATGAGTAAACGAAACTATTGGTTAATGAAATCCGAGCCGGATGCTTTCAGCATAGATGATCTGAAGAAAGTAGGTACCGAACCTTGGGACGGCATCCGAAATTATGAAGCGCGGAATTTCATGAGAGATGAAATGGAAATTGGAGATGGGGTCCTTTTTTATCACTCAAACGTACGGCCACCCGTGATTGTTGGGACGATGGAAGTTGCGAGCGAACCCTATCCCGATCCCACCCAGTTTGATCCGGATTCCAAGTATTTTGATGAGAA
>JASFMR010000138.1:0-3686 GCA_050117475.1 Balneolaceae bacterium | reverse complement strand
TAAAATTAGATGGTTAGCTATTAGGTTAGATAGATTTTTGACGAATGAAAATAGGGGATTTCCTTACATAAGGGTCATTTCATCTTATATTATGTTTCAAACAATCTGCGATCATATTTTGCAACCGCTTTTTTGAATCTTTTTTATTAACGCGACCATTTTATGCTTTTATTAGGATATGATGTTGGAAGTTCGAGTATAAAGGCCAGTATCATCGATGCTGAAAAAGGGGAACGAATAGGATTTGCTTTATCCCCCGGCCGAGAGCTCCCCATTAATGCCCCGCGGCCCGGCTGGGCCGAACAGGATCCCGTCGTGTGGTGGCGGCACCTGAAAAAAGCCACCCGCACGTTGTTATCTGAAAACAGCCTGGATCCCAAGAGAATACAGGCAATCGGAATATCCTATCAAATGCACGGACTGGTGGTTGTGGATCGCAACCGAAAAGTACTGCGTCCTGCAATCATCTGGTGTGACGGACGTGCGGTTGAAGTCGGTAAAAAGGCATTCGAGGAACTGGGAGAAGAGTTTTGTTTAGCGCATTACCTGAATTCGCCCGGCAACTTTACGGCCTCCAAGTTGCGTTGGGTAAAAGAGCACGAGCCCAACGTTTATGCGAAGATGCACAAGTTCATGCTGCCCGGCGACTATATTACTATGAAGCTGACCGGCAACATAACTACGACCGTTTCGGGATTGTCCGAAGGAATCTTATGGGATTACCAAGAAAAGGAAACGGCATATCGCCTGTTGGAATATTACGATATTGATGCTTCCTTGGTTCCCCCAGCTGTGACGAATTTTTCCGAGCAGGGGAGGGTGACGGCCGAGGCAGCCTCGGAACTGGGCCTTGAGGCCGGAACCGGTATTTTTTACCGGGCAGGGGATCAACCCAACAACGCCCTTTCCCTGAATGTCCTTGCGCCCGGAGAAGCCGCGGCTACGGCCGGGACCTCCGGCGTTATTTATGGCGTCACCGACCGGCCATTATATGATAAACATGCACGGGTCAACACCTTTGTTCATGTGAATTATGGAGAAGAACAAGAGCGATACGGCGTGCTGCTTTGTATTAACGGGACGGGCATACAATACCGCTGGCTAAAGGACACTTTGTTAAACAACAGTCTGGCTTACGATGCGATGAATAAGCTGGCAAGTGAGGTTGAAGTGGGTTCGGCGGGGGTCCTTGTAATGCCCTTTGGCAATGGCCCGGAGCGGAGCCTTGAAAACAAAAATATTGGGGCCCGAATCGAAGGCATTGATTTTAACCGGCATTCCCAAGCGCATGTCATAAGAGCAACACAGGAAGGGATCGCTTTTGCCATGAATTACGGGCTGCAGATTATGCAGGAGATGGGAGTACCCTTGTCTACGATTCGCGTCCCCGGGGACAACCTGTTTTTGAGTCCGGTATTCGCCGAAGCTTTTGCAAATGTCACCGGTATTGAAGTTGAGCTTTATGATACGACCGGCGCACAGGGAGCGGCGATAGGAGCGGGCATCGGTGCAGGAGTATTTGACGATCGGGAGGAGGCGTTTCGCAGCCTGGAAAAAGCCGAAACCGTGATTCCCCAAAAAGAGCTGAAGCGCAAATACGATGAGGCCTACAATAGATGGAAGAACGAATTAGAAGAGATTCTGAATACTAAATAAACAAGTATCCAACGACTATGAACATTGTGACGGGCAACAGGGAATATTTCCCAAACATTAGCGAAATAACATTTGAGGGACGGGAATCGGACAATCCCCTTGCATATAACTATTACGACGAGGGCCGGAAGATTGCCGGCAAGACGATGAAAGAGTTTTTTCGTTTTGCCGTAGCCTATTGGCATTCCTTTTGTAATACGGGAGCAGACCCGTTCGGGGTAGGGCCCCGCCCCTTGCCGTGGGATGAGGGAGAGGATCCTCTGGACCGGGCCCGCCAAAAAATGGATGCTGCTTTTGAATTTATAACCAAGATGGGCATTCCCTACTATTGCTTTCATGACTATGATTTGGTGGAGGAGGCAAATTCAGTTGCAGAGTCTGAAAAACGATTGCAGGCTATTGTCGACTTTGCCAAAGAGAAGCAGGAAGAAAGCGGGGTACAGCTGCTATGGGGCACGGCCAACCTGTTTAATAATCCCAGGTACATGAACGGTGCTGCCACCAATCCTGACTTTTCGGTGGTTGCTCATGCCGGGGCGCAGGTAAAAAATGCACTGGATGCCACCATAGCCCTGGGCGGCTCAAATTATGTGTTCTGGGGCGGGCGCGAAGGATATATGTCCCTTCTAAATACCAATATGAAGAAGGAATTGGATCATATGGCGCGGTTTCTGCACATGGCCAGGGATTACGGGCGCCGCAATGGTTTTGAGGGGACCTTCCTTATAGAACCGAAGCCCATGGAACCCATGAAGCACCAGTATGATTTTGATGCCGCCGCCGTGATCGGTTTTCTTAAAGAATACGGGCTGGATGACGATTTTAAATTGAACCTGGAGGTAAATCACGCCATCCTGGCAAGCCATACCTTCGAGCACGAATTACAGGTGGCAGCGGATGCCGGGATGCTTGGGAGCATCGATGCAAACCGGGGCGACTATCAGAACGGGTGGGACACCGACCAGTTTCCGGCCGATATTTTTGAGCTCACGCAGGCCCTGTTGATCCTGCTGGATCAGGGTGGCCTTTCCACCGGCGGGATAAATTTCGATGCCAAGCTGCGTCGAAATTCTACCGATATGGAAGATCTCTTTTATGCCCATATCGGGGGAATGGATATCTTCGCCCGGGCAGCATTGGCGGCCGAGGCTATGCTCGAGCAATCGGAATACAGGGAACTGCGAACCGACCGCTACGCCTCGTTTGAGGAAGGTAAAGGGGCGGCATTTGAGCAAGGGACGCTGGATCTCGAAGATCTGCGGAATATTGCCGCCGAAGAGGGCGAGCCCGAACCGGCCAGCGGCCGGCAGGAATACTTTGAAAACCTGGTAAACCGGTATATCTGACGGCGGCCGAAAGATCAGCGGTTCCGATTGTGAAATCCTCCTTGGGGCACAAGTGTATTTGAGCATAGCTACAGCAGATTTTCCCGTTTCGGAAGCAGATTTTGAAACTTTCAAGGACCGTGAAAAAAGATCCGGCAATAAATATCAGTCACATCTTGTATTGTGAGTATCAAACTGTTAACTTTAGCGCCCTTTCAAAGCAATTGGGCCCGTAGCTCAGTGGTTAGAGCAGTCGACTCATAATCGATTGGCCGGGGGTTCAAATCCCTCCGGGCCCACTTTTCTTTCCCCTCTCTTTACCCTTCAAAAGCGTTTGGAGATGTGAACATTTCAAGAGGAGACTTAGTTGAAATTTTCACTCAGTTACCGAACCATTCCGTACAACGCACAAATGATGGCCTTTGCCTGGTAGGAATACACGCAGTAACACGAATGCCCAAAAATGGGGACTTTCTCACCTTCAAAACATGTCAATCGGACAATTAAGAGCCCTGAAAATTAAGAAAAGTTGGTTTTGAAGGGTAAAATTTATTGAAATTAACCTTCTTTATTTCCGGACTATTTAATCTTTAAAAAAACTTTAAAGAAATGGGGTTTTTTAAAGAAAAAAGTTTAAAACTTTGATTTTTTTAAAAACCGTAATCCAGTCAGATCGATTTAAATGGACATTTAGATTTTCTAAAT
>JASFMR010000137.1:0-4339 GCA_050117475.1 Balneolaceae bacterium | reverse complement strand
TGCCAATGTGAATCATTTTAGTACCGGTATCCGCCTGCTGGCGGTTGTTTGTTACGGCGACAGAAAAGAATTCACCAATCGAGCTATCCCCTGCCAGTATCACACTCGGATATTTCCAGGTAACGGCCGATCCGGTTTCAACCTGGGTCCATGAGATTTTAGAATGGTCTCCCCGGCAGTGTCCGCGCTTAGTTACAAAATTATAAATACCGCCCTGGCCTTCTTTGTCCCCGGAATACCAATTCTGAATGGTGGAATACTTAATTTCTGCATTCTCAAGGGCGACCAATTCCACAACCGCGGCATGCAGCTGATTCTCCTGATACATCGGGGCTGTACAGCCTTCCAGATAGCTTACGTGGCTATTTTCTTCGCAGATAATCAATGTGCGCTCAAACTGCCCCGACTGCATATTATTGATTCGGAAATAAGTGGAGAGTTCCATCGGGCATATCGTATCCTTGGGAACATATACAAAGGAACCGTCAGAGAAGACTGCAGAATTCAATGCCGCGTAGAAGTTATCCCCCTTGGGCACAACCGACCCCAAATATTTTTTGACCAGCTCGGGATGCTCCTGGATAGCCTCGGAAATAGAACAGAATATTACTCCGGCTTCAGCAAGTTTTTCTTTGAAAGTCGTAAAAATAGACTCACTGTCAAAAACGGCATCAACGGCAATTCCCTGGAGCATTTTCTGTTCTTCGAGCGGTATTCCCAGCTTATTATATGTCTCCCGAATTTCGGGATCAATATCATCAAGATCTTTGGCCTTCCCCCCGCCTTTTTTCTTAGTAGCGGAGTAATACTGAATATTATCGAAATCCGGACGGTTGTATGTTACATTCGCCCAGTCAGGCTCTTCCATCTGCTGCCATTTTTCAAAAGCTTGCAGGCGAAACTCTGTTACCCATTCCGGCTCGTTCTTACGCCTGGAAATTTCACGGATAATATCCTCGTTTATTCCCTTTGGAAAATCTTCATATTCCACGTCGGTGGTAAAGCCATACTTGTATTCGCCTCCGACCATGGATTCAAGTGCTTGCGTTTCACTCATAATAAGTAGATATCTGCGATATTTTTATAAAATATTTCTATCTATTTCTAACAACAGAACAGGATAAGACGTTCAATACTAACTTGGACTAATTCTAAAAAGAGTGCCACAGACCCTGACAAACCTTTTCGTTAATAGGTGCCTGTTCCAAGCACGGAATATAAACAAACTTCCCGGCAAATTAAACTTTATTACTAGTCTTTAAATTCAAATAACGGACATTATATCGTTAACCAATAATGACGATTTAAGCCCCCTACTTCCAATCGAAAATGGTTATCAAAGGCATAGCTGACACTTATGCTTGAGCCACACAGAGAAAGTCTAGCAGTCTAATTCGCGCCCCCCATAAGAACCGATACACAAGCTGCATTCACAATATCCTGCCATTGGCAACCGCGCGATAGATCCATCATTGGCCTGGCAAGTCCTTGTAGGATTGGCCCCGTTGCACTGGCCCCCGCCAACCGTTCGGTAATTTTATATGCAATATTGCCTGCATCTAAATTAGGAAAGATAAAAACATTGGCTTTGCCGGCTACCGTGGAATCCGGTGCTTTTCGCTTGGCGACAGACGGCACATAAGCTGCATCAAATTGAAATTCACCATCAATATTTAGATCCTGAGCTCTTTTCTTCGCTTTCTGCAATGCTTCGACTACCAACTCAGTACGTTCATGTTGGGCGCTCCCTTTGGTTGAGAACGAAAGCATGGCCACAACAGGATCCTGCTGGGTTAAAAGACGGTGTGTTCGAGCCGATTCTATTGCGATGTCAGCCAATTGGTTTGCATCGGGATACGGTACGACTCCACAGTCCGCGTAAGTCAGTACTTTTCTATCTTTCAAGGCCATCAGGAAAGTACTGGAGACCGTCTTGGTGTCCTTGCGAAGCCCAATACTGTGGATAGCTGCCCTGATGACATCTCCTGTAGTAGCTATCGATCCGGCAACAACTCCTTCAGCCCTGCCCATAGCAACTATACATGCAGCCTGATACAACGGATTTTGAAGCATTTCCCGGGCCTCTGACTTACTTATCCCTTTATCCTTGCGCATAGCATGAAGATGAGTCACCAGCTCCTTTGCGTGGGTAGAAGTTTCGAAACTATAATAATCCAGCTGGTTTGGAAGATCTAAATCATTATCCCGGGCAATATTTTGAAGCTCATGTTCCCGGCCAATCAAAATAACCCGGCATATTCTTTCCTTGACTAAAAAAACGGCTGCTTTGAGTACGCGAGGATCCTGCGTTTCGGGAAAAACTACACTTCCCTCTTTCTCTTGTGCTCGCCGCCGTATATCTTGGATTATATTTTTCATAAGACTAGAAGTAAAATTGCAATTACTGCTGTTGCGATGCCCAACCATTGCCTAAACGAAACCCTGTCTTTCCAAAATAAAAGACCTAAAAAAGTACCTCCTAATACATTTAAGGTATTTACAATAGGAAATGCCACTGCCCCTCTTATTCCCTCCAAGGCGTAAATCAAGAATATTGATGAGTATAAATTGGGTATTCCTATGCATGTGCCCAGTATTAGTTCTTTTTTTGTTATCAAGGGGCCGCCACGATAAAAACAAGCTGTCAGCCCCATAACAAATGATGCCATAAAAATAATCCCCATAAAAAGGGATTCATTGAGCTGCATGCTAAAATCTTCCTGATATATTTTTAACGATGCATCAGCAAGTCCGGATAGCATAAATGTAATCAGCAATAACCATGATGCATGTATTTTACCAATTCTGATTTCACTCTTTTGAGGGATAAGAAGCAGCAGAGCTCCCAGCACCCCCAAAATCCCCAGTAGTTTCACAGAATCAAGGTTCTCAGAATAGAGAAAAATAGATATGACTACCGGGATTAGCAGTGAAAGGCGCATTGCTGCTACGCTCACTCCAACTCCGTTAGCGTGCACCGATTTACCATAGACCACAAAATTTCCAATGAAGAAGACACCGATTATTAAACAAAATAAGAATAGATAACGGGATTGCGACCAAACCAAACGATTGTCTTCTCCAAACCCTATCGTAAATGCGATAATAAAGGCAACCAGGTAATTTATCGTTAATGTATTTAAGGTCCGGGCTCCCCTAACCGCTGTCATTTTTAACAGGTGAGCGATGGACAGGGAACATAGTGAACTTAATGTCAAATAAATATACCCCATCACTGTCCGACCAAATCCATCGAGGTACTTCCAAACAACAACGGATCTTGTGGACGGTCATGCAACTTTCGGCTTGTATAGGATACATTGCGTTCCAGATATTGATAAATGTCCGAGATGCTGGTTTTTCTCTGCTGCAGTGCTTTGGCAAAGAAATACGGAAAGATATGATGCTTTTTATCTTCTCCCTCTTTAGAGAAATATAAGCTGGCAGGTTGATCCAGTTGTTGTCCCATCAAGAATGAAACTCTTTGGTCGTCAGTACTTAGAAAAGTAAGCTGTGATTCAATCAGTTTTTGCTGCTCATTAGTACTTAAATTATTTCCGGAAACAGACCGACTGAAATCGATATCGCCCAGGATCAATGTTTTGGATGAAGATATAGAAGTCAATTCCTTAATAATCTGATCAAGTCGAATTTGCGTTTTAGCACCATTGCCCTTAGGGGCAACTCCTATCAATTTCAATAGAGTCCGGCTTCCCTTCTCCACTGTCCCATAGCTGCTCAAATAAACGAACAATTGGGTGCTGTCGTTGGCTGCCGATTTAATCTTTGATATAGTATCATAAAGTTTGCCGGTATTATCTAAATCATGCAGCTCAAATATTGACTGCTTTGAATATCCCAGTGCATTAATCAGGTATTGACGAATAAGCCTGCCGTCACGATGGGCATAATTCCGTTCTGGATTCTCTCCGTTGTAATTTTGATTAGTTAGGATAAGGGCATAAGCATTTGCAAGGGGGCCTTGCAAAATGGGTATATTGCTTTCTACGTCAATATTTCCGAAGGGAACTTGGGGTACGGTTACAACTTCATTCTTATCGGCAAAATCTGACGGTTGCCAAACAAGCTGTGCATCCTCTTTAAGTATATAATTCTCTGAAATTCCGTAAAGAACCCTGTACCACTGTTTATTCTCGGTGCTTTGAATTCTAACTTGGCTCCCTTTGACCAACTCTGCCAATACATTATCTTCAGAGTCCTGTGGACTGTTCCGGAGCTCAGTTAACTGTTTTGTTACCCTTGCGTAAGGCTGCAAAATAGATTGGATCGGATACTGATAAGCATAGGCTGAGTCCTTAAAATTGACTGATATGGAGAC
>JASFMR010000136.1:0-4588 GCA_050117475.1 Balneolaceae bacterium | reverse complement strand
AATATTGAATAAAGGAAATGACAACCAACTTGAAGATATCGTTGAATTCGACGATCGTACACTTTCGTTAGCAGATATTGAATCCATTGCGAATGATAAGAATATTCGAAAACATTACGAAAACAAGTATAAAGATTGCCTCTATTCTACTATTCTATTATCGCTGACCCATGAATCCTTTCGAGAAGATGAATCAAAATCGTTGTGGAATGAGATCATATCTCATATGAGGCAGTTAGAAGATATTCTAGGTAGAAGTGTCGGTTTATCGGTTGCTTCACTGGACTATCTTACAAACGTCAAAAAAGCATTATTAGAGCCTAAAATCATTGAAGAGAATAAAAGCACTTTCATTGCCGGTGCAACAACAAAGGATGAGTTAACAGGACTATATTTGCGTGAAGTATTCGACGTTGTTCTTAAAAAAGAGATGGAAGAAGCAAACAGGAAAAATACGTCCTTGTGCTTGCTCATGATCGATATTGATGACTTTAAAAAGATCAATGATCAATATGGTCACCTAAAGGGTGATGAAGTGCTCAAAAAAGTAGGCACTGCTATTAATAATTCAGTAAGAGAGATGGATTTAGCTGCCCGTTATGGTGGTGAAGAAATAGCAATTATAATACCCAGGGTCAATATAGAACAAACTTTTAATGCTGCTCAGCGTATTCGTAAAACTATAGAAGAAATACAATTCAAGGATTTTTTTGTAACAGTTAGCATTGGGTTAAGCCAAACCAATCGGCTTATTGATACACCGGACAAATTAATACATACTGCTGATTTGGCATTATATAAAGCAAAGAATAAAGGGAAAAATCAAGTAATAATGTCTGACAAGACTGATTGAGTGCAATTAATGTAGTGATTCTTGCTTAACATTTTTCATGAAACACCCAATCGGGAGACAGCCCCTTCTACCCATGGATGAACATCGGGTTCGAAGTGCGCTAACCCCTCGAGAACACCGGCCGTGTAATTGCCGTTCATACCCAAAAAATTCCCGCGCGCAAGATAGAGAGTTTCCGATAGTCCATTTTTAACAACGCTTTCCAGCGCTTTACGACGCACCTCGTCAGATGCGTTTTTCACCAGAACTGCTTGGATATCGCTGATCAATACGTCAAAATCGTTACCACTGTCTCCGCAAAAAACGACCCGTGATTTCAGGTAGCCTTTCTGATCCATCAAATAACGAATGGCGTGTAGCTTAGAGGCTCTTTGTGGCAGCACATCCACCAAACCCATACCGCGCTGCTCATCCACGCTCCATATGACGCGGCTGCGCAACCTTTGTTTTGACAGATGCGCTTGTATTTGATCGACCAATTGCCGGCCATTGGCGTTCTCATCCGCGTAATAGCTAAGTTTGAAACGATTTTGCTTTTCAGCCTCTTGGAGTTTCAAATCGTCAAATCCCTTCAAAAATCCGGTCAAATCCTTACTCTCTAATCCATTCCAGTCTTTTGAAATTTCATCGAACCAGGCGTCCCAAGGGTGCCAGTCGTCGTTAGTCAATTCATAAATCGTTGTTCCCACATCGCCAACAGCATAATCGGGAAGAGGGAGATCGTATTCTGAAATGGCTTTCTGAATCAAGTGCTTGTCGCGACCGCTCACATAAGCAAGCTGTATCTCCGGACGTTCAACCAGAAGACGCAAAATGGAGCGGACTCCTGGTGATTCTTCCTGATCTCCGTTCGGCAGGATTGTGCGGTCCATATCACTGCACAGTAAAATATTATTGTTCATGCTCGTTGATCCTAAACACCGGCTTACCATTCAAAGCTTGATGGCCGATAATTGCTCCGGCGGCACTCCAGCACTGGTTGCGGGTACCCTCTGGAATGAAGTTTTTACCGTGGATGTATTCCGGAAAACTCCAATCTTTGGAATTCATTTCAGTGGCGTTGGCGGTATGAACGCCTTCCAGATAATGCCGGGCAGCGTCATTTTTGTTACGCTGGGCAAGATCGGCGACGTAAAAACCGGTGATCATAGGCCATAGACCGCCGTTGTGATATTCGTAGGGCCTGTTTTTAAACGTATATGAAAACGTAATATTCAGTTCTTTCCAATCTTCGTCAACCGGAGTGATGACCGGATGAAAGGCCGGCAGCAGGCGTATACGAAAATTTTCGGTCAAATCCGTGATATAAGCATCGACCTTTTCCCGGCGGCGGTCGTCGGCCACATCCAACAAAGATGCCAACACATTGGCCAGACCGTCGAAACGGTACCCATAACCGTGAGGCGAGAAAAACGGCAGCCAGTGATGGTTTTTACAGCTTTTGGCAGCCTTTTGCCCTTTTTCGTAGAGGATTTCATGATAGGCGTCGTCCGGAACGACGCCGTCTTCATCAAACCAGTAATTGTCCCAGATGAGACGCTTGAGCTGGGTTACTCGACGGTAAAGGTCATGATCGCGGGATCCGTGGGCGTGGTTACGGATGGCGCATAGCGTTCGCAAGGCTTGCAGGTAAAGCAATTGATCATAAAGAATATAGCCGTTGTGAATGTATTCATCTGCCCAGTCTCCGGTGGCCGGTATGTATAAAAGCCCACGGTTGTTGAACTCCCAGGCACCCAGTAAAAAGCGTACCTTTTCGAGAACCGGAATCATAACGTCCAAAAAGGCATCGTCTCCGGTGGCTTTCCAGTATTCCCCGCATCCAATCATAAACCACAGATCCGCATCCACCCGCCCGGTCATTCCGCCATAGCTGATGCGTTCACTAAGCGGATCGACATTGCTGGGTATCTCTCCATGAGGCCCCTGGTACTTTGCCAGCGTTTCGAGCGTGTGACGAAAAGTGTCGATCAAATCGGCTTTGCCTGTCATCAATGCCGCCAGGCCGATGATAACGCCGTCGCGTCCCCAGATTCTCCGATAATTGGATTTGTCTGTTGGACTGGCCAAAAAACCTTCCGGTCGACTGCATTCATAGAGCAGGTCACGAGCTTGCCGATAACCTTCTGTAAATATTTCCCCGTCTTCTGTGGACTTTGTGATTTTTTTCTCTTTTTGCATGGTAACATCAAGGTAGATTCTTTAAATCAAAACATAAGCGCAAGGATAAAAAAAGTCAACAGAGACGCAAAATATATTAGGAACCGTTTGAAAAAATGCATTTGTAATGTTAATTAATTGAAGTATGCAACGATTTCTCGAACAAGATGAATTTGTATTAGATATAAACACAGGTTTAATATGGACAAAAAATGCTTGTTTGTCTGATTTCCCAATGACATGGAATGAAGCATTGACCTTTATTAAAGAATTAAATCATTCAGAGCTTTATGGCTATGATGATTGGAAACTCCCGAATCGTAGAGAACTGTTTAGTTTAATGAGCCATGAAACTATCAACCCGAGTCTACCTCATAGCCACCCATTTATTAATGTTTTTACTGGTTATTACTGGACTTCTACGAGTTGTGCAAGACTGCCAGACCAAGCCTGGTACATCCATTTAGGGGGAGCAAGAGTATTCAAAGGTATGAAATATGGTTCATATATGGTGTGGCCTACTCGCATTGCCGATCATCTTGACAGCCAAGTTTTTAAAACCGGACAAATAAATTGTTATGACGAAAATGGAGATATTGTAGATTGCAGCAGTACCGGTCAGGACGGGGAATTTCAGTCTGGCTTACAAAGTAATCAACCGCGATTCATAGAAGATACCTATACGATATATGACAGCGCTACAAATCTGATATGGCTGAAGAGTGCTAATTATTACAACGATGTGTTGGACTGGAAGTCAGCACTTTATTTAATAGAGAAGATGAACAGAGAGTATAAACATGGGCATGACGATTGGCGACTTCCAAGTGTTGTTGAATTGGAAAGTTTGACAGATCTGAACCAACATTCTCCGGCTTTACCGGTTGACCATCTTTTTGTGAATGTACAGGAATTTTATTGGTCCTCAACAACAAGTATGTATGATATTAATTATGCATGGGTGCTTTATGTGAAAGACGGAGCTGTGGGCGTAGGGTATAAACCCTTATCCGAATTTTATCTTTGGCCTGTGAGGGGAATTTGATCAAAGCGTTTTGTTCCAATTCTAATCTTTACGTCGGTCTTGTGCTGCAAAAATTCTTATTTGTTACCTTTAGCGAATGAAAATGTAGCTTTTTATCACTCACCATGTTGAAAAATCCTTGTTTACAAGGTTATGGATAACACGATGAAAAACTATTGGAAACCTGCTATTATAAAAAACAGCGCGGGAGAACACCGCAAAGTGGGATTTGAATTTGAGTTTGGAAACCTGACCGTCAGGGAAACGGCTGAAGCGCTTCAAAACAGCATAGGCGGTAATATACAGGAAAACAATCCATTTTATTTTAAAATTACAAATTCTTCTATCGGCAATTTGAAAATAGAAAGAGATGCTGAGCTATTGAAATCTGTTAAGTACAGGAAGGCTTTGAGTAAAATAAATGTTGACTTCAATCCCGATACACTCATTCGAGATATTGAGCAGGGTATCGATAGTTTAAGCAGTTTTCTGATACCTTGCGAGATAGTGACGGAACCGCTAACATTTAAGGAATTTCCAAAGTTAAACGA
>JASFMR010000135.1:0-5378 GCA_050117475.1 Balneolaceae bacterium | reverse complement strand
ACAGCAAATCTTCAAACAACCACGGACCATCCTTTTTGTATGTCTTAATGTTCAATATTTTTAATCGCCCAACTGCCAACCCCATGGGATGTGTCCTTCTTGAGTCCTTCCCGGTAGGCTAGCACAGCCCTCAAATCCGCCCCTTTCTTAAAGACATCCCTATACTCCGGGTTTGCCCTCAAAAAACCGGAAACATTTAGTATCAGTTTGGAATCAGGAGCTATGGGAGGAGTGGAGGAACCATATCCCAGGACTTCATTTACGCTTATGGTGATTCTCTCCGGTGAACCATCCGAATAATCGACAGCACGGATTTGGGCTTCAATCATAACCGTTCCCGGAGCAACCGTATTCTCGGGAGGAGGAACGGTGTCCGGGCCAGCAGTAATTGAAAGTCGTTGCTGCAAGGCTGTTGTATCAGCTTGCGGAGGGTGTTTGTAACCCTTTTTCTTCGCAGAGTTCTCAGAATTGAAATAAAGTATTCCAGCAACCAAAATGAATAATAATGCCAGTAAGAGATATCGGCTACTTTTTTCCATTTTTTTAAGATTACTTTGCCATTTTTACCCGGCTGTCCAGACTCCTAAAATGAATTAAAAGAATAATCTTTGAATCTAAAAATCGGCCACAACAATAGTTCAGATCAAACCTTTTTCAAAAATAACTAATTTCCAATTTAAATAGATTTTCCACTTCTTTAATCTTAAATTGAAATGTTACTTTTAATTCCCGCCTATAGAATGAACTCATTTGGGGACGACGCGTTAACTCAACTCTACTCCATGATGTAATCCTATAGTGCACAAACAACTAGTATAATACATGTTAAAACAAGGTAAAGTTAAATGGTTCGATGTAGAAAAAGGATACGGTTTTATCGAACCTGAGGACGGAAGCAAAGATGTATTCGTCCACCGAAATAACGTAGAAAATTTGGATTATAATCAAGGTCTTGAAGAAGGTGAGAATGTTGAATTCGACGTTGAAGAGACACCCAAGGGCTTGAGCGCAGTAGAGGTTCGCAGCCTCGATTACAAATAATTTATAGTCCTTTAGTATGAAAAAGCCCGCTTCATTGAGAGGCGGGCTTTTTCATTTTGTTTAAACGCTCCTGCAAATTTCGACTTAGCTGTGCTTAGCTCCTTTTCGGTAGCGACGCAGGGTAATCTCGAGGTCTTCTCCTTCCGATATATCCTCTGTATGATGCGTATGAAAGACGTTCGTAATGAACAAGGTGGCAAGTGTTCCCATAAATGCAAACAACAAAACTCCACCCAAATTCAACCAAAGAGCGACCAATCCGACTGACAGTGATCCCGCCGTTCCCCAAACAATGTTGCTATACAGTGGCCTCCCTTCATGCCCCATCACATATCCTACTATCCAGCCTGTTAAACTTCCCAGGGCCAATAACCAAAAGATTGTTGTTCCGGTCAGTGTTTCCATTTTAGCCTCATTTTTATTCCTATTGTAATTAAGGATAACCACCAACAAGCTTTTTTTATGTAAGGGAAAGCCCTTATTGTCACCTAGTCATATTCCCATCAAATAAAAATCATTCCATGTTCAATATTTTCAATAATTTAAACTTCCATTTTGTTATATTTTAAGAGTGAATAATATCAAACAAGGGAGTATTATGAATCAGAGAGTCAATAATTATTTTTCGATAATCTTATTAATGCTATTCGCATTCCTTGCCTGCCGTCCAAAGGAAAACAGCCAAATGAACCCCTCGATGGTCACACCTTCTGAGGTTCAGCCGTCCATAGATACCCAAAATCAGGTCTTTATGAACGCCATACAGGCCGGTAATATGGATAGCCTGGAAATGGTTTATAGTGAAGACGGCTGGATCTTGCCCCCGAATAATGATGCTGTAAAAAGCCTTGGGGGTATTAAATCATTCATGCAGGATTTGGTTGAGTCAGGAGTCAATGACATACAGTTAACCAGCGGAGAGCTTCATGTGATCGGGGATTCGAATGCCGTCGAAACGGGAATGTACCGGGTCTTTATGAATGATCAACAAGTTGATGAGGGCAAGTACATGGTCTTATGGAAAAATGAAGAAGGGGCATGGCGCATTTACCGAGACATGTGGAACACCAATATGCCGGCTCCTCAACCGGCTGACACAACCGGTATGGAGAACGACACAACTGAAACTGACATGTAAATTTTTTTAAAATTTAATATCCGAAAATCACATATATAAACGTTATTAGGTAATTCTATTTTGCAAGCTAATGCTTGCAACATTAAAACTAAGGAGAAGAGAAAATGAAACATATAGCGTTACTAATCCTAGGTCTGGGGCTGTTGGCTGGAACATCTTATGCCCAATCGCCCTGGTTAAGCGACACCCGCCTGTCCTCGGTTTCGTTAGAATGGGACAAACCACTTTTCGATAGCCGTTATCTGGATCGGGATGTGGTGACAGGTGCCAGCTCTGTATTGTTCGTAACCGGACGTCTTCGCGTGAATGATAACCTCCGGGTAGTAGGGGAACTTCCTCTTTCGCATTTCGGATATGAAGGAAATAACCCGGCCGGCGGTGACGACAATAGCACGGTAATCGGTAATGTTTACCTTGGCACTATTTGGGATATAAATATGAGTAATCCCAATAACCATGCCTTTATTGAGTTGGGAGCACGTATTCCTACTACTCCCGACCCAAGAACGAACAGGCAATTTGGCAGCCAGACGGGTCGATTCTCAGAACTTGATCGACAAGAAGCGTTCGGCTCGGATATGTGGTCGATTCCACTTACTGCCAACTTTGTAACTTCTGTAAGCGATCCTTTTGCTCTCAAATTCAGAGTAGGTACGGTCTATAACATCTTTGTAGATAACCTTAAGGATGTAGATAATCAACTGCACCTGCTTTATGGATTGACAGCTATGTACAGGCAACCAACTGTTGAAGGATATCTCGGATTCTCGGGCCGCAATCAATATGCCGGCTTAGTCTCCGGTGTTGATTTCTGGGATACCGGACTTACGCAGCTCCGTGCTGGCATAGCCCGTCCATTCCGTAACGTCACGCCGGGTATTTATGTACGTAAGCCGCTGGGTGACAACTACAATCAAGTACTGGACCTTGCTTACGGCATTACCTTGGAATTTCGTCGCTAAAATTTAGCAGTTACTTAAAATAAAAGGGCCGGTACATTTCGTATCGGCCTTTTTATTTTTAAGGATTGGGATGGGCTTCAAACCCTTTCCTGCTATGACACGTTTCAAGCATTTTATTCAATGTATTACAACACAGCCCCACTTATAACTCTTTACGGTATGTTCTGCGACGTTTGTGCAGTTGGTTATCATAGTTTTTCCAAAGTGCCTGCACTGCCTTATTATCTTCAAGCTCTGGATTTGTTTCTACCTCATTGATTCCATGTCTATTAAACATCTCATTCATCTCTTTGAAAATGATGGCCGTCAACCCTTTATTTTGATATTCCGGCTTAATGCCGATCAGGTAGAAAGCGGCCCTGTCATGGAAGAAACGATCTTTCAGCAGATGCATCCATCCCAGGGGAAAAAGGCTTCCCCCGGCGCGCTGCAAGCCTTTGGCAAAAGAGGGCATCGTGATCGCAAATGCAACAAGGTTGTTGTCCTTATCTGCTATACAGTTAATAAAATCAGGATGGAGATAGCGAAAGTACTTTTCCTTATAATAGGCAATCTGCTCGGGCTGTATGGGCACATAGGTGCTGAGATTACTGTAAGTTTTATTTATTAGTTCAAACATCTTATCTGCAAAGCTCAGGATCTCTTTTTTATCTCTAAAACGAATCACTTTCAGATCATTTCGCTCCATGATCAATTCGGAGAATCGCTGAACTTTCTCCGAAGGCCCCCCTTTGGGAACGCTAATCTTAAATTCCACCCATTCGTTGGCCTTCTCGAACCCCAGATCCTCCAGGTGCGAACTATAATGAGGCAGACTGTACCAGGTAATCATCGTGTTGAGCTCTTCAAATCCCTCTACCAGCATTCCGGCTTTGTCCATATTCGAAAAACCGACCGGCCCTTCCATAAATTCCAACCCGTGCTTTTGTCCCACCTTTCTGACCTCTTCCAATAAAGCTTTGGTAACGTTCTGATCATCAATAGTGTCGAACCACCCAAAACGGACCTTTGGTTTTTTCTGCTCCCTGACTTCAATCCAATTAATAATCGCCGCGATCCGTCCCACAGGCTTTCCATCCTTGTAAGCCATGAAGAATTTCGCTTCGGCATTTTTGAATACGGGATTTTTCTGCCGGTCAAATACTTCCAACTCTTCATTAATCAGTGGAGGAACCCAAAAGGGATTATCTTTTAAAAGCGAAAATTGAAACCGCACAAATGCTTCAAGCTCCGCAGGAGTTCTCAATTCTTTCGTTTCAATCATGTGTCAATAAATTGGCAAATACGGCATTTAGGGCCGCCCGGTTGGAAATTGATTTGCCTTATTATAACCAAGGCTGTACGCAATGCCAATGAAATATTTGTTATGTTTGGAACAATTTTACGGAATAAATTAAAAAAGTTGACAACTGATACCAGCTGCCAACTTTTCCCAGGCGCCCCCTATGATTTATTCAAATCTCCCTCGATTATGTATCGAGTCGTACTTTATTTATTCTTCACTCTCACTCTTAAGTCCCAATTCTGACGGGGTGCCCGGCAAAAATTTTCCATCGCCTGCTTCAATCATTGTTTGAAACAGCTCTTCATGATTTTTCAGGTCTCCAAATGATAGTTCCGTTAGATCAACATAAGTATCTTTAAAACTGAATTGAGGTTTGGAATAGAACATATATCCTGCTTCCGTATGTACGATGTTGATTTTTCCGGCCACCGTAATTCCACACAGTATGACAAGCAGAAGTGCTAAATAAATAAAACCAACCAATCTGTTAACTGAAAAACCAATGCCGGATCGTTCATCAGAGCATTCCTCACCCGTAGCTTTGCCTTTTGTAATCCTGTCAGCGAGTTCTTTTTTAACACTATTCATACTTATACACTCTTTTGCTATACAGTCCTTCCAATAGCATACCACTGCAGAATATTATTTTGCACTACCCTTCACAGAAACTGGATGATGCACAAACTCCTTTCCATCCCAATAGAGCAGGGAATCTTTGAACGATTCAAAATAATCATAATCCGGGATGAAGGGGATTTTTCCCTCTTGGTGCAGTTTGCGGACCATTATGTCATACTGATCACTGGTGCCAAAACCGGCCGGGGACATGTTTTTCTCAAAATAGGCAACAAGATAGGGCTCTGAGGCGCCTTTAGGTAACTCAGGCGGTCGTGAATCAATGATTTCAAATTCCAATAATTCACCACTACTTGCTGTTTCAATAATATTTCCC
>JASFMR010000134.1:0-5555 GCA_050117475.1 Balneolaceae bacterium | reverse complement strand
CTCTCTACCATGGACCGTCATGTTCTTGCAAATATGGGAACCGAAATGGGGGCCACTAGCACGGTTTTTCCGGCTGATGAGGAAGTGCATCGATTCATGAAGTCGCAGGGCCGGGGGGATGAATTTACCGAGCTTGTTGCTGATGAAGGTGCCCAATATGACAAGTACGAAGAGCTTGTGCTGGATGATGTGGAAGTAATGATAGCATTGCCCAGTAGTCCCGGCAATGTGGTACCGGTTCGTGAAGTTGAGGGTCAGGATATTTACCAGGCTTATATCGGTTCTTCTGCAAACCCTGGTTATCGGGATTTCTGGATAGCTTCGGAGATAGTGAAAGGTAAAAAAGTAAACGAAAATGTCTCTTTTGATATCAACCCAACTTCCCGTCAGATCATCGAGAATATGGTAAAAAATGATGTAATGTTTAACCTGGTTCAATCCGGTGCCCGCATTCACCAGGCTGGTTGTAACGGTTGTATAGGTATGGGGCAGGCCCCCGCAACAGGACAAAACAGCTTGCGTACAGTTCCCCGTAATTTCCCTGACCGATCGGGAACGCCAGAGGATTCCGTATTCCTTGTTAGCCCGGAAACGGCTGCTGCTTCAGCATTGACGGGCAAGATTACGGATCCACGTGATCTAGAAGAACTCTATGATATGTCCTATCCGCAATTTAAAGAGCTTAAAAACCCCATTATTAATACAGAGATGCTTACTGAACCGGTACCGAAAGAGGAACGCGGTGAGATTAAGAAAGGACCTAACATTTCTACGATGCCAGACTTTGAGAAGCTAAAAGATTTTGAGGTTCCGGTACTTCTCAAAATGGGTGATGATATTTCCACCGATGAAATCCTCCGGGCTGGGGCAGAGGTATTGCCTTTTAGAAGTAATATCCCTGAGATCAGTAAATTTACTCTGGATGTTATAGATAAAAATTTCCACGACAGGGCAATGGAAGCCAAGAATGATTATGGAGGCCACGTCGTTATAGCCGGCCAGAATTATGCCCAGGGCTCGAGCCGAGAGCATGCCGCCATTGCACCACGTTATCTGGGCCAGCGGGCTGTTATTGCAAAAAGCTACGCCCGTATCGGCTGGCAAAATCTCGTCAATTTCGGTATCCCACCATTGGAGTTTGAAAATGAGAAAGACTACGAAGATATTGATCAAGGGGATATCCTGTCCGTGAATGGTATCCGGAGCGCTATCGAAAAGGATGAGGAGATTATCATTCACAATAAAACCAAAGGAAAGCAGTATAAAGTAAAACATTCTTTTAGTGAGCGCCAGAAAGAAGCGGTACTTTATGGCGGCGTAATTAATCGCTTTAAGGCTAAAAAGGCTGGCTAGAAGAAGGTGGCAGTCAATAAATAAAAAGCCCCGACTCCATAAAATCGGGGCTTTTATATTAAATATAATGGTATTGTAATTTACATCTTAATGAGCGATTCGGGTATGGGGTTATCATCTCTTTCCGAATTCCAGAGGATACTGGTAACCCACCAGCGATTTTGATCATATACCAATTGGATACTGTTGACGCCTCGTTCGACAACTTTTCCATCCTTTTGGAGGCGCGACTCATAGGCACTTTGGATACTGGCGATTTCACCGAATCGGAAAACTTGACGCCCGAGCTCTTTTTCCCAGAAGCCGTTTTTCTGAAAGAAGGGTTCATTTCGTTTACGGTATTCTTCAGGGGTAAAAGACTTGTAAACCAGCTTTCCCTCTTTAGTCTTTCCAAAGGCGGCTAATCTTGCTTCGGGTTTAAAAAAGGATGCAAAACGATCCCAGTCGCGATCGCCTGCCGGTCCAGTTATTACATCATAAAGAGCTTTCATGATGGAATCGATGGATTCTACGTCTTCAGGATGGGCGGGTTTGCCTTCTATACCGAGCCAGCGGTAACGAAGCTTCAACTGCTTATAGGTGGGGTGATCAGAAAACCTTAAAGTATATTTCCCTTTTTTCGTGACCATCATAGCCGGTGCCGTCAAAGTCATCTCCCTATAGGTCCCTTGCTCATCAGGTCGACTAATAACTACTTCGACAGTATCGCCTTCCTGGGTATTCTGACTAAAGTCATCCAGCATTTTTCTTGCGGATTCAGGCTCTAATTCCTTGCCCTGAAGCTTGAGCAACAAATCGCCGGTCTGGTATCCCATTGTGTGGCCGAAATCATTCAATTCACTTGTGTCAGACACCATAAGAGAATTCTTTTCGGCATTGAATCCCACCTCAAAGTTGCCTAATGTTGCCACTTGGTGATCCGGTTCCTGATCGAATACAACTCCGGCTTTAGCAAAATATTTTTTGTAGGGCAGGCTTTCTGTACCGGCTACATAACGGTTAAAGAACGTACCGATATTTGGATTCGTCATAGAAGTAATGACATCAAACAGTTCTTCATCCTTGAAGGGATGATCTTCTCCGTAGCGCTTACTCAGTTTTGCTACTAAATCTTGCAGCCTCATTTTGTTATTTGAACCATCCAGGAGGGCGATATCCAGCAAAGCATTTATCAGAGCTCCTTTTTGGTATACATTATTGTATTGCTTGGCATATTTTCCTGCTGCATTTTTGCTTAATTCTGTGAAAGGCAGGTGGTCATCAAAATATTCTTTTGAGTAATTAATTTTCTTTGCAAGCCTATTGAGAAATTCTTGGGGTGTAATAATATTGTACTTTTCCTGTACAAGATGGGCATTATATTCAGTCATACCTTCATATAACCATAAGTGCTCGGATAAATCAGGTTTTTGGTAATTGAAGTAGGCAATTTCTTCGGAATGCAAAGTAAGTGGCGTCACAATATGAAAAAATTCATGGGCCGCAACATCTACTAATAAAGACGCCATACGCTCTTGCGAATGCTCCGGTAGATAATAAAAACTTGAGTTATTGTGCTCCAGCGCGCCTGTCATTAGGCTTTTTGAACCCTTTGGGGCGAAATATAGGATAAACGCATATTTCTTGACGGGTAATTTACCACCCAGAAACTTTGCATCGGCCTGCAATAATGATTTGTAATGTTCAGCAAGAAACTTGGACTTAACTTGGTTGTTCGGAGAATAAACCGAAATCAGAACACGGGCATTAGCCACATCGATAAAGGAGGTATCCGGCTTGTTGTACATCATTGGGGCGTCCATCAACTCGTCATAATCGGTCGTTTGATAGATATCTTTTTTAGCGGTGTGACTTACCGGTATCAATCCGGTGCTGCCATAAAAAGATTCCGGTTTACTGATTGTTACTTCAAAGGGTTGTTCTTTCATGTTCCCAAAGTAGCCGAAAAACCCCGGTGTATGGATTACAAAGTTTTTGTCTTTGTCGATGTTGGTCGCGGACATCCCGAAAATATCAGTGTCCTCTTTCATGTCATAGATGTCGTCCACTTTGTATGTAAGAGACACCATTTTGTTGGCTTTCTCAATTTGCCATGAGTTTTTCCCCAATCTTTTAACAGGCAGTTCCTTCCCCCGTTTATTGAAAGCTTTCAAATCGGACACAAACTCTCCGTAATTGCTTTCCATATAGGTTCCCGGGATAATGTTCGGCATATAAAACGTGATCGTTTTTTGTTTTATCGCGGGAGGGGAAAGTTCAACCTTGAGTTGATCATTTGAAACATTATTTAAATCAAGGTGATAGTGGTAGGAAGAGGATTGGGCTCTCACATAACTCAGCCCCGTTAAAAATAGAATTACAAATAAAATAAATCGCTTCGTTTTCACTGTCTATTTGCTTTTTGGTTATGGTTTGCAGCCTGAGGTACGGAATCCCAAACTGAAAAGTTGCACTAAACTTGAAAAAAAAGACTCAATTTTTTCCCATTCAACGGGCCTCTTGAAAAGCCCGCTTTGCAGGAAGTTTGAATGAAGTCGGTTAAATCACTTTTTTAGCAATGTCTTCACTTCGATAGATGTCGGATATTTTGGGGTGTGATAGACACGCTGGGTAGCACTTTGAAAATCGCTTTTCTTTGCTTTAAAAATATTTGGTACATATTTCTGTGGGTTCAGGTCAAAAAGCGGAAACCATGTACTCTGAATTTGTATTTGGATATTATGTCCTTTTTTAAACGTGTGGAAGACGTCCTGAAGAGGTAAGTCAACATAGGTAACTTTATTGGGAACAAAAGGTTCAGGGTGTTCATAACTGTTGCGAAAACGTCCACGGATAATTTCGCTGCGAACCAATTGGTGGTAGTTATCAAGCTCGATATCTTCGGGTGTATAATTGCTTTCCGGGGTACTTGGTGGATATATATCTACCAATTTTACGATCCAGTCAGAGGCTGTTCCCGAAGTTGAAACATAGAGGTTGGCCAGAATATCGCCGGCCAACGTAACATCATGATCCAATACACCGGTTTCAAATGTCAATACATCGGGGCGGCGAGCATTTTCTCGCTGGTCACCGGTCATATAAGGACGCGGGGTGAATACTACCTTATTTGCTTCTGTGTAGGGGACCGGGTGTTCGATGTCACTTTCATACTGGCTGAATTCTTTTTCATCTGCAGTGGGTTTTGATTTATTCAGTGTCTCATCCCCGTGAATGTACCAGGTTTCCCTTTTAGTATTTTTGGGTGGCCAGTCCTCGAAAGTACTCCAGGTTTTTTCACCGGTATCAAACATATAGGCCTCTGGCAAATTACCCATGTCAATTCCTTTCAAATATTCCATAAAGAAAGGATATTCGATGTTCTTTTTGTAAAAATCAGATAGGTTATCCCCAAAATAAATATCGCCGACCAGTTGGTGAGGCCGGTTCCGTGCCCAGTCACCATGGCTCCAGGGACCCATTACGATAGTGTTTTTGATACCGGGGTTTTGTTCTTCAATCGCTTTGTAGGTATTCAGGGCCCCATAGAGGTCTTCGGCGTCAAACCAGCCGCCGACGGTCATTACAGGATGATGGATATTTCTAAGATGAGGCAAGATATTTCTGCTTTTCCAGAAATCGTCATAATTGGGGTGGTTGACAAGTTCCTGCCAGAAAAAATTGTCGGGTCCATAATAGTTTGAAGCCTGGGTAAGTGGTTCTAATTTGTTGAGGTAAAACCAGTATCCGTCTTCTGAAGGCAGCTTTGGTGGCTGGTACCATGCCGTATCAACCGGTGCCGTTTTCTGATACCCGAAAACGAACGTGACGTACCAGTAGCTCATCAGGTAGGCTCCCTGGTGGTGGAAATCATCAAAAAAGAAGTCGGAGACTGGGGCCTGTGGAGAAGAGGCTACCAATGCGGGATGAGAATCAGGCAAACTTGCAGAAGTATAGAAGCCGGGATATGAAATTCCCCATTGGCCTACCTTACCATTGTTGTTGGGTATGTTTTCAACTAGCCAATCGATCGTGTCATAGGCATCTGAGCTTTCATCAATTTTGTCTTCACCCTTTTTATTTGGAGTTAGTGTGGTGTATTGGCCTTCCGACATCCATCTGCCTCTCACATCTTCACATACAAAGATAAACCCGGATTTCTGCAGATAAGGATTTGGCACAATTTGTTCGGGGATCTTACCTGCTTCATAGGGACTGCAATT
>JASFMR010000133.1:0-5604 GCA_050117475.1 Balneolaceae bacterium | reverse complement strand
GCCTTGTAAAGCAGCTCTCGGGCCCTGAAAATATGCGCTTTAACGGTTCCGAGCGGCAAATCGAGTACTTCTGCTATTTCCTGGTAGCTTTTCTCCTCCATATGGCGCATTTCAATAACCTTACGGTATTTTTCCGGTAAATCTTTGATGGCCTGCCGTACAATCTTTTGCCGCTGCTTACGAATAATTCCCCGGTCTGTTTTCGCCGATTCATCGGGCAACTGCATTTCCATATCCCCGTCCCTGGTCTTAACCGGTTCATCGATGGACAGGGTTTTCAACTTCTTTTTCCTTAAATAATCAATCGTATGATTGGTGGCAATTCGATATAACCATGTGGAAAAGGCGTAGTTCGTGCTGTAGGTATTCAGGTTATCGAATGCTTTAACGAACGTTTCTTGAACCAGGTCTTCAACTTGTTCCCGATCCTTAACCATTTTAAGAATATGAAAGTACAGGGCACGTTCATATTTTTTCACGATCTCCTTGTATGCACTTTCGTCACCGCCAATCGCTTTTTTGACGAGCACATCATCCTCGAGACTGCTTTCTGAAGCATTCTCCCGGGGCGAATCGGAAGTTTGCGAGTTTATGGCTTTTGAATCAGACATTCCTGTTAATATGGAGGAACATTTTCGTTCGGTTCAATTGAGGCTCAAACTTACTGAAAGTGTCACTTTATTCCCATTCTAAATTTTCAGAAAAGATTTGAGCTGAATCTTTTTTCCTTCACGTATTAATAAGGTAAAAACAATATTGAATGCAGTAACCAACAAGTAATCCCGAAAAAGATACTTCGTCGGATCTGGGACGAACCGTCTCATTTACCATTCATCAACCTTATAAATAACTAAACACAAAAATAACAGGGAACTATGAAAAAGCTAATACTCTCATTTTGCTTATTTTTAGGATTCATTTTCGTTTCTAATTCACACGTTCAGGCCCAGGCTTTTCAAGAGGGTGACATGGTAGTAAACGCCGGTATAGGATTGGGAAGTACGTACAACTGGGCAGGAAGTTTGGGAGTACCCCTGGGTGGCGGGCTTGAATATGGAATTTCCAACCTGGAAGTCGGAACCCTGGGTATCGGGGGTGACTTTGGTTTTGTATCCGGCAGCGGCCTGACCATCTTTTATGTGGGCGGACGGGGCACTTATCATCTTAATGAGCTGTTAAACGTAGAAGATGAGCATTTAGACATTTACGGAGGCCTCGGCATCTACTACCGTAACTTCAGCTATAACGGTGTTGGCACCTTTGGCAGCGGTATCATCGGCACCTTCCACCTGGGCAGCCGTTACTATTTCTCAGATAACGTCGGCGCATATGCCGAACTGGGAAATAATTGGGGATGGCTCAATGTAGGCGTTGCCGTCAAACTCTGACACTGCCTATAAGCATGATCTTCGAGCGGTATCCGTCATAGATGGATATCGCTTTTTTATTATCCCTCATCCATGAGAACACCATGCCGGATGCCCCCTGTTGATGTAATCAATTCGGTAAAATCGTATTTTTTCATGACCCCTTCGAGGATAAGCAAACCGGCTAAAAAGATATCCGCCCTCCCTTCCATGACAGCCGGATATTTGTCCACCAGTTTTCGGGAAGGCCACTCTTTACACCTGGCAATATAGTTCCTTATTTTTTGCAATGACAGGATATAGCCATTCAGCTCCGAACTATCGTATTTTTCACACCCCTTATCCATAAAAGCCAGTGAGGTGACCGTGCCGGCAACGCCCACAAGGACGGAATCATCCACAAAGTTGAATTCATATTCCTTCAACATGTCCGCTACCGCTTTTTGGCATTTCTGAACCTGGCTGTCACCGGGCGGATCGTCATGCAAAAAGCGCTCGGTAAAACGAACACACCCCATATCAAAAGAATAACGGTCCCTGATCATGCGGTTTCCCGACGCCATCTCGGTACTTCCCCCACCGATATCCAAAACGACCTTTTGCCGGTTTACCATCTCCTTATCCAATACCCCCTGCGCCCCTAAAAACGTATAATGAGCCTCTTCAAAACCACTTAAAACCCGTACCCTGATCCCGGTTTTGCTTTTAACCTTTCTTAAAAACTCCATCCGGTTATTCGCATCACGGACCGCGCTGGTAGCTGTAACCCTAATTTCATCCACCGAGCCATACTTACTATCGAGGAGACTGCAATATTCATCAAGAGCCCGGATAACCCGTTCCATGGATTCCGGTTGGAGATTTCTTGCCTCATCAACCCCTTTACCCAGCCGGGGCACCCGCTGCTGCTCTTCCAGGATTTCTATACGCCCATCCGATACGCGGCCCACCAGCAGCAATACCGTATTGGTTCCTATGTCTATAGCGGCTTTCAAGATTCCCTCTTCCGAGCGTGTACCCCAATCCATTCATTTTCCTGTCGGATCATTACAATTTCGAAAGCAGGCTCCAAAGCCTCGACCACTTTTTGCTTGTCGGATTCCAGCAAGCCCGACAAGACCAAGTCCCCGTTATCCTTAAGCGCCTTCTCAAAGTCCGGGAGCAGCTCCAGGATTGTATTTCGTTCAATATTTGCCAGTACCACATCCGCCTCTTCCCCTTTGGGGATCACTTCCGTCGATCCCTTCTTTACGGTGATAACGTCGGAAACGTCATTCAATAAAATGTTTTCTTCGGTATTTGATATACTCCATTCGTCGATATCAAAAGCCAGTACATATTTGGCACCCAGCTTGATTGAGGCTATCGCTAAAATACCCGTGCCCGTCCCTGCATCTATTACGCTATCGTCCTTAGAGATAACCTCCGGCAGAAAATGGAGCATCAGGCGGGTCGTCTCGTGATAGCCGGTCCCGAAAGACATTTTAGGATCGATCTCCAATAGAATTTTATCGCCCGGAACCTGCTCGCGCGACCAGGTCGGTTTCACAAAGAATCGGCCTATCGACTGTGCCTGAATCGTATTTTCCCATTGCTCATTCCAATTTTGATCAGCCACCACTTCTTCCGATTCGATAAAACTATTTCCCGGGTAGGCCGCCAGCAGTTGGTCGATGCGCTCCCTGTCACCGATCCCAAACCGTTCCTTTGCTATGTAGGTTATAATGCGTCCCTCCCGCTGCTCAAAACCGTCAAAATCCATGTCGAAGAGCTCTGCAATGAGCGCTTCCTGGTATTGGTCTTCAACGCCGATAACCAGTTTAATATACTTCATATCGGATCCGGAGGACTTAAGTAGAATTACTGTTTGTGGTCCAATCTATTATAAACAAGTTCAGCCAAAACACTTCCCGTGGCGGCCAGGGTATTCCTGCTGATGATATCCATATTATCGCGGTGTGTATGCCAATACGGGGGGAATTTTGCTCCATTCAAGGCGGGGGCATGAGCAACAATATCAATCGTCGGGATACCCAGCACCTGGTTTATGACCACATGATCATCAGAAATATTAGCCCCATTTTGATCGACAAAAAGGTTGTCATACCCTTTTTCATCGGCGATCGACCAAAGTTCATTCACCAAAGCCGGGGCATACCTCATAGAATTTTGTTCTTTGGGAAAAGTGGCCGCATTTCCACCGACCATATCCAATAAGATTCCAAAGCGGGGTGAATATCCCTTAACCGGCGGATTTTCGGCCCAATAACGAGATCCGAGGAAGTATTTAGACATATCCCCCTCTTTGCCATAATCCTCGCCGTCAAACAATACGATATCTACCCCTATAGGCGGCGGGTTATCACGAAAAAGGCGCGCCAATTCCAGCAAAACCGCTACCCCGCTTCCCCCGTCATCGGCCCCTAAAATAGGCTTGTCCACGTCTACGGTATCCTGATCGGCCTGAGGACGCGAATCCCAATGAGCAGAAAGCATAATCCGATCACCGCTCCCGGTGTTAAAAGCCGCAATAATATTGGTTAACGAGAGCGTATCAACATCATATCCCGCGACCGTAAATTCCTGGGAGAACACATTCCTATCCCCGGCATATCCCCTGAGTTTATCGATAACGTACTCTTTGGCCTTTTTATGTGCTTCAGACCCCGGCGTCCTGGGACCAAAGGATACCTGCTTTGCCACAAAATGGTAGGCACTATCGGCATCAAAAGCCGGAACCGGCTGCCCCAGATCTTCAAAATGGAGATGGGATTCCTGGTTTGAACTGCAAGAAGTAATAATGAAGGCCAGTAGCAAACCGGGTATAAGAAAACGAAAATCAGTCATTATCCCGGGACACCATCATTGAAGAAGATTGAGCGACAGGATAGACAATGGTATCCATTATATTCACATGCGGCGGGCGATTGGCCATAAAATGCACAATTTCAGCAATATCTTCGCCGACCAGGGGCTCTATTCCCTCATATACCGCGTCGGCCTTTTCATCATCTCCTTTAAAGCGCACGTTACTGAACTCCGTTTCCACGAGTCCGGGAGACACCATGCCCACCCGTACATTTGTGCCGTGCAAATCCTTTTTGGCAGCTTCTGTGAATGCCCGGACCGCATGTTTCGTAGAGCAATAAACCGAACCACCCGGGTACGTTTCGTGTCCCGAGGAAGAACTGATATTAATGATATGGCCGCTGTTTCGCTTTTTCATCATCGGCGAAATGAGCCGTGTCATAGTAATCAACCCCTTGATGTTGGTATCAATCATAGTATCCCAGTCATCCAGGTCTGCATCATACACTGCATCAACGCCTCGTGCCAGGCCGGCATTATTGACCAGGATATCAACCTCATGATCCAACGCCGACACAAACTCCCTACAGGCTTCCCGGTCGGTAACATCAAAAGAAGCTGTTTCGACCCGAACAGAAGCATTCGACTCAAGCTGTCTTTTCAGGCTTTCCAACCTGTTCTCACGACGCCCTGTGAGAATCAAATTACATCCCGATTTCGCAAAAATTTCGGCAACAGCTTTCCCTATTCCCGAAGTAGCACCCGTTATGAGCGCCCATTTGCTCTCAAGTCTGTTTTGCATAATGATATTATGGAATTTTTATTAGCCCAGCTGTTCGACAAGACGAGCTGCATTAAATAGTTTACCCTCCTCGAAGGTATCGGCCATGAATTGGATACCATAAGGCAATCCGTCGGCATCAGTCCCGGCCGGAATACTGATCCCACAAATACCCGCCAAATTAGCGGAGATCGTATAAATATCATTCAGATACATCTGCAGCGGATTTTCACTTTTAGCCCCTATTTTAAAAGCAGTCGTTGGAGCAGTGGGTGATACAATCACATCGACATCCTCAAAAGCCTCGGTAAAATCCTGTTTTATGAGCCGTCGTACCTTCTGAGCCTTGGCATAATAGGCATCATAATAACCCGCACTCAATACATACGTACCCAGCATAATCCTGCGTTTCACCTCCGGTCCGAAGCCTTCGGTCCGGCTCTTTTTATACAACCTGATCAGCGATGAGTCGATATTATCCAGTTCCGCTGCCAATTTCACCTTCTTATCGCCTTGGGCAAGCTTGATCTGTTCTTCCAGGGCTTCCTCTTCCATCCTGAGCTCTTTTTCCACCTCTTCAATATTCGCGCGGTGCCCGTACCGGATACCGTCATAACGAGCCAAGTTGCTGGAAGCTTCTGCCGTCGC
>JASFMR010000132.1:0-5756 GCA_050117475.1 Balneolaceae bacterium | reverse complement strand
ATTATTGGGCTACGCACCGGTACAAAATTATTCTGTTCGCCCTTCCTCCTCCACTCAGAATCTAAGGCCCGATGCAAACCGGGCAATACCCCGCTGTCTCAAGTCTCAGGACGTGCGACAAAAAAGCTACGAAGCCTGTTCCTGAATTTCTGTAAGCTTCGACATGGCGCGGTCATTCAAATTTTCGAACAAATCCTTGGAAATATCACCAACAGTAAATTTGAGATGCAACCAAACAATATAAGTGGCCATCACATCCTCATAGCAATAGTGTTCAATCTCCGGCAGTTTTTCCTCGCGAAACATTCGGAGCACCTCATTGCCTTCACCGGTTTGTTTGAATGGAATACCGATAAGATACCCCAGGTGTTTTAGCTTGGGCCATGAGCTGGCGCCATAATTGCTGAATTCGTCAAGCAGATCCACATTGTCATTACTGTACCGATATTTGATATCGTAGTGATTAAGCCGCTTAGGCATCTGCATGCCGTGCTTAAGGGCACGATAGGTGAGCAGGGGAAGGTCAAAGCCCCGGCCATTATGGTGGACCAAGCCAAAATCCTTGTAGGTACTCAGGGTATTAAAAAGTTTTTTGAGGCCTTCCATCTCATCTGTTCCATGCCATGCCACTTTCTGTTTTGGAACACCGTTATTTTCTATCCAGAGACCTACCCAGGATATCATTTTATGAAACATGGGAGGTAAAAAGCCGGATGAGTTACGAGCTAACTCCTCGCTGGCCTGTATCAGCAGCTCATCTTCATCCTCTTCAGGATTGTCGATGACCTGGCGAACAAATTTAAAATCAGGGATAGTTTCAACATCAAAAACAAAAAACATGGTTACTCCGTCATTTCTCCAACTAAGTTACGGTTGAACTGTTCTATAATGGTCTTCTTATCGCTATGTTTGCCAAGAAGATACATTATTTTTGTTAGGGTTGCTTCTGTAGTCATATCCCGGGCGCTTAGTGCTCCCAGCTTGTGGGCTTTGCGACCGCTTTCATAATTTTCAAGATCCACCGCGTCATACGGTGCCTGGGAAGTGACGATTAAGAGGATATCATTTTCTACACATTTTTTGAAGAAAGGCAGGAGGCTCATTTTACCGTGGATGGGAAAATTTCCACTTCCGAAAGCTTCGACAATAAGAGCGCGGATACTACCAAGGTTGATTTGCTCCAGGAACCCGGGATCCAGGTTTGGAAAAATCTTAAGCAGGAATACCTGGTCGGAGAATCGGGCTTTGACACTGAGTTCATCTTTAGGATCTGAAGCCTGATGCTGTATCTCAATATTTAATCCTATCTCTGCCAGCGGGGGGTGGTTGGGGGAAGCGAAGGCATCAAAATCGCCAATGCTCATTTTGGTTGCCCGGTTGCCCCGGTATATGAAATCGTTGAAACAGATAGCTACTTCGGGCAAAGGCAGTGTCGCCATCTCTATAGAATTAACCAAATTGCGGCGCGCATCGCTTCGAATATTACTCATCGGTACTTGGCTGCCCGTTAGGATGACCGGTTTCCCCAGGTTTTGTAGCGCAAATGAGAGAGCTGAGGCAGTATAGGCCATGGTATCAGTACCGTGCAGAATTACGAATCCGTCGTAGGCCTTATAGTTTTCGCCGATAAATTCTGCAAGTATGCCCCAATGTTCCTTATTGATGTCCGAACTGTCTTGAAAAAACAGTTGTTTCATCTCTATATCGGCAATCTTGGATAACTCGGGGATTTCGCGGAAGAGAATTTCAGACCATTTCTGTGAGTTCAGCTTTGGTTTTTTTCCTTCACTGATATCCATGGCGATGGTCCCGCCGGTTTGGATGAGCAGTATTTTTTTCATGAAATAAGATAAGATGACAGTTTTTTATTTAGGCCACTTGTTTTAAACTGATCCCTGGTTGTGAGGGGATCTATGATGGTTATTTGTCATTTGCCACAAATTAAGGTGCAAGATAAAGAAATGAGCGCAAAATTTTCTGGATTCAATCCAGTTTGGAATAGTGTCACTTTTCTCAGGCTTTAGGTAGGCTCAGCATAAAACAGGTAATTATTGTTCGGGCAATTGCCACAGGTCCACAGTATTGCGAGATATATAGGGGATTACCACTTGCCGTCTTTTGGTATCAATGCCAATGTCAGCTGGTTCGCCCGGCAATTTAATGATTATATGATCATCCCCATCAATGACGCGAAGCGTAGAATCCTGTTGACTGGATGCAAGCAATTTGCCGGTATAGAATTCAATGCCATCAAAAAATCCCCCCTCGTTGGCGGTGCGATATTTTTCCACACCGGGACTGTTTGGGTTCCAGGCATAAAAGGTACGAGCTCCTCCCCAGGGGGCCAGAACCAGGTTTCCATTTTGGGGTTCACGTGCAATGCCGTTTGGTGCCACCGGTAAAGAATCCTGCACAACGGTTACCTGTGTTCCGCTTATGCGAAAAAGACGGGGAGCGCCCGTATCCGTAACATACAAGTTCCCGTCCGATCCTTCTACAATATCATTCAGGAAACCGGGGCTATATGATGTAAAATCTATAAATTGAAGTTGCTTTCCCGTTTTACGGTCGAAACCGTGGACGCCGTCACGATCACATGCCCACAGCGTGTCTCCGGTAATATACATCCCACTTGGAGAATGCATTGGATGAGCCTCAGTTCCGGTCATGAAGTGCAGAGAGTCAATAATCCCTTCCGGGGAAATTTTTGAAATGAAGCCATTGGAATCGATAGCACTGCCGTTGCCATTAAAATTGGATACGAAATACACATCTTGGATCGAATCATAGCGAACCGACTCTGGTCCGGAGAGCCCTATTATACTATGGATTCGTGATGTTGTATCCTGAACGATATTCCAGCTCATGTTCTCGTTACTTTGATCCTGTTCCTTTGGGGAGCAGGCAATTACGAGAACAATGCATAAATAGATACTTGCGATATTCGGCATTTTCATAATGTAGAATCCTGATGATATTTCTAATATGTTAAGTAACAAAATAAGGTTGTTCATGCAAGATGTCTTCATTAAGAACCAACGATTTTTTACAACCCTGAATTTTGTTTGCCACTCGGAAAGCTCCCGTTAATCAAGGACCTAAATATTCAGTGTGGACTGCCTTTGCAAGTTTTCCGAAAATTTATGCCGGATCGTATGTAAAAAATTTTGGTTCAAAATTTTTTTTCTATTACTTACCAATACATTTTCAAATTTACTGGGGCTCGAGATGGTTATTTCGCCATTTCAAATATCAGCATTTCGAAATATTTTTTACTGCCATTCATCTATGACAGATACCCCGGTACGTTCCACATCTGCAAAAAAAGGAGGTTGTTATGAATGTCTATAAGCCATCAAAAATTAGAAACGTTGTGTTATTGGGCCATTCCGGATCGGGAAAGACCACAATGGCCGAGACGATGTTGTTTGAGTCGGGAAGTAAAAACAGGAGAGGATCAGTTGAACAAAAGAATACGTCTTCTGATTATCATGAAATTGAGCATGAGAAGGGCAAATCTGTATTTAGTTCTATTTTAAATCTGGATTGGAGAGGCAATAAGATAAATCTGATCGACACTCCTGGTACGGCGGACTATATCGGGGAAGTGGTCGGGGCATTGCGCGTGGCGGATACAGCTATTTTTACTCTCAATTCGGAGTATGGTGTGGAGGTGGGAACCGAAGCACAGTGGAAGTATACCGAAAAATATAGAATTCCATCGTTATTTATTGTTAATAAACCGGATAGTGAGCAATCAGAATTTCAGCGTACGGTAGATATGGCCAAAGAACGGTTCGGTCGCGGAGTGGTTGTTGTACAGTATCCCTACAGTGAGGGAGAAGATTTTCATGCTATTATTGATGTACTCAAAATGACGATGTATGAATTTCCCGAAGATGGCGGTAAACCGGATAAATTGCCGATTCCCGACTCGCATAAAGCCCAGGCTGATTTGCTGCATAATGAATTAGTGGAAGCCGTTGCTGAGAATGATGAGACATTGTTGGATCTGTATCTGGAGCAGGGTGAACTCACCGAAAGCCAGATGCGGGAAGGTTTGCAAAAATCACTCCTTCAGCGGGATATTTTTCCCCTGTTTTGCTGCTGTGGTAAACGCAACATGGGAACGGGGCGGGTCATGGGGTTTTTAGGTAATGTTGCCCCGAATCCGTTGGAAGCCAATCCGCCGCACAATACAGATGGCGAAGAGGTGGTGCTGAAACCGGATGGCGATCCGTTGATGTTTATGTTTAAGAACAGCTCGGAATCACATGTCGGAGATATGCTCTTCTTTAAAATGTATGGGGGGGATGCTAAACCCGGAATAGACCTGTTGAATGATACGACTGGAAGTTCTGTCCGGCTTTCGAGTTTGTACTTGGTTAATGGCGAAAAACGTATTGAAGTTAACGAAGTTAAGACCGGAGATATTGGTGCAGCTGTTAAACTTAAAAACACTGGTGTGAACGACACGTTGCATATGAAAGGAAATGATGTAACTATTGAACCCATTCACTTTCCATCGCCCATTATCCGTACTGCGATCAAGCTGAAGCGAGATGGGGAGGAAGATAAGTTGGGAACGGCTTTGCATCAGCTTCAGCGCGAAGACCCATCGCTGCAGGTCGAACATAGTCAGGAACTAAAGCAGGTAATTATCCACGGGCAGGGGGAAGAACATCTGGCTGTCATTGCCTATGCTTTGAAGACGAGATTCGGCCTGGACTTTGAGTTTGTTCAGCCCCGTATCCCTTACCGTGAAACGATCACCAAACCGGTGCGAACGCATTATAAGCACAAAAAGCAATCCGGAGGTGCGGGGCAATACGGGGAGGTGTATATGATGATGGAACCGCTGACAGATAATATGTCAGAGCCCAGTGATCTTAAGGTTCGGGATGAACAAGTTATTGATTTGGATTGGGGGGGCAGGCTGGTTTTCAGGAACTGTATCGTTGGTGGGGTCATTGATAACCGTTTTATGCCGGCTATCCTGAAAGGGATTATGGAAAAGATGGAAAACGGTCCATTGAGCCAGTGCCGGGTTCGTGACCTTCGTATTTCGGTATATGACGGGTCAATGCATTCGGTAGACTCGAATGACGCAGCATTTCGTACGGCTGCACTTATGGCGTTCCGCAAAGGGTTTATGGAAGCCGACCCCAAGTTGCTTGAACCCATTTATAATGTTGAAGTAACAGTTCCTGCAGAATATATGGGTGATGTAATGAGCGATATCAGCACGCGGCGCGGGCAAATTCAGGGGATGGATTCGGAAGGTTCGATTCAGAAGATTAAGGCCCAGGTCCCGCTTGAGGAGTTAGATCATTATGCCACACGTCTCAAATCGATAACCCAGGGCAGTGCCGGCTATGCCCGCGATTTTTCTCATTATGCCCAAGTGCCGTATGAGATCCAGAAGCGGGTAATGGAGCAAACCTTAGAATTGGAAGAAGCGGGTTAGCGTATAGTATCTTAAGTTGAGTTTCGGGGTGCGGCCCACCTTATGTGGGCTGCACCTTGAAGTCCTGAATCTATCCTTCCATTGGCGTGACAGTGATTTCGAGCTGTGTTTAGACGGCTTTTCTATCTGTTGAACGGCCTTTTAAAGGCCGTTCGGTGAACACGGCGATCTTCTTTCTGTTTCACAAGGCCGGAGGCTTGCGACGGCGAGGTATCTCCCGGTTTGCCTCGGGCCTTAGATTCTGAGTGGAGGACGAAGGGCGAACAGAATAATTTTGTACCGGTGCGTA
>JASFMR010000131.1:0-5858 GCA_050117475.1 Balneolaceae bacterium | reverse complement strand
CGGTTGCAAAATATGATCGCAGATTGTTTGAAACATAATATAAGATGAAATGACCCTTATGTAAGGAAATCCCCTATTTTCATTCGTCAAAAATCTATCTAACCTAATAGCTAACCATCTAATTTTAAGAGAGATAGCACTATGAAAATACTAAAATTCATCGGGATTGGACTTATCGTACTAGGGGTGCTCTTCTTTGGGATCGCAATGTTCTTACCGTCACAAGTACATGTGGAACGCTCTATTGTGATTCCCGCCTCGTCCGAGGTCGTTTTTAAGCAGGTTAATGACTTGAGAAAGTGGAAAAATTGGTCGCCGTGGCAGAGAAGAGATCCCAATATGGAGATTACCTACGTGGGATTTCTTTCGGGGGAAGGGGCCTCATACCACTGGGTGAGCAACAAGGTGGGCAACGGTTCGCTCACGATTACAGAAAGTTATCCCTATAAATATATCGCCACTGACATGAATTTTAATGAAGAAGGCGAGGCTACGGGCTACTACCGGTTTGAACCCGTAGTGGGTGGCACAAAAGTAACCTGGGCTTTTGAAACCGATGTGGGCAGCGAACCCATCAACAAATATATGGGCTTGCTGATGGATCCGATGGTTGGGAATGATTTTGAAGAGGGGCTGCAAAATCTAAAATCCTATGTAGCTACACTGCCTTCTTCTATGATGACGCAGGAAAAGACGGATTGATAGTCCCATTGTAAATTAAAGCCATATCCAGTGCGGGTATGGCTTTTATCTTTCTAAAGCTCGGCCTGGCCGGAATGTCCATCAACTGCTTACAAATAATGGGGCCGGGCTCTTTCGAATCAAGTCGTAGGTCGTAGAGCCGAATGTAACCCGCTTGATTGCCGACATGGAATGAGCTCCCAGGATGACCATGTCAGGTTCCGACTTCTCCATCTGTTCCAGCAGTTTTTCGCCCGGTTTCCCTCCGGTCAAGACCGTTTCCCGAATCGATTCGAAGTGGTGGGCCGCCAAATATTTTTTAGCCAAACGGAGCAGAAATTTAGCTTCATCCCGCGCCTCGTCGGAATCCTCGCTGACAACATGTGCCAGTTCAATTTCAACATTTTTCCCATACGGCAACAGGTGGACAAAACTCTGAAGGGCACGCGCCGAGGCGGCACTCTCATCAAATGCAACCAAGACCCGCTCCACATCCCGGTACTGTTCAGTCGCGATTAGCGTTGGGGCAATGCTTCTTTTGATGACTTTGGGCAATGTGCTGGTCTCTTTTTCCGGCCGGGTATAGAAAAAATGAGAATCTCTGCCCAGAATCAGCAGGTCGTGGTACTTCATCTCTTCCACAATACGTTCATAGGGGACTCCCTCTTCAACGGCCACAAAGTGATCGATGCCGGATTCTTCCACTGTATCCCGAAACACTGCTAACAGTTTTTGTGCTTCCGTGCGATTCTCTTCCGTCAGGAATTCGCGAAGTTTTTCCGCATAATAGATAGTGCCGATTCCACCGGTCCCCACGCTGGCATAAATATCTTCCATATCTACAATAGCCAAACCCGTGAGGCTGGCTTTGAAACGACGGGCCAGCTGAATGGCGTATTTTGTGGCAAGGGGGGTATCCTCGTCAGGATCCAGGGCTACAAGTATTCGCTTAATCATGGCTGCAAATTTTTAATTATGAACATACTATAATTTGGAAAAACCCCACGGCCAAACAAACAGGATATGTCCTATTTCTTTGAACGTGATTGGATTACACGACTACAACTTGTATCCATACGGCAGTTTTCGAACGCGAATCCTTTTCCCTACATGGGGGGACAAGCTTTACTTACAACATTCAGCTTCCTATCCCTTTCGATGAACCCACCCAAAAGACAGTAATGTTTTACTAGATAATTAACGAAAAGGTGACCCAATGGAAGCTGTAAACTCTATCAAAGATCTTTATTTGGAATTTATCCGGGATATCTATCATGCTGAAGTTCTGTTGATGCCTGAACTCCGTTTCTTTGAGGAGAAAGCAAAAAAACGGCCGCTAAAGCAGGCATTGAATCATCATCGAACAAATACCCGGGCACATACATTACGCCTTGAAGATATTCAGGAATCACTGGATAGCGACCTGCTCCATGAACACTGCCGCACTATGAAATCAATGATCGTCGAGACGAAAGAGCTGGTCGATCGATGCAAGGATGACAAAGTGGCCGAGCGGGCCATGGTGGGATCACTTCACCGCATCACCCGGTGTATGATTACCGTCTACGAAATGCTTGTTTCTATGGCCGATGAGCTGGAATTGCCGAATCATAAAAAGGCCCTGGAAGAAAACCTGAAAAATGAAGTCCGCTTTGACAAAACCATCAGTGCCTTTGGTTTTAATATGTTATTCCAAGAATTTAACTTACAAAAGAAACTGTCATGACTCCCAAAAACGAAAACGATATTTTTGATCTGTACGATCTGATGCTGGAGCAACTTCGCGACCTGTATGATGGAGAGTTGCAACAGACAAAATTTCTAAAAAAACAGTTGGATAAGGCCGAGTCTTACGAACTCAGTGAATTTTTGGCCTACCATCTAAGAGAAACCGAACATCAAATTCGTCGCATTGAAGAAGTGTTCGAAGCCCTGGATGAAGATCCCAAGGGTGAACATTGTGATGGGATCAAGGGACTGATCAAAGAGGCTCAAAAATTGTCGGATCGATGCATCAATAATGAAGTTCGCGACGCGGCGCTGATTACGGCCATCCAGCATATCAATCATTACGAGATGGCGGGCTACGGCACTGCAATTGCCTATGCCAAGACACTGGAACGCCACGGAATTGCCGAGCTTCTGTTAGAGACACTTCGCGAAGAGAAAAGAGCCGACATGGGTTTGAGTGACCTGGCTGAAAACCGGATCAATGTAAATGCGAAGTGGTCTTCATTAGTCAATAAGATTGAGCCAACATCCCATGCCTGAACTACATAATAAGTAACCGTACAAAGGGGTGTGCTATGGAAAAATTCATAAAAGAGATCCTCTTTCCCACCGACTTCTCCGAAAATGCACGGCATGCACTTCCTTTTGTGTTGGATTTAGCATGGCGCTCGGAGGCAAAAGTTCGCCTTTTTCATTCCATCGAAGAAGCCTACGAGCTGGCCCCGCTACAGGAAGAAGTGAAGACGCGGGCCAACCGCAAAGTGCAGTTGTTACTGCAGGACCTGAAGCAACAAATCACTCATAGCGATCGGTACCAGGACGTTGAAGTAGTTACCGATGCCCTCAGCGGGCGAACCGTATTTAGCGTATTGGAGGAAGTAACCAACAACCCCGATATCAGTGTCATTGCAATGGGGACAAAGGGGGCTACCGGCCTCCAAAAAATGCTTTTCGGAAGTATAACCTCCGATGTCATTCTGCATTCTACGGTCCCGGTTTTAGCTATTCCCGATAATATCCCGTTCCAGGCTCCCGCTAATATCATTTATGCTACCGATTACCGGGAAGGCGATCTGCAAGCAATTAATGAGGCAACCCGCTGGGCCAAGCTCTATAATGCAACGCTGAAAATAGTCCATGTGGCCCCGACCCTGAACTTGGAAAACGATATCAAGTTTCGCGGTTTCCGGGAACTCTGTGACGAGCGCATCAGCTTTAAAAAACTGGGATTCGACCTCGTTATTGAAAATAACTTCCACGCCGGTATCACGACCTATCTGGAGCAACATCCGCAATCCATCCTGACGATGACCCGGTATACCAAACAGATGTTTTCCTCCATATTTCACAAAAGCCAATCAAAAGATTTGAGCTGTTATACCAAAGTTCCTCTGCTGGTATTAATCGGGAAGTAAGCCTTAATTGGTCAGGTATTTTTAACGACAAAGGTAATCTTGGCATTTACCCGGTATCGTACGATTTTATCTCCCTCAACAATTCCCTGGATATTTTCGGCATAGACGCTTTTTATCTCGTCTACTGTTTTGCCGGCAAGCATGACTGCATTTTCCAGTGCCTTTTCCATTGTTTCACCTTCGGCCATCACTTCAATAACTTTTGCCAGTGACATGACAATCTCCCTCTTAATTTTGTTAATGATGAATTCCAGGCTTATACCTGTAATGAAAACCTACTTTATTTTCCCGTGCGGCCATCAACATCTATACCCGATTATCCTGTAAGGATATCCCTGATTCCCTGCCTATAACACTTTGATCCTGTTTGCCTTACAATAGAAGCGTTTGTCTTACATACCAGAGCGTCCTTTCCCCACCCTCTCGTGTCTTTTCCTTTTGTATCATTTAATCAAAACTTGAATTTCAAATATTCTGTCAGATGAAAAAAACGAATACCCGAGCTTTTAAAATCGTCGTTGACAACAAATCGCTGTCGGCTTCAGATCTTAAAGAAATTGAACAATGGGAAAATGAGGGCGGACGCCCGATCTCCGGAACCAGTTTTTGGAAGAATGCAGTCCCTTTGAAAAAAGGCGAAATCTTTGAAGTCGTCGGCGGGGACTTGGTTTATGAAGATGGAGAAATATATTTCTTGGCCGAAGTGGAGATCCTTGCATTACCCTGACAGCATGTAGGTCACAAGACTACATGCAATGTTTCCTTTTTGAGTACACCTACATAGGAATATCACCTCTGGTTCACCGCTTGTCGGTTCGTTATTCTAAGTATAGAGCTTATGTTTATTTAGTGATTATAAGTATCCACGATACTTAATATTATAAGGGGTTTTGGTTGAGGGTGTCTCGTATTAGAGACTGAGATTATACCTCTCGAACCTGATCCGTTTCATAACGGCGAAGGGAATACCAAGGCCCCGATTATAATTGAAACACTATATAAATTAAGTATAAAAGGCCCGACAATTAAACACTGCCGGGCCTTTTTTTATGTATCGATTATGAAAAATATCAGGGATTATTTAGCACTTCATCCCACAATCCCTGGATATCCCCGGGAAACGTTACATATATATCCCGAAGCTCTCCCACTGTGACATGACTGTATAAAACTCTCAATACGGACTGAAAAACCAATTTCGGATTCCTTGTTCCGGAAGTCATCATCTCTTCGATGCGTTTGAGGAACTCTTCGCTATGATACTTTTGGGGCTTATCCTTAATGCTATAACCCTCAAAGAAAATGCCCCTGATGTGTACCGGAAGTTGTGCCGAAAATTGAAACACTTCGGCCGGCGTCATCCGATCCCGCATGGCAAACAGCACACCCCGCAAAGCCTGGTATGCAATATTTAGCCGAGACTCATCCCCCAGTGCTGCGGCGATTTCATGAATCCACCGATAGGATTCTTCGATATGCCTTTCGAACGAAAGGTGTTTGCGGGCTGCTTTTATCTCCTTCTTGGTAAGGTTCGGCTTGGATACTGTGGTATCCTCTTCTTTCAGCTTCTGATACCACTGTACGTTTTTGTGGGTATCTTTCATAGTCGTGGGATTTATTCTCTTTGTCCCAATATCTACTTAGCTTATCACAAATACATAGAGGAAACCTTGATGAATATAGCGAGTGGATCTATTACAGGTATTTGTCTAATACATTATAAAGAACACAAAAGAATGTTGTGGAAATAAGGCAATTAGCTTTATATTTAGCCTCTCAAATTGAGAGCCCATCTTGTGTGCTCTCAAAAGTACCTGCCCGAGTGGCGGAATTGGTAGACGCGTTGGACTTAAAATCCAATGGGAGGCTAACCCCCCGTGCCGGTTCGAGTCCGGCCTCGGGTACTTTTTCATTTCTATAAAATAAATCCGGTTTTCTTACGGATTCTTTTCAAATCTTTGGCTCCAGGACGAGAAGCCTGTCCCGATGGGGTAAATCGGGAAGTCCGGCCTCGGGTACTTTTTCATTTCT
>JASFMR010000130.1:0-6353 GCA_050117475.1 Balneolaceae bacterium | reverse complement strand
CCTTTTCTCATACTTCATTATGCAACTAAGCAGCTATTTTTGGGTGCCGGCTCCCTCTTTTGTAGACATTTCCGCAGTCCAAATATTATTTTCTACATTCACATCCGGAAATTCCCGGTTGGGATCAATCTCCACTTTCGTAACCCGAGAGGTCGAATTGTATTTCATGGTCCATGTATTACCGCGATGCCAAACCATAACCGGCAGGTCAATAATCTCGGAATTTCCATTTTCCTGTGTAATCCGCATCTTGACCGGCATCACAAGCTTATCTTTATTGCTGATACTGATGAGGGACCCTTTGGATGGATCTCCGTCCACATAAGCAACCGAATCAACAGATTGGTCCATCGTCCAGGTTTTTTCAAACCATCCCCTCCAGAACCAGTCCAATTCACGGCCACTGACATCTTCCATCGTATTGAAAAAATCATCGGGGGTGGGATGCTTAAACGCCCAGCGGTTGATATATTCACGAAATGCGGCATCAAAAAGTTCGTGACCCAGGATTGATTCGCGAAGCATGCGAAGTCCCAGTGCAGGTTTATAATAGGCTACTTCACCCAGATTTTCTGATTGAATTTGATCTGGAGCAGTCATAATAGGCTCGGCTTTTTCACTGGTCATCCAATCTACAATATTCCTTGCACTCGTACGGCGAGGCCGGTATTCCCCACCATTGAAAGCCTCTGTACTATAACCGTTTATGAAGGTATTGAAGCCCTCGTCCATCCATGCATATTCACGTTCATTGGAACCCACAATCATCGGGAACCAAGTATGCCCGAACTCGTGATCTGTAACGCCCCAGAGTCCACCTTCAGTAGCTTTCCAGCTACAAAAAACAATACTGGGATATTCCATTCCGCCTACAATTCCGGCTACATTAATCGCTACCGGATAAGGATATTTGAACCACATGTTAGAATTGTGCTCAATCGACGCCTTAACGTATTCCGTGGAGCGCGACCAAGCGGTATCTCCAGCACTCTCAATTGGATATACCGACATTGCCAAAGAATGGTCACCTCCCGGAAGATTGATACGAGCAGCATCCCAAATAAATGCTTTTGAAGCCGCCCATGCTACATCGCGAGCGCTATCAATATGGTATTTCCATGTCAATTCCTTTTTATCCCGAGGGCGGGATTCAGGCGTTCCAACTTCTTCTTTTGTAAGAATAAACACTCTTTTATCAGAATTTGCTGCCTTCTTCCACCGTTTCTGTTGCTCTTTAGTGAGCACGTCACCGGGATTTTGTAATTCGCCGGATGCAACAACCACGTAGTCGGAAGGAGCTGTGATGGAATAATCAAAACTACCGTATTCCAAGTAAAACTCACCTGCTCCCAAGTATGGCATCACATTCCAGCCTTTCACATCATCATATACGGCCATTCGGGGATACCACTGGGCCACTTCATAAATCGTCCCGTTTCTCGTATCAACCCGCCCCATGCGGTCTGAACCATATGCCGGCACTACAAAGCTGTAATCAATAGCGATGGTGGCCTCTCCCCCTTTGGCAGCTATGGCCTCTCGGAGCTTAAGTTTCACATTCGTATCTACCTTATGCATCTGGGGGGTGTAAGAACGTTCTCCCTGGGTTACTTGCACCTGTCTCAAGGTAAATCCGCCATTAAAACTTTGATTCCCGAAGCGAGCTCCATTATATGGCGTTAATTCAGCGCCCCAGGAATTATTTGCAAAAAGGTCCTGATCCAATTGGAGCCAGACAAAATCCAAATTATCAGGACTATTATTTTTATAATGAATAGTTACAGTGGCACTAACTTTGTGTTCATTAGGATTTAACCGGGTATTTATTTCATAATTGGCCGTGTTTTGCCAATAATTAACTCCGGGAGCCCCACTAGCACTTCTATACTGCGTGCTATGTCCTGTTTCAAACGGATAAAACGCTTTCTGATTAATGCCGCTATCTTGCTCCTGCGCATAAGAGGATACTCCCATGACAAGAGTCAGCATCATTATTACAAAAGATTTTAATTTCATAGATACTCTTTAGTTTGGTTGTGGATTTTATTCATTAAATAAATTCTAAAAGCAAGACTCTTCCTAATCATTTAATACATTGAAGGTTTGATCAGGCTTTAGTGACAGAACAGACTCTGTCATCAACTCTATGAGTGTCTCAACATCCTTCATGGAGGCCGTCTCAACCGGAGAATGCATATAACGAAGAGGCAGTGAAATCAGTGCGCTGGGAATTCCTGTTTTTTGGTAGAAAATACTGTCGGTATCAGTCCCGGTTCTAACACTGGTAGCTTCGTGCTGTACATTGATTTCCTCCTGTGTACTTACCTTTTCAAGAAATTCCACAATTTTAGGATGATTCGCTCCGCCGTGCTGAATTACGGGTCCATTACCCAAGTTGATTAATCCATGTTCTTTATGGTCGATCCCCGGCGTATCCGTGGCGTGGGTAACGTCGGTAACCAAAGCCAGATCCGGTTCAAGGCGGTAGCTCATCATGCGTGCACCATAACCGCCAACTTCTTCCTGCACCGAGTTAAGCGCTACAACATTTACTTTGAGCTCATCGCGCCGTTCATGGAGCTTGCGAAGTACCTGGGCGATCATAAATCCGCCAATTCGGTTATCCAGGGCTCGTCCCGATAAAATATTGTCAGAAAGGTAATCATAATCATCAGCATAGGTGATCGGATCCCCGACCTGAACCAACTTGAGCGCATCATCTTTACTGGAAACCCCAATATCAACATAGATATCTTTCCAAGCAGGTTGTTTTCCACCTCCGTTTTTCTTTTCCTGAAGGTGAATTGCGGTATTGCCGGTCACACCCGATACCATTCCATCGCGGGTATGGATATTTACCCGCTTAGCTCTGGCAATGGTTGAATCGCTCCCGCCCAATTTGTTTACATAGATATAGCCGTCGTCGGTAATGTGCTGTACAATCATGCCAATCTCATCACAATGCGCTTCCAGCATTACCGTTATCACATCAAAGCTTGTGTTCAATTTAGCAGAAGCAGAGCCATAGGCATCAGCTTCTACATCGTCTGCATATCGACTTACATAGTCTTTCCAAACCTTTTGTCCCGCCGACTCAAAGCCGGTTGGACTGGGAGTGACTAGGAGATTTTCCAAAAAATCCTGCTCTGCTTCTTCAATCATAATGTTTCAACAAACTTTGAGTTATGAATTATAGTCTCAGAATATAACAAATCAAGGATGATCAGCTAAATTGAATTTCAGTAGGCGGGCTTTTGATTTATGAACTTAAGGCCGCATCTTTGAACAAATAATGAAATCTTCTCATCAAAATTTACCACGTACTGGTATCTAAACAATAACTTAAGAATTGTTTATGATAAGACCTGATTATCAACAAAAACGATTTCCTCACTGGACCAGAATTCCTATTCGTTTTCGGGATTTAGACCCTTTAAACCACGTCAATAATGCCATTTTTAGTACCTACTATGAAGAAGCCCGGATTCATTTTATACAACAGGAACCTGCCTTGGCCGGCCAGTTAAAAAAAGGCTACAGTTTTGTACTGGCTAATATTGAAATCAATTTCATAAATCCCGTTGAATACCCGGCTGACATCCTGATTGGAACCGGCATTAAATCGCTGGGTAATTCAAGCATCACCAGCTTCCAGGCCATTTATAATTCGGAAGATAAGAAACTAGTGTCTGTTGCTGAAGCACACGGGGTTTGGTTCGATCTAAAAAAACAACATCCGACCCGACTTCCTGAATTAACTGATGCCAGCCGATTTTTACTGCCCAAAGAACTTTTTGAATAACGCTCCAACTATTTACCTTTGGGACATCAGTAAATAGTACAATGCCATCTAATATGGATAAAAGCACCCAGTATAAAATTTTTAACGATCCCATACACGGGTTTATCACAGTCCCTAAAGGACCTGTTCTTGACTTAATCGATCATCCTTATATACAACGGCTCCGAAGAATCAAACAAATGGGTTTAGGCTATCTCGTTTTTCCCGCCGCCGAACATTCCCGGTTTTCTCATGCCCTTGGTGCCATGGAACTGGCCCAACGGATACTCAATAATCTGCAGGAAAAAGACACGACCATCAGTCCGGCAGAATATGAAGGAACCCTTATCGCTATCCTCTTGCATGATGTTGGCCATGGTCCCCTCTCGCACACCCTGGAGTTTAATCTCATCAAGGATTTTCACCATGAAATGATGACCCTTGCTGTGATGAGACAGCTTAACAATGAAATGGATGGGGCACTGGATATCGCTATAAAAATATTCACCGACCAGTACCCCAAGAAACCGTTCCTCAACCAACTGATCTCCTCGCAGCTAGACCTTGATCGCCTGGATTATTTAAAGCGTGACAGCGCTTTTACCTCGGTCTATGAAGGCTCTGTGGGCATCGAACGTATCCTAAAAACGATGCGCGTATTTAAAGGCAATATTGTAATAGAGAAAAAGGGCATTTATGCCATAGAAAACTATATACTGGCCCGCCGATTGATGTATATGCAGGTATATCTGCACAAAACGGTCTTAAGTGCCGATAAACTAATGCAACACATCTTCAAGCGCGTTAGGGAACTTATCCATGCCGATGAAAAGCTTTATCATGCCTCCCCTGCCCTGCAATTCTTTCTGGAAAATTCTACCAGTGCCAAGAAAGGCATTTCGAGTGAAATATTACAAAAATACCTGCAGCTCGATGACAATGATGTATTCCAAAGCATTAAATATTGGCAGTATACCGATGATCCTATATTGTCGGACCTTTGCAAACGATTTTTATCCCGTTCTCTGTTCAGAACTACATTTTTGGATAAAAAGCCATCTCCCAAACTTGTGGAAAAAGTAAAAACAAGGACTCGAAAGTCACTTAAAAAGAAGGGATTACCCCATGACGATTCATCGATCAATTATTTCTACGCCTTTGATAAAAGCTACAGCGAGGCCTATAAATATGAGAAAGAGGGGATCTGGATTTTGGAAGAAAAGGACAAAGCAGTTGAATTCTCAAAAGCTGCAGATACGCAAAATATAATAGCTCTGACCGAGCCCGTTGTGAAACCGTATGTAGTACATTTGAAAGATATCGAGGTGTAAAACAAATTTTGGATAACGATCCCAAATCACTTCATACGCTCATAAACCACGAAAGAGAGATCAGCCATATCCTCGCGTTGTATTTCTTTCCAAACGGTACCGATTTTATCCCTGTACTCTGGGAAGAACGTATCCCCTTCGTAAGACTTGTGTATTTCAGTAACATATAATTTATCGATGCGGGATAAAAACTGCCGATAAATCTCCCCACCACCAATTAGAAATACCAATTCCTCATCCTTAACATACTCCAGCGCCTCATCAAAAGACGAAAAAGTTGGAACATGATCATATTTTTTACTCCGGCTGAGTATAATATTCTCCCGCCCTGGCAAAGGCTTTTCAGACAATTCTTCAAATACCTTTCTACCCATAATGAGGGGATGCCCCAACGTTGTCTCCTTAAAGTACTTCAAATCATCAGAATAGTGCCATGGGAGGTGCCCCTCATTCCCAATAACCAGCTGTGGGTCGTGCGCAACAATTGCAGCCAATGTCATACGGCTACCTCAAATTTAATCGAAGGGTGGGGATTATAGTCCTGAAGAGTAAAGTCATCCAACTCCAACTCATCTATTGGCTTATCGGAGATGGTAAGTGTTGGTAAGGGACGGGGTTCACGTGTTAACTGCTCTTTTAATCCCTCAATATGATTTTCGTAGATATGTGCATCCACAATCGTATGAGCAAAAGTTCCATATTCCAAGCCAACTTCATTAGCAATAGCCATAGTCAGAGCAGAATAGCATGCAAGGTTAAACGGAATGCCCAATGCAATATCCCCGGAACGTTGTGTAAGATGACAATTTAACTTTCCGTCCGATACATTAAATATATACATTAGATGGCAAGGCGGTAATGCCATTTTTTTTAATAAGCCCGGATGCCAGGCACTGACTACAATTCGGCGGCTATTGGGATTCTCCTTAAGCATATCGATAGCTCGCTGAACCTGGTCAAACTCCTTCTTAATCCAAACCGTTTTGCAAATGTGTGAGGCATCCCCTTCGAATCGAATTTCTTCTTCCTCATAATACGGAAACCGTCGCCACAGTACCGGGTAAATGGGACCGACATGCCCGTCTTCATTAGCCCAGGCATCCCAAATATGGCAATCGTTTTCATCACGTAACCAACGTATATGATCCTCTCCGCGCAGGTACCACAATAATTCCAGGACCACTGAACGGAAATAAACCTTCTTGGTCGTCAACAGGGGGAACCCTTCGGAAAGATCCACT
>JASFMR010000129.1:0-6685 GCA_050117475.1 Balneolaceae bacterium | reverse complement strand
GGGTACTGTTCCATAACGCATGGAATACATCTGGTTTAACCCGCAAGGTTCCACGCGCGAAGGCATAATCATAAAGTCGCTTCCGGCGTAAATTTGATGAGCAAGCGGTTCATTATAGGTCAGCGAGGCATCAAAATAGCCGACAAAGCGGTCGCTCATAGCCTCAAACTGGTGATGTAAATTCCGGTTCCCTGTTCCCAGGACGATAAAATTCACGCTCTGCGGCGATTCCAAAAAAGTTTTGAACACATCCGGCAGCAAATCCGCCCCCTTTTCATGTACCAGGCGGCCTATAAACGAGATCGTCGGATACTGAGGATCCAGACCGAAGTGTTCACACAGGGCTTCTTTGTTCTTTCGTTTACCCGATGCCATTTTTTGGGGGCTATAATGGTGTGCAATCATCGGGTCGGTCTGTGGATCCCATACTTTAGTATCAATACCATTGATAATCCCCTGGGACTTTTGCCTTTCATTTTGAAAAAGCCGTTCCAGTCCGTGGCTGTTGTAGCTTAGTTCGTCCATATAGGAATGGGAAACAGTAGTGATTCTCCAACAGGTCTTTAATCCCGCCGCAAGGCAATTCAACCTGCCATTCCAATCCAGCAACCCAATTTGATTTCCATCAAAACCCGGAAGCAAATACGACTTCCCCATATCAAACTCCCCGTGATATTCTCCATTATGCACGGTTACCACTGTTGGGATGTGCTTCATCTCTTTATACCGATGACATTGGGTAATCATAAAAGGTACCAAAGCCGCATGATGGTCGTGACAGTGAATGACATCGGGCTTTTCATCCATCGTCTTGAACCAATCCAGCACAGCAATTTGAAAACTGGCAAAGCGTTCGAAGTCATCCCAGTAGCCGCTTCCCGAATCCTGATCTACATAGACGCCGGGCCGATCGAAACGCCCCGGAATATCAACGACATAAAAGGGAAAACCGAGCGTATCGTCATTCTCTCGCTGAATACGATAGCTGAAATGGCTGTCTCCCAGGGGAGCATGGGCTTCATAGACCGTTTTGAATTCGTGATCAGCCATCCAACTTTTAGCATATTTGGGGATCACCACCGATGCCTGTTCCGATTTATTAAGGTACTTGGGAAGGGCCCCCACCACATCTGCCAGGCCGCCAACCTTGGCAACAGGATAGCATTCTGCACTAAGATGAACTATATTCATATTATGAAACACCGTTGGAGTAATATTCGTAAAGTAACTCTTTCAGAGCCAACAATTTAAATTATGAGCATTACGTGCAATTAACCAAAAGTTTATCCTTGAATCAAAATATTTGAATGTCGTTTCGTTTCAATTAATTTCTTAGCAAAGTTATAATAAGAGAAATCCATGGCAGTCATCGAGGTCGAAAATATTAGCAAGTCGTTTGGCAACACCAAAGCCGTCAATGGGGTTAGTTTCAATGTTCCACAGGGATGCATTTTTGGATTGCTTGGTCCAAATGGGGCAGGCAAGACAACCGCCATACGTATTATCAACCATATCCTAATCGCTGACAGCGGAACCGTCACCATCAATGGCACACCCGTGAGCCCCCGAACCCAGCGCATGATCGGCTACATGCCGGAAGAACGCGGGCTTTACAAGAAAATGAAAGTGGGCGAACAGCTAATCTACCTGGCGCAGCTAAAAGGATTAAGCCGCGGAGAAGCCAAAAAATCCATTAAGTACTGGCTGGATCGATTTGAGGCTGCGGACTGGTACCACAAAGAAGTGGGAGAACTCTCCAAAGGGATGTCGCAGAAAATCCAGTTCATAGCTACCATTGCGCATGATCCGGACATTTATATTTTTGACGAACCATTCAGCGGCCTGGATCCCATTAACAGCGAGATGCTGAAAAACATCGTCATTGAACTGCGAGAAAAAGGCAAGACCGTGCTGTTCTCTACGCACCGGATGGAACAAGTGGAACAGATGTGCGATGAAATTTGCCTTTTCAATAAAGGGAAAGCCGTGCTGAAAGGAAATCTCAGGGATATCAAAAAGAAATTCGGAAAAAACACCATTAACCTGGAATTCCAGGGAGATCATACGTTCCTGGATAAACTCGATCATGTTCGCATCAATAATCGTTCGACCAATTTCGCAGAGATTCGCGTACTCAACGGGCAGAATATGCAGGGTATCCTGAAGACAGCGATGGAACATGCCGAAATCTATAAATTCGAACGTATAGAACCCTCCCTCACCGAGATATTTATCTCAACGGTTGGCGAAGATAATATTAATCCAAAAGAACTTGCTTGATTCATGAATCTCCATCAGATTTTACTGGTACTTAAACGGGAATATATGACCCGTATCCGTTCTAAAGCGTTTATTATAGCCACCATATTGATTCCCCTCGGGATGGTTGCCTTTATGGGCATCGGGATAGGTATTGCCGTATGGGATGCCCAACCTTCGCACACGATCGGCATTGTTGATCGGACCCACAGCATCTTTCCCCAGCTTAACAAACTCGCTCCGGGACGATACAAAGATTATTCTTCCCTGCCGGAGGATTCGCTGCGTTCGCTGGTGCTGAATGAAAAAATTGACGGTTATATCTTGTTGGATGAACACAATATCGAGCAGGAGAAGTCTCCCGAATTCGTCTCAAGTGGATCCGGGGGATTGAACCTTCAATCCACTTTACAATCAGATTTGCGTGAGGCTATCCGAAAGGTGCGCCTGAAACGGGCTAATGTATCCCAAGACATTCAAAATATTTACGAATCAAAGATTGAGTTACAGACCCACAAACTGACCAAGGAAGGCAAAGAAACCGAAGACGATACGGGATTCCTGACAGCCGTGGGTATCATTATGGGTGTCATCATATTCATGTCGGTTCTTGGTTACGGAGGATTGATTACCCGCAGCGTCATTGAAGAAAAGACAAGTCGTATTATCGAGGTGATCGCCTCGTCTGTGAAACCCATAGAATTACTACTCGGCAAGATGGCCGGCGTCGGAGCCCTGGCATTGACTCAAATTGGAATTTGGATCGTCTCTTTAATGGGACTGGCCACCTTAGCAGGCCCGGTCGTTTCAATGTTTCTCGGGGATAAGATAACCGAACAAGCCGCGAACGCCCCACAGGTATCCCAAGGTGTTGATCCGTCGATCTTCACAATCCCTAAGATCGAGCCATCGCTAATCATACTGTTTGTCATTTTTTTCATACTGGGCTATCTCATCTACAGCTCCTTGTTTGCAGCAGTAGGTTCGGCGGTAGATTCAGAAACCGATACTCAGCAATTTATGTTTCCGATTATGGTCCCCATTATGATAGGTTACTTCATCATGTTCCGGGCTATGGAAAACCCGGACAGTACGCTGGCCGTGGTTGGCTCGCTAGTCCCCTTTTGCGCCCCCATTGTAATGATCACCCGCATCGCCATAACCGATGTTCCCATTTGGGAAATCGCAACATCCATCGTCCTGATGATTGGGACATTTATCGGTACAATATGGCTCAGCTCAAAGATTTACAGTGCAGGCATTTTGAGCTACGGCAAAAGTGCCAGCTTCAAAGAATTACTTAAATGGATTAAAGAGTCGTGACTTTTGAGTTGTGAGTCCTGAAACTGAAGAATTCAGCTGGAGATGAACGTATCTCAAGCCTGATAGGTAAAACCTCGACCGCCAGTTACCGTTAATCAGCAATTAGCTCACTCATCCTCTGATAGACCCTTGCATCATATTCATCCTGAATATGAGCCCTCAGATAATCCGTAATCTCTTTATCCAGGTTGCGTTGAAGTCCACCGACCACCAAGTACCGAATACGCGGATCAGCGTCGTCGAGCAACTGCTTGGCCCTGTTCAGCCAATCCCCGGGTGAATGGTCGTGCTGTATAAGAACGCCCAGAGCCGTACTCCTGACTTCATAATTAAATTGATCTTCAGTAAACAGGCCCGCCTTTTTAACCGCTGCTTCGACCTGTCCCATATTGGCCAACTGCTGTATCACAAAGATAGAACGTCGTCCCACCGAATCCTGCTGTGTTATTGCGTCGGCATAACCGGCAAATTGTTCCGGAGTATCGATACTCATCAACACCTGGGTCGCTTTCTTAAAAACTTCAGGATCTCCGGCATTTATTGCCATATTTTGTATTCGATCCCTAACGCGGGCATCATTCTTAAAATACTGTAACGCCATAAGGGCCGCATCCCGAATACGTTCGTTCTCACTTTTCAAGGCCTCCAGAAATGTTTGCTCCGTACCGGCGGCCCCCTGAGTAATATCACCCAGCGAACTCAAGAGCGCCGCTTTGACTTCAGGCTCGGTTTCTTCCTTCAAAAAATCCTCAACCGCCAGCTGTAAATCCGGATTCTCGGAATGATACCCCAATTTACGGGCAGCTTCTGCTTTTTCGCCAACCGTCTTGGCATGTCGAAACTCATAAATCAAAAATGAGGCAGGTTTATATTCATCCAAATGAAGCTCCGGGTGGCCGTCCGCTTGCAACCGCAATGTATTTATCATGGGATCCACTTGCAGCATCACTGAATCCCGGGCGCCGGTAAAGGTGACCTCCAGCGTATCCGTCCTGCCGGGATATACTTCGTAGGCGTTGACAGACGTCAGTTGTTTGTAAACGCCTGAAGTGGCAGAAAAACGCAGTTTTAATTGGCCTTCCGCTTCGTTGAGTGTATACACAACGTTATAAGCAATAGAGTCGGCAACCTGCTTTTCATTTGATGCAGATGTATCCGGGGAAAATGCAATTCCGGCCGGTTTGAAAAGCGGTTGCCCGCTTTTGCGATACCAGAATTCAGCGTAATCACTCCAGTCAACAACCGGTGGAAGATTCTCCAGGATCCCTTTCATGGAAGCTTCAACAACGTCCTTCATTGGCCGGTCTTCCCAGCTGTCCCATCTTTGCAACCATCGGTTCCATTGCTGAACGCCATATCCATCATAAACCGTTTCTATTGCTGTATCAGGCACATCCTCATCTCTCAACGGGGTAACACTGCTATCCGCTATAGCCCTGTTCAAAATCACCTGGTAAAGGGTCATGGTGTCAGACTCACTCCATTTCGCCTCCCGCTGGTAAACACCAAACCATTGACCAACGATGCCACGCAACAGCTGGGCCTGCAGGCTTCCCCGGTTTCGATATAAAAATACCGTAGATGCTCCCCACCATTTCTTTTCCCAGCTGTGATCGTCCAGAACAATCACATTCAGCTGACCAAAGGGGTATCCGACCTGTAAGCTATCCTGAATCTGACTAAGGTATTGGACAGCCGCCCCAGCTAACTGCTCCGCGCCCGTACTGTCCCCTGCGGCCTGCTCCGTCACTACATTAACCTGCGTGTCACCAACTGTTCTTGATACACGATCAAAGTGGCCAAGGGCGAATGAAAGGCTTGAAGCCGGCACAGTACTGTCAGAAGCAAAGTGATAGGTCATAGCATCCACGGAGACAGCCTCTTCTCCCGTCTTCTCGCCAGTTGCCCACACGCTGAATCCAGAGGGTACCGATATATTGAATTTTGTTTTCAGCGTAACATTGGGATTGTCGATGATGGGAACCCAGTGTCGCTGGGCATTGGGCAGCAGGGAAGTCCAGACCGACTCATTGGCATTTTTCAACAAGCCAAATGCAGCACTACCCGAATACCGAATATCCAGCGTATATTCGTTGCCGGCATGAGAAGGTTCATCAAGGGGTACAAAAAGAGAATCGTTATGTAACATATAATCCGCTTCACTCCCGTTGACCGATACCGAATTGATATCCAGGTGCGACGTATACAAAACTACCGTATCAGCTTCACTAATATTTGCAGTAAGTTGGTAATGGGCAGCCCCGTCGATCCTTAGATTTTGCGGCTGGACGCCCAAGTCAAGCTCAAGATCGGTAAAATTGAAATCCAGTTTGGGATGCGACTCATAATCAAACGACTGGGCTTGCAGCCGGAATACCGGCCCCATTAAAAACAATAAGAATAAAAAAAACAGGGGCCCTGGATTTTTGGGTAAATACTTTCTGGATTCGCTCATGAACGTATAAATATTTAATTAAATAGCCACTTCCTGTTGACGCACTATTATTCAGAACGCGGGAATATAAGAAGTCTTCTCCTTTGGATAAATATAAGTGATACGCTAACCAATTGTTCCAAATCGTTTTCCTTTTGTTTCCGACAGCGTTTTTTGCCCTTTGGTGCCCCCCCTTATTCCCCGAGACGCTTTGTTTTATTGTCTAACCTAAAAGCAATATCACCGTTGTTTTAGGGATTTTGAATGTCCAAACCGTCGCCGGTCACCCGTCTTTTATTTCAAAAGATTCCTCTTTGTTACACTATCACAAGTCCGAGACTTGCGACGGTGGGTATCTCCGGGTTTGCATCGGGCCTTTGATTCTGAGTGGAGGACGAAGGGCGAACAGAATAATTTTGTACCGGTGCACAGCCCAATAAGTGCCTCGCAACCCAAAGGACCATCAAAATTATTCCGCCCGCAATCCGAAACGCTTTCAGAATCTACCGCCTTGATCTTTTCTCCCTTTTGCATCAAGGTAAAAGGGAGACTGAGTTCGTTTTTTTTGTCCCCGGAAAATGAACAAGATGCAAGACACCGTTGGTACTTACTTTTTTGAATGAGCAAAAAAGTAACAAAAAGCTCACCGGGGGATAACAAGATTTTGTT
>JASFMR010000128.1:0-6694 GCA_050117475.1 Balneolaceae bacterium | reverse complement strand
GGAGTGCAAGTTTAGGCCGTCATACCTTTGCCCTGAATTTGGATGAAGGCAATGACGGAAGACCGGTGCACAGGAACATTCATCTTATAAAATTAAATAAGGATACCAACTTGCAAGCTGTAAATACCTGGCTGGATTGGTACCGTATTGGCGGCCTAAGAACACCGGCCCCCGTTGATTTTCTCGGCGGAGTAAGCACTTATTATGCAGATGCCGAGGCGGGCCCGGCTTATTTTTCTGTCGATATTGATAAACCCGGCCAATATGCCTGGATCGTACAAGTTGAAGAAGGCAAACAGTTATGGAAAAAATTCACCGTTGAATAGGCAGGAAACTAAATATTAAGTTAGAATCTGGTTAATCTGCAGGTGCATACCGGGATATTTGTTTTAATTATTTTAAAAACTATCTGAAATGGCGCACGAATTCTCCAAACAGGCAAAGCTGTATGCCCAATATCGTCCCACCTACCCCGATGAGATGTACCGGTTTATCTTCGAACGCATGCAGGCCATGGAGGTTGCCTGGGATTGCGGCACCGGGTCCGGGCAGGTGGCGGTTTACCTTGCAGCTCGTTTCAAACACGTTTTTGCTACAGACATCGACAAAGAACAGCTTAAACATGCGTTCCAAAAGCCAAATATAACCTACAAGAATGCCCCTGCCGAAGATTCCGGTCTGCCTGCAAACTACTTTGATTTAATTACTGTAGCTCAGGCTATTCACTGGTTTGATTTTGAAAAATTTTACCACGAAGTGCGAAGAGTAGCTAAAGATCAAGCCCTGCTGGCAGCTATCAGCTATGGGATGCTTCAAATCAGGGAAGATATCGATCCCATTTTGAATGAATTGTACCGGGAAGCCTTCGGCAGCTATTTTAGTGAAGTTCGGCAGTATATTGACCAGCGTTACCAGACGATTCCATTTCCATTTGAAGAGATTCCTTCCCCATTATTTAAAAGCACATTTTCCTGGACCCTTGATCATTTGGAGGGCTTCTTAAATTCATGGTCACCCGTTCAAAAAATAAAAACAGCAGCAAATTACAATCCGGTCGATCCAATCATCAAACGTGTCAGGAAACTTATCCCGGGAGATGAAAAAATCAGCGTCAGCTTTCCCGTCTTCATGCGACTCGGTAGAATAAAAAAATAACCGCGAATTGTATTTAGTCCTTTTGTTTGCCCCTCTATTATATCCGGACAATGTCACTCTTTCTTTCTCCCTTTGTCAATCCTCCGAAACTCTCTGATTGTATGCACTATTCCTATACCGACCAATATTATTACAAATAAACCAATCGCAAATACATTGATGTCATTCATAGGTTCCCTCTTTTTGAAACAATATTGAAATAACAACCAAGGCTTAACAATGAGGGTACCCAAAGTCCCACAAAAAGTCCCAAGTCTTTTTCTCCTGAAAACCAAAGCACCACCGACAGCAAGAATGAAATTAATACTGCCGCCAGAAAAAAATAATCTGAAGTTCGTAACATATGATCTCTCACTTTAATTGTTTACGGTATGCTGTTCTCTATTGAATTTTGGGGATAATCGTTCACTGCTCTCTTTTAAAATACCTTACCTATGTATCTTGCACAATTTATATAGTTGAAAAATATCATTACATACGCCTTGATATTCAAAGGTTTCGATAAACCAGTAGGGTTGATAAAACCTGCCAACCTATTTTTGTATTTCCTGATCACTTTGGGCAACCCCCGCCATTTCGTACAATAGTGCTATTTCTTCCGGCCATTTATCCGTATTTGGCGTTTCAAGGATCATGGGAATATCATCAAAGCGTTCATCCTGCATAAGCAGCCTGAATCCATTGAGTCCTATTTCACCTTCTCCTATACTGTCATGCCGATCAACACGACTCCCCAATTCTTTTTTTGAATCATTGAGGTGAATTCCCTTTAAGTATTGAAACCCAATAACTTCGGAAAATTCCCTAATCATCTTTTCAAAGCCCGATGTATTAGAAAGATCGTATCCTGCCGCATATGCATGGCAGGTGTCAATACAGACGCCTACACGACTTTTATCTTCCACCCCGTCAATAATAGCTGCCAGGTGTTCAAAGCGGTAACCGGTGTTGGTACCCTGCCCAGCCGTATTTTCGATTACAGCTGTTACTCCCCGGCTTTGATCGAGTGCCCAATTTAATGATTCTGCATTTCGCTTTAAGCATTCATCAACGCTAATTTTATTAAGGTGACTGCCTGGATGAAAATTGAGTAGTTTAATCCCCAGTTGCTCACAGCGTTGTACTTCATCAAGGAAAGCATTGCGAGACTTTTCCAGTTGCTTCTTTTCCGGGTGTCCCAGGTTTATGAGGTAGCTGTCATGAGGCATCACATAATCCATGGAATAGCCCAGTTCCTCACAATTCTTCTTAAAGCCCTCTATATTCTCGCTGCTAAGCGGCGCCCCCTGCCACTGCCGCTGATTCTTGGTAAATAAAGCAAATGCCCGGGCTCCGATATTGTGAGCTCGCAGAGGGGCGTTTTCCACACCCCCGGCTGCACTGACGTGGGCTCCGATATATTTCATGTGAGGCTATTAAATTTAAATTAGAAGTTTTTTAAGCGCATTTCGTTAGATGCCAGAAAAGTTTGTTGGGGTTCGATATGAGATTGGGATTATCCCAGTTTCTCTATTACCTTTTTGAGACGACCCTGAACTTCACGGGCCACCTCCCCAAGATTCTTATTATTGACCGCAGTCATAGAAGCCACCGGATCTATGGCGGAAACCTCGATCTTGCCTTTCTCTCTCTCCTGTACGATGACATTGCAGGGCAGCATAGCGCCGATTTTATTTTCCGCTTTCAGCGCTTCCCAGGCCATCGGCGGGTTGCAAGCCCCAAGGATGCGGTAATTATACATATCCTTATCCAGCTTCTTCTTCATGGTCTCTTTAACGTCGATCTCGGTGAGAATGCCAAATCCTTCTTCTTTTAAAACCTCAGTTGTTTTTTCAATAGCTTCGTCAAAAGAAGAATCTAATGTAGTAGTGAAATAGTAACTCATAAGTGCCCTCAAATTATTCAAATGTGATAGTTTTTAGAAAGGTAAAATGCCTATATGAAATTATAAAGAACCGATGGCCGAATCTTTTTATCAATTGATATTCAGTTCAAAAACTTAATGGGCCCTTTTCTTACTAAATGCAAGCAATAGTCGGTAATCTACCTATTTCCATGCCCCAAGGATTAGTCCCATAAGCGTAAACGCAACGGCCCAATATCCGCCGTTGACCAGAACATATTTCCATGATCGCTGCTCGAAGAGACCGCTTACGGCTATTGCAAAAAAGATCCAGCCAAAGCCGGTCAAAAAACCGTAAAATGCACCGGTTGCAGCCGTCATCATCTCGGCTCCCTCTGCCGATCCGTAGAAGAACATGGCAAGGTTAAAAGCCATGATAAATTCAAATATAAAAGCCAGTCCAAAAATTTTAGCCATATTTCCCTGCTGAAGTTGCTCTTCTGTTAAACCTGTGGTTTTCATCCACGCTTTTCCAAAAAGCGGTCCGTACCATAGCCATCCCACCACAAAAGTGGAAAGTGTGGCCACCAACACTGCAAAAAAATTAATATTCGACATGTCCATAGGTATACCCCGTTATCTGTTTTTGTTGAATGAATATTTCTATCACCCCTTTCCCGGCGCTCCCTTTATTGAAAGCATCCTGGAAACAGCAGGCAATCTATTTGTTATGATTTGTCATTACATCCCTTTGAATTATAATCTCAAAAAAAAATATAATTGCCAATTTATTTAATTATAACCCATTCCCTGACATGTAATTACCGGGTATAAATAATTGAAAATGTAGGTGAAACACCTACAAAAATTTCCATTGATTCGTTACACCTCCTAAGGGTCATCCTCCTAAACCACGATTCTTCAATGATTGTATCCTTTCATTACATGGTTTTTAAGCTAACCAAATGGAGCGCAATCATGAAGAAAATCATCTTTTCGGGGGCAATTTTATTAATACCAATATTATTAGTGGCCCAGGGGTCTACCTATAAAATAGGTACAACCATTCGAATTAGTGAAGAAGATACCATATCGACCAATGTTATTGCGGCGGGACAGTTTGTTGATATCTATGGGTACTTGGGGGACGATCTCTTTGCGGCATCCCGTAATCTGATCATCAACGGTTCCATTAGTGATGATGCCATCGTAGCCGCACGAAATGTGACCGTCTCGGGCACCGTCGGTGATATGCTGATAGCGGGCGGGGAAACAGTCCTAATTGACGGTGAGGTGGACGGGGATCTTTTTGCAGCCGGATCGGAAGTTCGTATCGCGCCCAATGCGCGAATTCACGGTAATGTCGCCCTTGCGGGCCGCGAGGTTATATTCGAAGGAGGTTCCATTGACGGCTGGCTGCGTGCCTCTGGCGCCAAAATCCGACTCGACGGAACCGTTCAAAGCTATACCGAATTATACAGCACCGATGTTACATTCGGAGACAATTATCAGGGCATGGCCGGTACTTCCATTACTACCGATGAAGAAATTGACCCTTCTACCCTTGGAAATGCTCCTGACGACCTGAAAATCGTCCAAACTAAGGAAGACACATGGATGGCTACTTTCTTTGTCGGCTTATGGTTCTATACCTCGATCCTGCTAACCGGGATATTACTGATTGCCATTTTCCGTGAGACAACCGTCGATCTGCACCGCTTTTCAACGGAAAACTATTTTAAAAACACCGGACTCGGCTTCCTGCTCTTCCTGGGGATCCCGATAGCGAGTATTATCCTGCTAATACTGGTTCTTACCATCCCCATATCCGTGTTGCTGATGGTATTTTATGGACTGGCCCTTTTCTTTGGCTATCTCCTTGTTGCCCTTACAATAGGTACGCTGAGCATACGCCTATTCAAGCCGGGAGAAGCATACTCTGATTATTATTGGGGATTGGCTTTGGGTATACTTCTGACCTCGATACTTAGTGTCCTGCCCTTGGTAGGCTGGTTCATCAACCTGCTGCTGATATTCTTCGGCCTTGGAACCCTTGCCAGTTATTTCTGGAAGATGAGAGCTAACAGTATGTAACTTAATGCCAAACAAAGCCCATGGAAAGACTCTTTGAACGGCTTTTACCCTTTCTCAGGAAAATCATTCGATTTCCCGTAACCACTATCATCATTAGCCTGAGCTTAGCGTTAGTAGGGTTTCTCCTGGCCATCAATTTGCGCATCGACACCGACCTTGCACAGCTTATCCCCCGATCGTATCACAGCGTACAGGCGCTGGACAAACTTCGCGAGCAGGTCGGCGGTGAACATGAAGTGGCTGTTATCATAGAAAGCCCCTCTTTTGAGGCCAACAAAAAGTTCGCTGAAGCACTCATTCCCAAGGCCCTTGCTATGCGCCAAAACAACGGGAAACCGTACTTCCTCCGTTCGGAATTCCATAAAAATATTGATTTCCTGAAACGAAACGCACTTTATTTTGCCACTGACAGCGAATTGGATCAACTTGAAGATTTCCTGCATCGCAGGATCAGTGAAGCAAAAAGAGAAGCCAACCCCTTTTATTTTGAGCTGGAAGAGGAAGAAAGTTCCGAGACAGATTCCCTGGGCGAAGAGCTCAGTAACATGTATGACGAACTCATCGGATCGGAATACCCAATCTCCAGCGACTCTACGGCGATGGCTGTAAAGTTATTTCCAAGCGGCTCTCAGACTGACCTCAGATTTATTAGGAATACATACAGCAACCTCCAAAACGTGGTAGACCAGATGAATCCTGCCACCTTCCAGCCACAGATGAAGGTCGTGCTGGGTGGCCGACTTATACGGACCCTTATCGAGGTTGAAGCCATCACCAAAGACGTCAAAAACTCTTTCGGCGCAGGAGTACTGATGCTCTTGGTGTTTGTCGTACTATACTTTCAGTATAAAAGCTACCAGGCCCAGGCCGGTGATTATTTTTCTTTCCACCTTATGTTCAGGCAGTTTCGACAGATCCCTGCTCATACTCTGATGCTGGCGCTTCCGTTGACTTTCAGCCTGGCCCTGACTTTTGGCATTGCCTGGATCGCTTATCAGACGCTCACCATTATGACAGCCACCTTGGGCCTGCTGTTATTTGGGATGGGCATAGATTTCGGCATCCACTTTTTTGCCCGCTATGCCGAAGAGCGTGGAGAGAGCAAATCCGTGGAAGAATCTATCACTGTTACCTTCATGACTACGGGACAAGCCATTACGGTGGTGGGGATAACCACTGCCGCCGCCTTTTTCATACTCATGCTGGCCGATTTCAAAGGTTTCAGCGAATTTGGATTCATTGCCGGGGTCGGCCTCATGCTGTCTATACTGGCTTATATTTTTTTTCTCCCCGCCCTGTTGGTTGTATTGGAAAAGATACGGTGGCTTGATCTTTCCGATATTCCCCAAAAAGTATCACAGGCCCCGGAAGTATCTGCCGTCAGGAATAATCGCCGGAATTGGTTTTCATATGGAATCATCGGAATTGCCCTTCTCATAACCGGCGTCACTATTATTGAACTGCCCAACCTCAAGTTTGAATATGATTTCGGAAAACTGGAGCCCGACTACGAGGCCTATATCAAGCTAAACCGTGAAATGAACAAGGTGTATAGCGACAAAAAGACCCGAAATGCGGCCTATATCATCGTTGACAAACCAC
>JASFMR010000127.1:0-7218 GCA_050117475.1 Balneolaceae bacterium | reverse complement strand
CTTGCTGGAGTCCGATGTGACCCTGCAGGATGTCTGGGTGCAGGGGGAGATTTCCAACCTGGGGCGGCCCGCCTCCGGACACATCTACTTCACGCTCAAAGATGCCAGCGCTTCGCTGCGCGGCGTTATGTGGAAAGGTGATGCCCGCCGCCTGACCCTGCCTTTGCAGGATGGCATGGAAATCGAAGCGCATGGTCGCATCGGCGTGTATGAGCCACAGGGCGCGTATCAATTTTATGCAGACATCATTCGTCCGGTGGGCGAAGGCATGCTTTATCAGGAGTTCTTGCGCTTGAAAGCCATGCTCGAAGCTGAAGGTCTGTTCGAGGCCGAGCGTAAGCGTCCCATCCCGGAATTACCCGAGAAGATTGGCATTGTCACGTCCGCTACCGGTGCAGCATTACGGGATATGCTCAATACGCTTCGCCGTCGTCTGCCGCTGGTTAAAGTTGTTCTGGCAGCCTCGCCTGTCCAGGGCGATGAGGCTCCACCCAAGTTAGTTGCTGCGATAGAAACACTCAATCAGCAAAAACCTGACGTGATCCTGCTGGCGCGCGGTGGCGGTTCCATCGAAGACCTGTGGGCTTTCAATGATGAACGTGTTGTCCGTGCTGTGTTTGCTTCGGATGCCCCTGTCATCAGTGGTGTCGGTCACGAAACCGATTTCACCCTGTGTGATTTTGTCGCTGACCTGCGCGCTCCCACCCCAACCGCCGCAGCCGAATTGGCCACACCTGTCACGATTGCAGATCTATCAGCCTATTTACAAGGGATGAAAACCCGCCTCAGCACCTCGACCCTGAACCTGCTGGCCGCGTATCAAGCCGGACTCGATGCCCTGATCGCCGACCTTCGTTTTGCCTCGCCCCTACGCCGCATCCAGACAGACCGTCAGCGTTTGGATGATTTTGCCCGGCGGGGGCGTTCTGCATTAAAGCATCGACTGACGCTGAACCGGTCAAGTCTCAAAGGCTTTGAACGCCGCCTGGAATCCCTCAATCCGTTGGCGGTGCTAGCGCGCGGATATGCGGTTGTTACACTTCGAGAAAACGGAAAACTAGTCAGCCAGGTGAAGCAAACGAATGTTGGTGATGAAATTCAAGTACGTGTCAGTGATGGCACGTTCGATGCAACTGTTTCGAAAGATAAGGAGCCTTAATGTCGAAAGCAGCCTCTCCAAAACCTGTAAAAGATTTGACTTATGAAGAAGCCTTCGCCGAATTGGAAGCCATTGTGGATTCATTGGAAGGGGAGGCTTCACAGAATCCGCTTGAAGAGTCGATGTCGTTATTTGAACGGGGGCAGGCCCTGGTCAAGCGTTGCAGCGAGTTGCTCGATGGGGCAGAGCTAAAAGTCCGTGAATTGTCCGGTGATCAAATGTCCGATTTTGAAGCTGGAGAATAGTCCATGAACCTGGGTGTGCTCTTTCAAAACCGTGTTTTGATTACCATGTTGACCGCCTGGCTTCTGGCACAGATTATCAAAATCCCTCTGGATTATCTTTATACACGCCGCTGGAATTGGGCTTTATTGCTCAGCGTGGGAGGTATGCCCAGCTCGCATTCATCCTTGCTGACCTCTGCAACAGTTGCCATAGGTCTGTACCATGGTTTTGATAATCCATTATTCGCTCTGGGGGTGGCCATCACGATGGTGGTGACCTATGACGCTGCCGGTGTGCGCCGACAAGCAGGTGTTCATGCCCAGAGGATTAATATGCTATTCAATGAGTTTTTACGCGGTCATATGTTTGACCAAAAAGATTTACGCGAAGTGCTTGGGCACACGCCTTTAGAGGTGACGGGCGGAGTGCTTTTCGGAATCGTCGTAGCCACAGTGATGTGGTTGATCTGGCCACTTTGAATTATTAAAACTTGTCTCGCATATTGATTATAAGAACTATTTATATAGTTCGCTTTTGCAATTCAAGTTTCAATTTTGGCGAGCAGTGGTTTTTTAATCCCCCAGATTTATATTCAATTTTATTGTTCAGGTAACGAGAATTCAGACTTGATTGTTGGCCCAAACGAGCATCGATCAGGTCCTGGGCAATGCTTGCTACCTGGGGCTAAACCACTAAAATTGGTAATTGTTACACTAATAGTGTTCATGTACGTCACATTTGGATTGCCAATGGGTTCAAAAATCATTTCATATGGATAGCAATGGGATTTATTTGGTTCGATTATAGGATTTTTACCAAGATCTATAGACCTGTTTGTAAGCACACTTTCGCTATCGTCAATTGTCTGAACTGTACTCACAATGGATAGGTTCTCGGTAGAATATTCACCCTGGTTGGATATGCAAACTTGTCCATGTACACCGGTACCATTTTCAGCAATAAATCCATCAGAGGTAACAATTGCTTCAATTAGGGTGCCATCTTCAATGGGCTTGGTGAAAAGTTTGGATAGATTATCAATTTGTAGGGCAACTAGTAATAAAAGAAGTATAGCAAGAACGATCCACCATCGTTTAAAAAAAGTGGGAATCGTTTTAGGTTTTTCTAAATTTTCTGCCTTCGCAGACACAGATATTGGGGTAGCCGCTTCGTTTTGCAATGAAGCTTTGAACAAATACCCTTGCCCCCATTGGGTTTGAATGTACTTATGCTCTGCTTCACCCTCTTTCAATTTTTGCCTTATCTGGTGAATATACAAAGAAAGCAATGCTTTATCGTGGCTGTAAGCATCTCCCCATATCTCAGTTAACAATGTGCGAGTGGGGAGCGTTTTATTTGGATTACGGATTAGAAACGCTAATAACTTGAACTCTGTTGGCGTTAACGTAATTTCTTCACCGTCTAGCAAAACCTTTTGCGAAGCGAGTTCAACTTCAAGCGTGCCATCCGAATAGCCGGTAATATTTTTATTGGCACCAGTCGACTTATTTCGCCGTAAAAGACTTTCAATCCTTGATACCAGCTCTTCATTGGAAAAAGGCTTCTTTACATAATCATCTGCTCCAACTGCAAAACCATGAGTAACATCAGAACTTTGAGATTTTGCGGTAAGCATCAGGATGGGAACATCACTGAATTCTCGCAGTCGGGCACAAATTTCATACCCATCATGTTCTGGCATCATAATATCCAGAAGAATCAAATCAGGTTGTAGATCGTAGGCTTGTTTTAGTCCATCTTTCCCATCTGGTGCATGATAGATTACAAGACCGCGCGGCTTCAAAATTAATTTGATGAGTTCTGCAACGCTTGGATCGTCATCTATCACTAGAACTTTATCAGCCACTTTTACCCCTTTCAATGCTGAAATTGTTATTAAGTGGGCTAAATTGCTGCTTTGTATATAAAAACACAACTAATATAGCATAGATTTTTAATGGATACAACTTACTTTCCTCCTACTTTTAAAGGTATATTTTTTGGTAGGGTTATATTCATTTGCCTATGATGTAAATATGTTCAATCGGTAAATAGAAGAAAGATAATCACAGATCCTAGCGCCGTCCAAGTTGATTTTGATAGGTTAAGTACTCTTTTTCATAACATTACTCTGCCCCTCATAAATATATTATCTGGGTACTAGGCTTATTTGTCCAAAAATTGCCTGAGATGAAATCCTAAGAAATCCTTAATATATCCAAATACACTTAAATATCTATTTTGTTATAGTGAGGCCATAAAGTGTAATGAAAAGGATGTCAAATTAACCGTACATTATTATTGCAAAAATTTACTTTATTAATTTACTAATTTTACCTGCTTTTTTATACAATGAAATTTTAAATCGATTTCGCAATCCAATATCCGGCAAAACGAAAATAAATCAGTTCAAAAAATATTATTCTAACAAAACAATTATCCAATACGTTAAATATGGAGTGGAAATGGGAAGCCGCGTTCAATTACTAGCCGCCAGAAATGCAATGTCATTCGATGATTTCATTGGTGAAATGCGTAAACGTGGATGCAGTGAACCGACTGCGATAAAGATTTGGAATGGTATTTATGAAGATTATGAAAAGTTTACAGATAATGATGTTTACCTTAGTAATCTTCGTAAGGCCGCGGATGTGTTGGATGTGAAAACTGGAATACTTCTTCCAAAATAAAAAATTTTGCATCATATTGAAATGTATTTTTTGTTTATGAGTAAGCCAGTAAATCTGTATTCCAAAAATGTAAACCCAGAACTTTATGGTAAGAAGCTAAAAGGAGTGCTATCTAATTTGATTTTGAGCCCTGATGTAATGTCGGAAGGGCGGAGCATGCTAACGCTGAAATCTCACGCTTGCATTTTTATGTATTACGCTTTTCTTCGTAACCTTTTGTTAGAAAGCCCGTCATGTACTCGATTAACTTTTATATTGTAGAGGGGTTTTGTCTTATTTATTGAAAAGCTGCCTTTTAGAAAGAGAGTAATTATCTATGAACATTCGAACTAAAAGTGAAAACATGCCCAGAATTGCAATCTCCAAAAAAGTTTATAACGCTAATTCGATCATTCCCCGAAATATCCAATGGGCACTGTATATCGTCAGTCTGATCATTTCTGATGCAACTATGACTTATCTCGCCCTCAGGATGGCATTCTATTTTCGTTTTGATTTGTTTGCTCAGTACTTTGATCCAGATGCACTTATATCTTTTGAGAATTATCTAATCTATACACTGCCTTTCCTCTGGCTAGTGATTTTCGCATTCAGCGGGCTATATTCTAAGGGGTTTTTGCTAGGTGGAACACATGAATATTCAAAAGTTTTCAGTTCTGCTAGTGCGGGCTTTTTAATCATTGTTATTGCAGGTTTCCTAGAACCGAGTTTTATTATTGCGCGTGGCTGGTTGTTAATAACCTGGGGGAGTACTTTTCTTTTTGTAGCAATGGCCCGCTTTTTATTGCGAAGGGTTGTTTATGCCCTTCGAAAACGCGGATTCTTTCTGACACCAGCCGTTATTGTCGGTGCAAACCAGGAAGGACGTTGGCTTGCAGAACAACTCCTTCACTGGGAAACATCCGGATTACATTTAGTTGGTTTTGTTGATAATAAAGCGCCCGTGACTTTTCCGTTATTTCATGGATTGGTCTCTCTGGGTTCAGTGGATCAGTTGGGGAAAATTATTGAACAATACGATATTGGCGAGGTAATCCTCGCTTCGAGTGCATTCTCTACTCGTGATTATTTGTTAGAAATCTTTCGAAGGTATGGGGTTACCGATAAAGTTAATATCCGCATGTCTTCTGGGCTATATGAAATTCTTACAACAAGTTTAACAGTAAATGAATTTGCTTACGTTCCCTTGGTTTATGTTAGTAAAGTTCGTTTGACTGGAACCGATAATGTTATTAAATTAATTCTTGATTATGTTCTTGCGATAACCAGCCTGATAGCTCTATCACCTTTATTTCTTTTGATTTCTATATTAATAAAGCTCGATTCCCAGGGACCGATCCTTCACAAGAGATTGGTAATGGGTTTAAATGGCAAGCAGTTCTATGCCTTGAAATTTCGTACAATGGTGACTAATGGTGATGAGATTTTGGACAAACACCCCAAATTAAAGGAGGAACTGGCGAGAAACCACAAACTTAAAAACGATCCACGAATATCCCGAATTGGTGCAATCCTGAGAAAATACAGTTTAGATGAACTTCCTCAATTAATTAATGTTCTCAAACGAGAAATGTCAATGGTTGGCCCCCGAATGATTTCACCAGAGGAAGTATCTATGTATAAGCAATTTGATATGAATCTTCTGACTGTTCTGCCTGGAATAACCGGATTATGGCAAGTGAGCGGTCGCTCGGATATTTCCTACGATGACCGTGTCCGTTTGGATATGTACTACATTAGAAACTGGAGCCTGTGGCTTGATCTTCAACTTTTATTCCAGACAATACCTGCAGTGCTAAAAAGCCGTGGGGCATATTAAAAACAGGTAGAAACATCCGTTTCAGTAACTGGAGTTAATTCTTGATTATTGTTCAGACGCCCTTACGAATTAGTTTTTTCGGTGGAGGTACAGATTTTTCCTCCTTCTTTATGCAAGAAGGAGGATGTGTCTTAAGCTCTGCAATCGATAAATATATCTTTGTAACAGTCAAAGAACGCTTTGATAAGAAGTTGAGAATTGGCTATACACAAACTGAGATGGTTGATAAAGTAGATGAAATTCAACATGAACTTATTCGAGAAGCATTGAGAACAACGTGCATTCAGAGTGGCGTTGAAATTACTACAATGGGCGATATCCCATCCGAAGGTTCGGGGCTGGGCTCCTCAAGCACGGTCACTGTCGGTGCCTTGCATGCCCTATATACATATTTGGGTGAGATCGTTTCTGCTGAACAGCTGGCTCGGGAAGCCTGTAAGATTGAAATCGAGGATCTTGAAAAACCGATTGGAATCCAGGATCAATACATCGCAGCTTATGGGAATCTACGCTTCATTGAGTTTTTACCGGATGGACAAGTTAGAACAGAAAAATTGGAATTAGATTCGGAATTTCGGCGAGCATTGAATGACAGATTTCTTCTTTTCTATACAGGAATTACACGTAGCGCAGATACGATATTGAGTGAACAAAAAAATAATATTAATGACCGAATTGGCGTGCTTCGAGAGATAAAACAAATGGCAATCCAAGCGCGTACTAATTTGGAAGAGGGAGATTTCGATGCCTTTGGGTCATTGCTTCACCAATCATGGGAATTGAAGAAAAAAATGGCGGGCGCTATAAGCAATTCTACGATTAATGATATTTATGATGTGGCTAGACGCGCTGGAGCGGTTGGTGGAAAGATTACAGGTGCTGGCGGTGGTGGATTTATTTTGCTATATGTTCCTTATGAAAAGCAATCTGCAGTTCGTCAAGCATTGCCTAATCTTCAGGAATTACCATTCAGACTTGAATCTGATGGAACCAAGGTAATTTTCAATTATCGAAGGTGATAAAAATTAGAAGTACATAGGAGAGAAAAAAATGGATCAAATCACTACTTATATTAAAGTTCTTCAACAAACACTTGATCGATTACCGAACAGTTTAATAGCTCAAGTTATTGATGTATTACATCGCGCTCGCATGGACGGTAAACAGATCTTCATTATGGGAAATGGAGGATCTGCATCCACCGCTTCTCATTTTGTTTGTGATCTGGCAAAAAATACACGAACGGATAGTATGCCCCACTATCGAGTTATTGGGCTCACGGATAACATGGCAATTTTTTCTGCTTATGCAAATGACGAAGGTTA
>JASFMR010000126.1:0-7382 GCA_050117475.1 Balneolaceae bacterium | reverse complement strand
AGCCCCTGACGGTCAATGGGAGGCCATGGTTGATGCAGACCGCCGCCGCGAAATTCGAAAGCACCACTCTGCAACACATTTGGTTCATGCTGCACTTAAGCAAATACTGGGCGAACATGTTGCACAAAAGGGATCATTGGTTGATGAGAATCACCTCCGCTTTGACTTTTCTCATTTTGATCAAATTTCTTCTAAAGAACTTGACCAGATAGAAGAGATCGTAAACGAAAGGATTCAGCAAAATATCCCCAGGGGAGAAGAGCGGGAAATGCCAATTGAAGAAGCGCGGGAACGCGGAGCTACTATGCTGTTTGGTGAAAAGTATGGAGACCTGGTTCGGGTAATTACCTTTGATCCCGATTATTCGATGGAACTCTGCGGAGGTACGCATGTAGATGCAACCGGCGAAATTGGTTATTTCCGGTTTCTAAGCGAATCATCCGCAGCTGCCGGCGTTCGCCGTATCGAGGCCAAAGTTGGAAAAAGCGTGGACGAGTATCTTCGGTCTGAAAATGAATTGATACAACGGATCCGTTCACAGATAGGGCAAAGTGAAGATATTGCCAGAGATATTCGCCAGTTGATCGAAGAGCGGAAAAATCTTGAGAAGGAGGTGGAACGGCTTAGACACCAGCAAAGTATTTCTAGGTTAAACGATTTTTTAAACAGTGCTCGTGAAATTAAAGGGGGAATTAAATTGGTCTCCGGTGAAATTCCCCATGCCGATATGGATTTACTGAAACAACTTGGGTACGAGTCGCTTGAAAAAAGTAAGAAAGGGACTATTACTGTGCTGGGTGCAAAAGATACCGATGAACGGAAAGTTTATGTTGCTGCTGCCGTGACCGATGACTTGATTAAAGAAAAGGGGCTCAAAGCAGGAGCGTTGGTTGGTGAACTTGGCAAAATGTTGGGCGGCGGTGGCGGTGGCCAGCCTAATTTGGCTACTGCTGGCGGACGAAAACCGGAGAAACTGAATGAGGTATTTGATCGTTTAGACAAGCTGGTTGCGAAATATTTTGACTAACCCCCAAACGGAATTAAATGCTATAAATTCGTATTAAGTTTTTAAACAGGCTTACACCTGTAATCTTCCATAAATTTTGGGTATATTTTCTAACTGTGAATTTGTGGAAAACCTTCAATTGAAATAGTTGATACAGCGTAACAGGCTGTAAAAACAGATATTATGGCTAAGAAAAAGAAAGAAACACAAGAAATTTCATTTACCCCCTCGGGAACAGGAATTCGTACAAATGGACATGTTGTCCGCAGTACCGAGTTGCCTTCTCCCACGAAGAAAAAGCATAAATCCCTTGGATTGTCGGAAGAGGATGTAGTAGATATGTTTGAGTTGATGTATTTGCAGCGGCGATTCGAAGAACGGGCCATGCAAATGTATCAGAAGGGTAAATTTGGTGGTTTCCTGCACCTATATATGGGGCAGGAAGCGATTTCGACTGGGACTGTTTATGCCCTTAACGATGACGATGATATAATTACTGCGTATCGCGATCACGGTTGGGGATTGGTTCGAGGCGTTTCCCCAAAAGAGGGAATGGCTGAGCTTTACGGTAAGGTTACTGGTTGTTCGCGCGGGAAAGGCGGATCCATGCACTTTTCAAAAGTAGATCATCACTTCTGGGGCGGGTATGGTATTGTCGGAGGGCATATTCCGCTTGGTGGAGGAATTGCCTTTGCAAATAAATACAAGCAAAACGGACGTATCACAGCCTGTTTTCTTGGCGATGGAGCTGTAGATCAAGGGGCCCTGCATGAAACCTTTAATATGAGTCAGAATTGGGGATTGCCCTGTATTTATGCTATTGAAAATAATGGCTATGCCATGGGAACGGCAGTGCACCGGCATTCGGTAGGTGAACTTTATGAACGTGCCAAGGGATACGGGATGAAAAATGCCGTCATCAATGGTATGGATGTGTTCACTGTCTATGAAAAGATGAAAGAAATTGCCGAAGACGTTAGGGAAAATTCGGAGCCTTGGCTTGTTGAAATTCGCACCTACCGTTATCGTGGCCACTCGATGTCCGACCCTATGAAGTATCGGACAAAAGAAGAGCTTAAGGAATATGAAAAACTGGATCCCATCGAGCGGATAATACAATATCTGTTGGATGAGGGTATTGTTGATAAAGATAAGATTGATGAAATCCAGGATAAGGTAGAAGAAACTATTAAGGAAGCTATTGACTTTGCTGAGGATAGCGATTTCCCTGACCTGGACGATTTGTATTCTGATGTATTTGTCGAAGATGATTATCCTTTTCATACCTAAAGGGTGATTGTATGATGTTTTCGGGCTTATGTCCGGTACTCGACTAATTTTTTACTAATAATTTGAATCAATTGACGAAAAATGGCTGAATTACAATTCAGAGAAGCAATCCGGGCTGCCATTGATGAAGAAATGAGCCGGGACGAAAATATTTTTGTGATGGGCGAAGAAGTCGCAGAATACGACGGTGCCTATAAAGTGACGGAAGGGCTGCTCGATAAATACGGTGCGAAACGTATGATTGACACCCCGATTGCCGAACTTGGTTTTGCCGGAATCGGCGTGGGTGCGGCAATGAACGGACTTCGCCCAATCGTGGAATTTATGACATTTAACTTTGCGGTATTGGCAGCGGATCAGATTATTAACCATGCTTCAAAAATTCGCTACATGACCGGCGGGCAAATTGAAATCCCAATTGTCTTTCGCGGGCCCAATGCTTCGGCTGGTCAACTGAGTGCCACGCACTCGGTATCATATGATGCGATGTATGCCCACTTTCCCGGATTAAAGGTTATTTACACTTCAGAGCCCGCTGACGCCAAGGGATTGCTGAAATCCGCAATTAGAGATAACAATCCCGTTCTGTTCATGGAATCTGAACAGATGTATGGCATGAAAGGAGAAGTACCGGATGACGATGATTTTACCATCCCTATCGGTAAAGCTAAGATTAAACGCGAAGGCGGCGATGTAACGGTTGTAGCCCATGGGAAAATGTATCATGTGGCAACAAAGGCGGCACAACAATTGGAGAAAGAAGGAGTTGAGGTTGAAATTGTTGATCCCCGGACTGTAAAACCGCTGGACATGGAAACGATTGTAAAATCAATCAAAAAGACCAATCGCTGTGTTATTGTGGATGAAGCTCACCCATTTGGCGGATTGGCTGCCGAAGTGGGCTATCTGATCCAGCGTGAAGCTTTTGATTACCTGGATGCACCTGTGCAGCGGGTGACGCTGCCTGATACGAGTGCTCCATTTGCCAAAAATTTATTTGATGAATGGTTCCCCAGTCCCGATCAAGTGATTGAGGCCATTAATACCGTTACGTATCGCAAGTAATTTAAATCCTTAAAAATTAAGACAGATATTATGGCAGTTAAGGTTGAGATGCCCAAACTTAGCGACACGATGGAGGAAGGAGTGATTGCTAAATGGCATGTGCAAGAAGGTGATAAAGTTGAATCCGGTGATGTCATTGCTGAGGTAGAAACCGACAAAGCAACAATGGAGGTAGAAGTATTTGATTCAGGAACCATTCTTAAGATTCTTGCTGAAGAAGGCGAAGCTGTCCCCCTTGGAAAATTGATGGCTGTAATCGGTGAAAAGGATGAGGATATCAGTGATCTATTGGCTGAGGCCGAATCCGGAAATGCTCCAGGTAAGAAAGAGGAAAAAGCTCCGAAAACAGAAACAACGGAAGAAAAAGAAAGCTACGATCCCGTGTTTGGTGATTTGGAAAGCAAAGGAAATGGCCAGATCGCAGAAACTCCAGATGACGGCCGGATTAAAGCTTCCCCTTTAGCCAGGAGGATGGCGGAGGAACAAGGCATTTCACTTTCTAATGTGACGGGAAGCGGCCCCCAGGGACGAATTATCAAACGGGATATTGAAAATTATGAACCCTCCCAGGTTCCTGCGGCACGGGCTGCAACAGTGTCTCATGAGGATAAAGAAATTAGAGTATCACAGATGCGTAAGACGATCGCCCGTCGCTTGTCTGAAAGCAAGTTTAGCAGCCCGCATTATTACGAAACTATTGAGATAGATATGGGTGCCGTTTGGGATGCACGAAAAAAGCTCAATGAGATCAGTGAAACCAAAATCAGTTTTAATGACATCGTGGTTAAAGCTTGTGCAACAGCATTACGCAAGCATCCGGAAATAAATAGTTCTTGGCTGGGTGATAAGATTGTTCAACATGGGGATGTCAACATTGCGGTGGCAGTAGGGATTGATGAAGGGCTCGTAACGCCGGTCATCAATCATACCGATCAGAAAGGGTTGCAACAGATTGCGGAAGAAGGCAAGGAGCTTGCTGAAAAAGCACGTGACCGAAAATTGCAACCTGAGCAAATGGAGGGCAGTACATTTACCGTTAGTAACCTGGGAATGTTCGGCATAGAGGAGTTTACTGCTATTATTAATCCTCCTAATGCATGTATTTTGGCTGTTGGGGCTATACGTGAAGTTCCTGTAGTCGAAAATGGGGAGGTCGTTCCGGGTAAGCGGATGAAGGTTACACTTTCCAGTGATCATCGTATTGTGGATGGTGTGTTGGCCGCTAAATTCCTTAATACTCTGAAAAGTATGCTGGAGAATCCTCTCGGATTAGTTTTATAGATATATCATAAGTTTATTCCTTCCTTTCATAAAAAGGCTCTGAGTCGAAAGATTCAGAGCCTTTTTTAAATATTTTCTCCCTTCTCTTTAATTCTAATATTTGTAAAAAATGCCCCTACTGGTAATAGAAGCTGCTTTTAAACATTAGAAATAATTAATTAACATTAGAATTTATTAATATTAGAAATATTTAATATATTGAACACGGAATCAAATAAGACTAATGAGACAACAATAGGAGACAAGAGAAATGACTAACAAGACAATAATACTAATTGCTTTTTTAATGGGCTTCATAACCAGCACAGGATTCGCGCAACGTTCTTCACAAGCTACCATGCGTGTTAGTGTTAGGGTGATGAGCGGGAATAGTGTGGAAGTAGTTCAGCCATCAATGATTCAGTTATCGGAAAACAGTCTGACTGATCTGGGAGCTGTAAAAATAAAAGGGGCAGAAAATACCGTAATCAGTGTCGATGGAAATGTAACGCTAAAAGGTCCCGATGGTAAAGAGGTGACATTGAATGTCTCTCACAAGCAATTTAGTGCAGATACAAGTGCTTCCAGCGTCAATTTTGAGGGAAAATCCAAGCAAAAGATGATGGCCGGAATATATCGGGGTAAATTGACCACTACGGTTGAATATTTTTAAAAAAATGAACTATTAGATTCCTATTTTCAGTCAAAGAGACGCTAGTTTTCGGTGCGACTTTCCTCAATCAAAATAATAATAGGATGACCGACCGTAGAGATCTTGGCGAGTTTTTTCTGTAGCTTCAGGGTCTTATTCCAGGTAGTAACATTATCAAAGATTACGGTTTCTTTCCGCGGTTGTTCTAAATCAGTATCAGATGCAGAATCTAACACTTCACTGAGATAAGTATCTTCTGATTCTTTAGTTACCCCTTCCACCTGAACCCGGTAGGTAAATTTCATGGGCCTCCCTTTATGTAGTATTATGCTATCACCATTACTACTATTAATAGAGGCATCATGAAAAACCGCTGTTTGTTTAACTTGGGCTAATGTTTTATCGCGAGTGGTTTGGGATGTATAGCTACTATCGATAACAACTTTATAGTATTCTTCTTCGGCATCCTTGGTAACATTTAACGTTCTGTTGAGAAGGATTTGAGAATTATGGGCAAAGGTTCGGGCTGTATGTAAGTTTTTGAAAGCCCCGATCTGAATTTGATGTTCATGATTTATATAAGCGTCACTGAAAGGGATAGTCCCTTTTATTTTGGCTAGCTGTGATTCTATACTTTGGTCAGAGGGATAACTCTCATTGATGTATACTTTATATTGCCCGGAGTCCAGGTTTTTTGTGATAGCAAGTTCCTTTTTGAGTTCTTTGGCAGAACTTCTTGCAAATGCACAGGCTTGCTGAATGGTACTGAATGTTCCAAGCTGAATAAATTCAGGTTTTACCGTACTCTTTTCATAGTTATTATTCAGTACAACTAGGGCGGCGCCCGAATAATTACTGTTGTAATAAGAAATTATTGTTTCAAGGGCATCTTCGCGTTCCGGTATCGGGGTGCTTCTTATGGCATACAGACCATTATTCGTATTAAGAGTAACGGTAAAAGAACCTCCAAGATGTTTGCTGGCTTCGGAAGCTACACTTTCAGCTTTCTCTAATGTTTTAAAGCTGGCTAACTGGATCTCGTAATAATATTGTTGATCGGCGATCTCTTTTTCATCTGGCTGCTCGTTGGATGTATGACTTTGTTGACTGAAAGCCGGTTGACTGTTTTGGGTCGTGTCTACATTAGGAACAACCGTAAAGTTTAGGTTCTCTACAAAATCACCTTCGGCCAGAGATTTGATCGTTATATCCATTGTATCGGGCTTGGAGATCGCATCCAGGAACTCCAGCTGTTTGGGATCAATATATAAATGGTACCTACCCGGTGGTATCTCATAGGTATAGAAAGAACCATCGGAAAAAGTCCTCAATTCTTTGCTAAAAGGTTTTCGGCTGGATTCTTTCTCATAGTTTGATTCAAGGAACAATCGAACACCGCTGAGTGCCTTGAAAGTGCTGTCCTGTTTCTTGGCCACATTCCCTGAGATAACCCCGGACTGGTAAAATGGAATTTCTATAGTTTTATACTGGTTGGGATCCGTAACTATTGAAAAATTTTCAATATCAGGTACCAACATGGGATTACTCAGGGCTTCCTTGTTGATTTCCATATCATATCGATAATAGGGTAAAAGCTGCGAAATATAATTGATGCCATTTTTAACAGTCGTCCGCCCTCCGGCCCTGTTTAAATGTACTGCGGGATCTGTTATAACCTGGTCTGTGCTATCTTCATAAAATCCGTCATTATTATTGTCGACAAACAATCGGACGGCAGTTCCCGATTGCCCTACCTGTTGACGATTATTAAGAAGCAGCTGGTCACCATAGGGATCATAACCGATTGATCCACGGAAATTTTGGGTAATGGATATTTCCGAGCCGCTGGTTCTTGAGGTAGTATTACTCCGGATCTTGTTGAAATCTATTGTGAAGTTGAGACTCAGGGAATTAAAATTACCTATGAAGTTATGCCCAAATGTAAATTGAACCCTTCCGGTCTGCATGAAGTTTCTCGAAATCTGCAGCTCTGTTTCTTCAAACTTCTCAAGACCGGGCAGGTACGTCATTTGGCCGCGGATAAACATTCCCCGGAAGAGTTTTGGTACGTTATAATACCGCCCCAAAGAGTAGGTATAAGAGTTGGTC
>JASFMR010000125.1:0-7510 GCA_050117475.1 Balneolaceae bacterium | reverse complement strand
GTACGGGGGCGAAAGAGTGCCAAGTTTTTTACCTGGTTTATGGGGTTGGTTTTTCACCAGGGAGGGACGATTAGTACGGTCTTGACCGGGGCCACGGTGCGGCCTATTACGGATGAGTATGACGTGTCGCACGAGGAGCTCTCTTACATGGTGGATTCAACCGCTTCCCCTGCGGCTACCATTATCCCGTTTAATGTTTGGCCCATTTACGTTGCGGGATTGGTGGTTGGCACGATACCCCTTTTTCAGAATTCCCAGGATGGTATTACGTTCTTCTTTCATGCCTTGCCATTTAATTTTTACGGCATTATCGCCGTGCTAACGACACTCTTTTTTGCACTCGAACTATTACCCTGGATTCCCGGCAAAAAAATGCGTGAAGCAATCCTCAGATCCCGGAATGAGGGAGAGCTCGATCGTAAAGGTGCCAAGCCGATGGCATCCACGGAGCTTACTGAAATGAATGTTCCGGATGGTTATAAGCCCGGGCTTATCGACTTTTTTGGGCCCATCGGCACATTGCTTGGGGTCGCTATTATCCCTTATGTGACTACTTTTTATATCATGCATCAGACCGAGAATCCCACTTTGATGATTGCAGAGGCGTTTGTATTGGCCGTTCTAACAGGAATGTTCATCGCTCTTGCAAAAGGGATGGAATTGCAGACAGTCATTGACGGCTTTGTTGATGGTTGTAAGGGGGTGACCATAGGAGCCATAATTTTAGCGCTGGCCGTTTCGCTGAAAAGCGTTGCAGAATCGGTAGGTACAGCTGACTATGTTGTTGCGCTGATCGGTCATACAATATCACCGGTTTTTTTACCGGCTATTTTGATGGGGCTTTGCATGATTATCGCTTTTGCTGCCGGAACTTCCTGGGGGACGTATGCCGTAGTATTTCCGGTGGCCATGCCGTTGGCCTGGGCGGTCTTACCAAACGAATTTTTTATCACACTTTGCTTTGGTGCCGTTGTGGGCGGTAGTGTATTTGGCGATCAGTGTTCTCCCATCTCTGATACGACTATCCTTTCATCGCTATCGACCGGTTGTGATCTTATGGATCATGTTTATACGCAACTGCCTCTTGCCCTAACAGCGGCCGGCTTGAGTGCCTTGTTGTATACCCTTCTGGTAATCTTTTTTGTTTGAAGATTTTGGAACGATCAGTTTTTTAATTCTGAGGTGCAATGCGGGCACCGGGTGGCTTCGGCCGGAATGTCGGTGAAGCAGTACGTGCATTTTTTGAGTGCCGGAGCGACCGGTTCCGGTGCTTCCTTCGGCCGTTTGAGCTTATTGATGTATCGAATTAGGATAAAGACTGCAAAAGAAACGATCAGGAAGCTGAGCACGGTATTGAAAAACATCCCGTAATTTAATGTTACGGCTCCTGCCTGTTGAGCAGCGGCAAGGTTGGTGTAGGGCGCGGCTACGGTTCCTTCCTTGAGAACAACAAAAAAGTTGGAGAAATCGACTCCTCCCATCAGCAGCCCCAGCGGCGGCATCATCACGTCCTTGACAAGTGATTGCACAACTCCCGTAAAGGCAGCACCAATTATTATACCAACGGCCATATCAACCACATTCCCTTTTATGGCAAATTCTTTGAACTCTTTCAGCATAGTCAATTAATTTTGATGTAAGTTATTAAAGAACAGTTCTTTATGAGATTACAAAATTCTCTTTTAAAAACCTACATGATAGGGCAGATTATAAAAAAAGCCTGCCCCAACGTTCATTGCGGGCAGGCTCAATTCAATTTGATAGAATTAGGTTCGTATCACGCTATTCTTCTTTGGATTCTGCTGCTTTAGTATCAACCTCTGTTTTGTCTTGTTTAGCTTGTCCGTTCAGCCACTGCATAACGATTTTACCGGGGACTTCTTCTTTTTCTAGCAGCTCATTCGCCAAGCGATCCAGGGTGTCACGGTGTTCTTTGATTGTAGTTAGGGCTCGCTGATACGCTTCTTTCAGGATTCGTTGAACTTCTTCGTCAACTTCGCGGGCAGTGCTTTCGCTGTATTCACGCTGACTGCCCATTTGTTCACCAAGGAAGACCTGCTCGCGCTGGCCGCCAAAAGCAATATTGTTAAATTTATCACTCATGCCCCAGTCGAGCACCATCTTGCGAGCCAGTTTGGTAATTTGTTTCAGATCGTTCTCTGCTCCACTCGTAGCGGTATCAAAGATAAGGTTTTCGGCTGCTCGTCCGCCCATCATGACAGCCATTCGGTCGAGCATATATTTTTGTTCGTAGAGAAGTTTTTCTTTTTCAGGCAGTTGCATGGTCACCCCCATCGCCTTGCCGCGTGGAATGACGGTTACTTTGTGAATGGGATCGGCGTTGGGCAGCACGGCTGCAACAATGGCATGGCCGGCTTCATGATACGCCAGCAGCTTTTTCTCTTGTTCTGAGAGGCGAATTCCTTCCCGTTTGAGGCCCATCATTACCTTATCCCGGGCTTGGTCGATGTCCTGCTGCTCAACAGCCTTGCGGTTAAATCTTGCTGCAATTAATGCAGCCTCATTCAGCAGGTTACGCAGGTCAGCCCCACTGAATCCGGGCGTTGCCCGCGCGATTTCTTTCAGGTTGACTTCATCAGAAAGCTTTTTGTTTTTGGCGTGTATTTTAAGAATCTCCTCACGATGTTCCTGGGTTGGCAAGTGTACGGTAATTTGTCGGTCAAAACGACCCGGGCGAAGCAGTGCTTTATCAAGAATGTCGGGGCGATTGGTAGCCGCCATTACAACGACCCCTTCATTGGGTTCAAACCCGTCAAGTTCAGAAAGGAGCTGGTTGAGTGTTTGCTCGCGCTCGTCATGTCCTCCGCCCAATCCGGCTCCCCGCTTGCGGCCAATAGAATCAATTTCATCAATAAAAATGATGCTGGGTGCTTTTTCTTTCGCCTTATTAAACATATCGCGGACGCGTTTGGCTCCCACGCCGACAAACATTTCCATGAAGTCGGAGCCCGTAATAGTGAAATAGGGTACATTTGCTTCGCCGGCTACGGCGCGGGCAAGCAACGTTTTACCGGTACCGGGCGGTCCTACCATGAGCAGGCCCCTTGGGATTTCCCCGCCCAGCGAGTCAAACTTTCTGGGATTCTTTAAGAAGCTTATGATTTCTTCGAGCTCCGTCTTGGCTCCCTTTAGTCCCGCAACGTCATCAAAAGTCGTATTTACTTTCTCAGCGTCCTGTAGTTTGGCTTTGCTTTGGCCGATTTTGAACATGTTTTGTCCCTGCATGCGCATTTGTCGGAAAAATTGCAAACCAATCATGATCATGAAAATGAGAGGCAGTCCCCAGATAAGGATGGTCCACCAGTCGAAACTATTTTGGGGCAAAGTTTGAACCGCCACTTCATTTTTTTCAAGCATGTTCATCAGCTGATCATCGCCGAAAGAGGGCAGGTAAGTGGTAAACTGGCTATATTGAGTGGTGTCGTTATCAGAAACTTTAAGGGGTTCTTTCTGCCTAAGGTCGCCTTTAATTTGATCACCCCGGATCGTCACCTTTTGAACGTTACCGCTTTTTACCTGTTGGCGGAATGTGCTGTAGTTAATAGAGGGCGGCCCGCCAAAAAGTCCTCCTCCCTGCGTACTGAACAACCAGAAGCCGAGAAGGGCCGCGAGGATAATCCAATAAAAGGTGTATTGATGTCTGCCTCCCGGTCCGTTCCGTTTATTTTTCTTCTTTTTGGGAGATTTGTCGCTGTCCGATCGTTGATTTGTTGTCTCGGGCATAAATAAATTTGATGAGAAATCTAATAAATTCGGCTAAATGTGTAACACTTTCAACGAAAACTAAAGGGGGTGTAATTCCATTTTTCTGTTAGTGATTATATAAAAAAAGCCTCTGAGGCTATCAACCAGCAGAGACTTAAGAGAGAGAATCATTAGTAATTGTGAGTCGGGAGGGGATCGAACCCTCGACCCACGGCTTAAAAGGCCGTTGCTCTACCATCTGAGCTACCGACTCTCGGGTCAAAAACAGAGTCCAAATATACAGCATTCATCAAAATAATTTCAACCCAAATCCCATAAAAATTTTAATCCCGTACTTTTTGTTGATATTTAGTGTTTAATTGGCCGATTGTTGAAAAAAAGATACTTTGATTCATCATTGATAATTAACTGTAATAATAATTTTTAGCTAGCATTTTCCTTGACTCATTCCCTTATCCATCCGATCCGAATTCCGACCCCATTTGCCGTAGGCGACGTTTTTAGCTATTTGATAACCGATGATAAGATCGTGCTTGTTGATTGTGGCCAGTATACCGACGACGCAAATTCAGTAGTTGAACAGCAACTAAAACAGTTTGGTTTAACAATAAGGGATATTGACGAAATTTGGCTAACCCATGGGCACCCGGACCATTTTGGGCAGGCCGACAGGCTGTCTTCTCGTTCGGGAGCGGCGGTCTATGGACATCCTTTGGAGCGCGCGAATTTCGCAGGAAATAATGACGGACACTTATTTCAAGAGTTTTTTTCCAGGCATAATATTCCCGGTAAATATACCCGGCAGATGGTCGAACAGCTCGAATGGCTGCAGCAGTTTCAGCAACCCATTGAGCCGGAGTGGATAGAAGAGGGAACCAGGTTGAGTAGCGGGGAGATCAATGTTACGGTGCGAAAAACGCCCGGCCATGCGCCGGGGCACCTGGCTTTTGAGACTGATCGGGGAATCATCTTTGGTGGAGATCTGCTGTTGGGACATATAAGCACGAATGCTCTCATTAATTTTGATCCGAATACCGGATGTCGGAACAAAAGCCTCCTGCAATATCGTGAGTCTCTGAAGTGGATCCGGGAACAACAAGGGAGCGTATTGCCGGGCCACGGCAAGGTTATTGAACAAATAAAGGAAGTAGCGGATCACCATCTGAATGAACATGAGAGCCGATACAGGAGAATTCAAAAACTGCTTGCCGGTGAGCCAATGAGCCTGCTTGAGTTATCCTATAACATGTTTCCCGATGCCTTAAAAAAAGGTGCTATTTTCCTGGTATTGTCTGAAGTACTTGGCTACCTGGACTGGGGCGAACGGGAAGGCGTAATTTACAGGGAGGAAACACCGGGTAAAATCAAGTATATAAAAAGATAAAGGTCAGTACCGGAATAGAAATTGAATTTGACAATGAAGCGAGGTATAGGCAGGTTCAAGTAACAATTAATTAGAATAAGTAATAATTAACAAGAGCATGGCTACCATTTTTACAAAAATAGTTGAGGGTGAAATACCGTGTCACAAGGTGGCAGAAACAGATGATCACATCGCTTTTTTGGATATAAATCCCATCGCAGAAGGACATACGCTGGTGGTGCCCAAAAAAGAAATCAACTACTTTTTTGACTTACCCGAAGGGTTGATGCACAGCACGATGAACTTTTCCAGGACTATAGCCAACGCAATTGACGAAGCCCTAAATCCACTGCGGACCGGAGTGATTATACAGGGGTTGGAAGTACCTCATGCGCATTTACACCTGATCCCCCTCTATAAAACTCGGCAGGTGATGGCATTGGGCCATAATGTGGAAGTGAGTGAAGGACGTATGCAAGAACTTGCCGAAAAGATCAGGGCGAAGGTGCAGTTATGAAATTATCTATTCTAAATGGGCCGAATCTGAATATGCTGGGCAAGCGTGATCCGGATCAATATGGAACTGCTACACTGAAAGAAATTGAAAAGTTGCTCATTGAATCCTTTCCACAACATGAAATGACCTTTTTCCAGAGTAACCTGGAAGGCGAGCTTGTCGAGGCTATTCAATCGCTCGCAGATAGCGAATTTGACGGCGTGATTGTCAATTTTGGGGGATATTCTCATACCTCCGTGGCTATTCGGGATGCGCTGGATCTCCTCGAAATTCCGATTGTCGAGGTCCACCTTTCCAATATTCATGCCCGGGAAAATTTTCGCGAAAAAACGTTGACCGGGGCATTGGCAAAGGGTATCATCACAGGGTTTGGAAAACAAAGTTACGTACTGGGAGTACAGGCGATGGCAGAACTGTTAAAGAATGATTGAGTCTCCCGGCCGTGATGCATCCAAATCGAATAATGTTGTTTTGCATATAAATAAATATTGAAGGGACAAATACCCATAACAGAAAGCAGGCGATTAATAACAAAAGCTAATTGAAAAAACTCAAAGAACTACTTTCGGATACCCTGGTCTATGGCATCAGTAGTGTCTTGGCACGCTTTATCAACTACCTTCTGGTGCCACTGCATACCGATGTATTCAGTACGTCGCAATATGGCATCGTAAGTCTTGTTTTTGTCGGTATTGCCTTTCTGAATGTGGTCTTTACATTTGGAATGGAGTCTGCCTACCTCCGTTATGCCAAAGATCGCAGCAAAGCCAAAGATGTGTTTAGGACCTTGCAGCTGGGCCTGGGCGGTTTATCTTCGTTGTTGATTTTGTTTCTTATCTTATCGGCTCCATTTTTAATGCCTTTAATGAATCTGGCTTCTGGCGGCCACCAGAGCCTGTACTGGATGATGTTGGGTATCCTCTGGTTCGACACCATGGCCCTGGTGCCTTTCGCCGAATTGCGGCTCGTACGTAAACAATGGCTGTTTGCCGGAATTCGCACCGGTAGTGTGCTGATTAACCTGGGGCTCAACTTTTACCTTATTTTGGCTTTGGGGTGGGGGATCGAAGCGGTCTTTTTTGCCAATTTGGCCGCTTCCGGTATTACGGCTCTTGTTGTTTGGGCATTAACAGCTAATATGCTGACCGGTTCCTGGAGCACGCCTGTTTTAAAAAGGGCCTTGAATTTTGGGCTTCCTTTCATTCCGGCAGGATTGGGATATGTGATCAATGAGATGCTCGACCGTTTTTTCTTGGCTAATTATATGTCTCAGTCAACGGTAACTCATCTTTACGGGGCCGGTTTGACTCCTGATGATATTGTGGGAATTTACAGTGCCTGTTACAAGATATCCGTGTTTATGTTATTACTGGTTCAGATGTTTCGGATGGCATGGCAACCTTTTTTCTTGCGTCATTCCGACGACAGTGAGGCCAAGTCACTTTATCGGGATGTATTTCGTTATTTTAGCGCGGCTGCCGGGGTCTGTTTTCTGATTGTAGCCATTTTTGCCGAGCAAATAGTTCAAATTAAAATTCCATTTTTAAATGCGTTCCTGGTAGGCCGGGAATATTGGATGGGACTTCATATTGTGCCCTTCCTTTTGGGGGCATATTGGTTCCAGGGATGGTATATGAATTTTTCAGCCGGCATCTTCATCAAAGAAAGAACAAAAATTTTGCCCGTCATAACGCTCATAGGCGCAGGTATTACCATTATTGCCAACCTCATCCTGATCCCCCATTTGGGTATGCTCGGATCGGCTACGGCTACTCTTCTAAGCTATGCCGTAATGGCAATGCTGCTCTATTATAAGAGTGTACAAATCTATCCGGTGCGTTACCAGCTTATCCGAGCTTTCCTGATGATGGCTATTGCCACCGGCTGCTTAATCATGATACCTG
>JASFMR010000124.1:0-7568 GCA_050117475.1 Balneolaceae bacterium | reverse complement strand
GTCGTCAATTACAGCTTCAAACTTCATATTTAAGATGATTTTATTTCTGCAAGGCCTTTACTGGTAGCACGGAACGTAAAATCCTGCAGGTTATCGGAATCATAAAAACTGGTCAGCGCAATTTGAGACCCACTGCGTTCATAGGCCTCGACAAATCCAAAACTCAGCAGATTAATAAGATCGTCACGCAGTTCTCCGTATAGGAGCCCCGTTTCTTCCATAATGTCCTGGAACTTTTCCGGGAAAATCAGTTTCTCCAATACCCGGCGTTCCGTTTTGGTTATCTTTCGTTTGGCCATATCTCTTTGCGCTTTCGAAAAACTTGAAAATAGGAGGCGCTCACCTTTTTAACAACTTATTGAACTTCAATATCTCCATATGTAATAAGGTTCTGATTTCCGTCATAGATCAACAAGCGGTAAAGGCCGCTGGCACTGCTTCCCTCACCAATAGCTATTTGGCTTGCCGGGATAGTAATATTGTTATAGGCATTTAATTGATCTTGAGGGATAAAATCTACTTGGGTGAATACATCGCTATTCGGATATCGGAATCTACGAATATCGAGGGCATTAACGGGAGAATCTGTACGGAAGTACAATTGGATCGTTAGATTTGAGTTGAAAAGAACAGGGTTTGGAAAAGGAGGTTCGTCATTTTGCAAGCCAATCGAAATCTGCCCCTGGTACATGGGACTTATTCGCCAGTCATCTTCATCAATATTGATAACCGTTCCGTCATTTTTGGTTTCTGTGATGTTTTGGGGTGTTGCCAAAGCCTCATTTTCAAACTTACGCTGGTCGTCGCTCTTGGAACATCCAACCATTAGGAAGCCGCCTAACAGCATAAGGAAAAGGGAATAGCTGGTAATTTTTGTAAGCATGAATGATTTTTTAATGTCAGAACAATAATATTTCAAATTCAGCAATATAATATCGAACTTTGAATGCTTATATAAAACTAATTTCTAAGATTGATTTGACGCACTTGTTACGTTCTGGAAAATTCAAATTGTGTTTACTGGGGATATTGTTCTTTGCCTCTTTAACATTTAGGACATCGGCTCAAAGTACACCGTTGGAGTACCGGGATGCGGATCAGCCCCCTACCATGGAGGAATTGTTAAAATGGAAGGAAGTTTTTACCTATGAGGTGAAATTCGGTTTTTTCAAGCTTGGGGAAGTTCAAACCGAGATTTTGAAGGACACTACATATCAAGGCCAGCCGGTATGGTGGCTTCGGACGAAAATCACTTCAAATCCGTCAATACCTTTTGTAGGGAGAGAAGAGAATCATTATAACACTTTTTTTGTAGTAACTGACAGCCTCCCGCATACGGTGTTATACTGGCGGGATGATATCGACGAGAACGAATTTAAGGCTGAACGCTACCAGTTTGATTATAAAAACAAAAAGGTATATTACTCCGAGCGAGGAAAAGCTGTTGATACGCTGGAAGTTACTGAACCGTCAAGTTCCGGCCAGCTTATATTTTATTATTCCCGTTTGTTTGCCGGGACCCGTCGGCCTTACCGTCTGCCGGTTTACCTGGAGGACGAAAAGGGTTATATCAACGGTCGAAATGAGACGGATATCGAAATGCGGAAATATGAGGCTTTTGACAAACCGGTTAAAACGTATTTTAGTGAAGGCGACGCAGACATAGACGGCCCTTTTGGATTCAGGGGGAAATACAAAGCGTGGTATCTTGCTGACAAACTGAGGGTGCCGGTCGAAGCCCATGCAAAAGTCTGGCTGGGAAATGTGAAAGTAAAACTCATTGATTATAAAAAGGAACGAAGACAATAATGAAAGTTGAATTTAAAAAACTTCCTCATGCAGAGGATTTGCCGCTGCCATCCTATGAATCGGAATTTGCCGCCGGAATGGATATCCGGGCGGCTATTGAAGAATCGATAGAACTTAAACCGGGAATGCGCAAACTGATTCCCACCGGCCTGCAGATGGCACTTCCCAAAGGGTATGAAGCCCAAATAAGGCCACGCAGCGGGCTGGCTTACCGCAATGGAATTACTATGCTAAATACGCCCGGTACCATTGATTCGGACTATCGCGGAGAGCTGAAAGTGTTAGCGGTCAACCTTGGTGAGGAGTCTTATTTAATCCAACACGGAGACCGCCTTGCTCAAATGGTGATAGCACCGGTTTTACAGGTTGATGTCATACAGGTCGAGGCTTTGTCGGAAACAGAGCGAGGAGACGGTGGTTTTGGCAGTACGGGTGTTAAATAGGAATTAAATACCTTACGGCGCAGAAGTTTTGAACAACCTCATTTCTTAAATCAGTCCCTTATAGAAAAACGATTGTATGCAATGGCTTAAATCGGGAAATGGTATACTCCTTCTCAAGGTTCTGGGAATATATCTCGGCTGGTACCTTGCCTATGAACTTTGGCTGTTACCGAATGGCAGCCTGGACTATTGGCTTACTACAAACATTGTTTCGGTCTCGGCTGGGATCCTGCAGGCTTTCGGTTACAAAATATATGCTATCGGGCGATTGGTCGGCCTCGATCAGTCAGCTGGAGTATACCTTGCCGATGGGTGCATCGGCATTTCTGCTATAGGCTTGTTTGCGGGATTTGCACTGGTATTTCCGGGCAGATGGGTGCCTCGTATTGCTTTTATTGTAACCGGGATAGGTATGTTATACTTGGTTAATATAGTGCGCATTGTCACACTGGCCATAGTCCAGGTAGATTGGCCGGGCATGTTTCGCATAGCTTGTAACTATTCCGCAGCTCCCGTTTTTTATATTACTGTATTTGTCATGTGCATTGTATGGGTGAAATGGGGGAGGGGATCAAAGCCGGCATAGGATAATGCGAAATTTATTATAATCCTGAAACAGGTTGGAAACATCGCCGTATTACATTTCCAAATTTCCTTCTAAAGGGGAAAATATTTCGTAGTTAAAAGCTATCATAATTACTTTTCTAGCAGTGATGCAAATACCCACTTAGTCAAAGTAAGATTGTTCGACAAACTTCGTCCATATATCAATTTAGTATCCCAGAACCGGAACTACCGCCGGTTATGGCTGAGCCAGATTGTTTCCAATTTTGGGGATTGGTTTGGGATATTGGCTGTTTACGCACTGATTACCAGATATTCCGATTCTGAGTTTTTACTGGGACTGATTATCGTAGTGAAGATGATGAGCCTGGCAAGTTTTTCACCCTTTGCAGGATACCTGACAGACCGTTTTAACCGACGCAGGATCATGATAATGTGCGATTTATCACGGGCCTTACTGGTTTTGGGGTTGCTCTTCATTGGTTCTTACAACAGTCTATGGCTGGCCTATGTTCTCACCGCTTTGCAGATGATGCTGTCTGCTATTTTTGAGCCGGCCAAAACGTCATCCATTCCCAACGTTACCACTTCTGATGAGCTGGTTGATGCCAACGTGCTATCCGCGGCAAGCTGGAGCATTATTTTTACGATGGGTATGGGAATAGGGGGCCTTGCAACGGCGGGTTTGGGTACCGATCTCGTTTTTATTATCGATGCTGTTTCCTACCTGGTTTCGGCTTGGTTTATTTACAGAACGATCATACCCCAGAAGAAGATGGACGAATCGGAATTACATCGTACCCGCAACCCGATAACCGGTATCAGGGAAGGGTTCCGATATCTGCTTGACAATCACCAGGTTTTGCGTCCCATTACTGCCAAAGGGGTCTTTTCTTTGTTTCTGGGGGCTCTTACCTATATACTGATTCTTGTGTCGGACAACGTACTGTTGATGGGAAGTTTTGGCCTTGGCCTTTTGTACTCGGCGCGGGGCGTCGGAACGGGCGTCGGTCCCGTGATTGGGCGCCGGCTATTTACCCGTGAGAGCGATTGGATTCGTGCAATGGGATTCTGCATGATCATCGGAGGACTTATGTATGTAGTGGTGGGATGGACAACCAGCCTGGTTGTTATGATGATATTTGTATTCCTGGCTCATGCCGCCTCGGGGGCTAACTGGGTGATGAGCACCGTATTATTGCAACGGCGAACTCCAGATATCTTCAGGGGACGTGTATTTAGTACAGAATGGTTGCTTTTTACTCTTACGCAATCGGCTTCTGTATTGATGGCGTCCTGGATATTGGAGAATAAGTGGCTTACTATCCAGCAGGCAATTATTGTTTTTGCTTTGTTCCTGTCCGTTGCCGGCATCATCTGGCACCTGACTATTACATCTAAAGAAGCGGAATATCAGGCAGAAAAAGTTATGGAAGGACGGTAAGAAACCCTGAGCCCGTAATAGATTTTAAAGTTGATGTTAGCCTGAATTTGTTTCCAAGACCTTCTTATCGTAGTCCTTATCCAATTAGATTGGCATTTAAATACGGCTTATGTATCTATAAACTGCCGCAAGACAGCTCAGGTACAATTTTTTCCCCAGTGGGAGAGTCATGCCCCTCAATCCTGCTATAAAAGTAATGCCCAGCTTCTGTCATTGATCAGTTATATTCCTGTCACTCAAAATGCTTTCGTTCCTTGTCATAGTCTTCATCAGAAACCAATCCCTGTTGCCACAAGCCAGTGAGGTAATCCATTCGGTCCATTGTTCCGGGTTCATAATCCGGTTTTCTGGGCTTGGTCTTTTCTTTTTGTTGAAAGCGCTCCTGTTCAGCACGTATCGCTTTTTCAAGCAGCTTTTTCAGGTTTCCGGGATTTTCTATGCCCAATAGCGCCATTGAAGATGCTGAAGTCCGGAGAATCACGTCTCCAACCTCCATTTTTTTCTGAAGCCAGCTTTGTCGAAGCTCAACTCGGTCGATATTCACCAAATCTATATTTTGCTGGTACTTATTGTCTCGAGACGAAATTTGGGTGTCACTTACAAGGTACGAATTTTGTGTCTGCCGCTTCCAAACCCAATATAGGGCAAAGAGGCCGATGCCAAAGACCGGTATCAGTAAAATCGAAAAAGTATAGCCGATAATATGGTTTTTCCAGCTGGGAGTAAGTGTAATTGTTTTGGGAGTTGATGAGTCAGCCATGGGTTAACTACCTGAAATTTATGATGCTGGGAGATAACACTGTAAACTTAGGTAAAATTCGGGAAAAGCAAAGGAGAATAGATTAATTTTTCCCAAACAGTTTTCGTATATTGATACGCTTTAAATCAAGCTTATTTCGACAGGAAAAAATTGATCTAAACATGAAGCTTAAACCGTGGAAATATTTGGTGGCAATTTGGATGACGGCAGTCGTCATTGCCAGCTTTTTAATTTCCATTCCGGATATTCCCATCCTCAAACAGTCGGCACGCAATCTCTTTCTGCATGTACCCATGTGGTTTACCATGGCGGTTTGTTTTGTAACCGGACTGGTTTACAGCATTAAATATTTGAATGCCCCGAGTCCGGAACTTGATCGCAAAGCGGAGACGGCCACACAAATTGGGTTGTTATTTGGAGTATGTGGTCTGTTAACGGGATCTGTATGGGCCCGGTTTACCTGGGGTACGTGGTGGACCTTTGCGGAACCGCGGATGAACCTCTCCGCGCTGGGAATGATGATTTATGTTGCCTATTTTGTTCTGAGGACGGCATTTGATGATCCGGAGAAACGGGCTAAAATTGCTGCTGTATACAATGTGTTCGCCGCTACAACCATCCCTTTTTTGCTGTATATTATACCGCGCCAGTTACCCAGTCTGCATCCCGGAGCCGAAGGCAATCCAGCTTTTAGTGATATTACTGCCCCGGAGATGAGATATGTTTTTTATCCCGCTGTAATCGGGTTTATTGCCTTGGCCATCTGGCTGATTGATATCCTGAACAGGTATAAAAAAGTAAGACATAAAATTGAACAACAACGCGCATGATTTTTTCTCTAATTCAGGCACAAGAAGATACTACTGCTGCCGTTGATACACTAACGAAATCTTATTCCCAAAAATGGGAGGCAGCGTCGAATCTTCAGCATGCAAATCCTGTGATTAAGGCGGCTTCTTCCCATGACCTTATTTTTATTGTCTTGGGCGTCAGCCTTATTATTTGGTTTGTCTTGTTATTCTTTATTATCCGTTTGGATAAAAAAGTGGGGAAATTGGAAAATGAAATTGATAAATCTAATGTAAAATTGGCACCATGAAACCAAAGTTAGTTCTTGGCATAATCGCCATCGTAGGTTTTACCTCCCTGTTGATGTATAATTTTGGAAACAGCATCAGTACGTACACCAATTTTGAGCAGGCATCACATATGGAAAATGCACACGTAGTAGGTACATGGGACGATTCCAAAGATTATGGGTTCTCCATGAAGACGAAGCAATTTTCATTTTTCATGAAAGACGAAGCCGGTAATGTACACCGTGTGATTTATCCCAAGCAAAAACCCAACAATTTTGAGCAGGCCAACCGACTGGTAGTTATAGGAAAGATGCAGAACGGCGTATTTTATGCCAATGATATGTTGATGAAATGCCCGTCCAAATACAATACAACGGACGCCTCTCAATTTGAAAAGTCGAACGCTTCAAAGAGCTAGAATTTCATGATTGGATTTATCGGTAAACTGCTTGTTAATGCTGCATTTCTTTGTGTCATCCTGGCGGCCATCGGGTATTTTCTTTATTCCCAGAAGGATGAGGATCGCTATTTTAGAATATCGAACTGGCTTTTCGGAATACAGGGCTTGCTTATCCTGGTAGCTTCCGGATTGTTGCTTTACCTGGTGCTGACACATCAGTTTAACTATTACTACGTCTTTGAATATACGAGCCGGGATTTACAGCTCAAGTACCTGGTTTCAGCCTTCTGGGGCGGGCAGGAGGGCAGCTTCATGCTCTGGTTGTTGTGTGCCACTTTAATATCACTGGGACTCATGAAATGGACGCGGAAGCCTTATCGAGGCCCCGTGCTGTTTTTCATGGCGCTGACTCAGATTTTTCTGATATCGATGATAGCGGGAATTCATTTTGGGAGTTTTAAACTCGGAGCTTCTCCGTTTCGTACCCTGGCTGATGCCATGCCTAATGCTCCATTCCTGCAAGCGAATCCTGATTTTATACCCCAGGACGGAAAGGGCCTGAACGATTTATTGAAAAGTCCCTGGATGGTAATACATCCTCCTATCCTGTTTTTTGGGTTTTCGATGATGACCGTTCCTTATTGTTTTGGGATGGCTGCACTTTGGAAGCGTAAATATAATGCCTGGATTGATCCCGCTCTTCCCTGGACCCTGGGAGCCAATATTGCTTTGCTCACGGCCATATTTTTAGGCGGCTACTGGGCTTATGTAACGCTTTCATTTGGCGGCTACTGGGCATGGGACCCTGTCGAAAACGCCGCATTGGTACCTTGGTTGATTGGAACGGCCGGTATTCACATGATGATCATACAGCGTAAGAAAGCATCTTCTGCCAAGGCCTCTATCTTTTTTGCTATCCTGGCTTATGTAGGTATTGTTTATGAAACTTTCTTGACCCGGTCCGGTATTTTGTCTGATTCTTCTGTTCACAGCTTTGTAGACCTTGGGCTGTACGGACAATTGGTTGTATTTATGGCGGTCATAAGTATTATCGGGCTTGGAATGTTTA
>JASFMR010000123.1:0-7612 GCA_050117475.1 Balneolaceae bacterium | reverse complement strand
TGATCATCCCCAAGGATGTCACCAACTATGATGCCATCATGAAGGGACTTTCGCTGGATAAGATTTCGATTGTGCCGGAAGAGGAAAAGAAATAACCTTACCGACTTAATAGTTAAGTTCGGGATACCTGTAAATACCCTTCCTTTCCCTGGAGGTAATATACGTTGCTTCTGGACCAGATCCTGAAACAAGTTCAGGATGACATTTAAGTATAAAAATGCCACTTTTTTAAACCTGCCAGACTAAAATATTTAGATCGCCCGCTCGAATTCAAAGGTACCGGGCTTTCCCTTGCCGTTTTCACTCCAGGTCCAGACCTGGTTGAAATGATTGTCATCAATAAAAATAAATTTCAACCCCGTCATATGCCCTTCGGATTTATTCTCCAGATTCGTAGCATCCACAAATCTGAAATCAATTTCACTTTCCATGGCTTTGGCCACCATTCGAGGCTGATTGCCGGCTGAGCAATAATGGGTCATCATTAACTTATTGCCATCCATATGATACACCGTTACCATGCTCGGTTCATTTTCTGGCATAAGTGTCTCAACCACCACAGAACCATTTGACATAACTTTATAATTAACTTCTACCCGTTTTCCGTCGGGTTGTAGGCCCTTCCAGTCCCCTTCCAACTTTTTGAGCTTATTGAATTCACCGGATACCGATTTTTGTGCCCATCCTTCTGACGCAATGATACTTCCCACTAATATCCATATAGCAATTATTAAATATTGTTTCTTCATCTTTCCCTCCTTCGATTGGATATTATAAAGGATGCCAAAATTTTCCTGATAAAACCAATTTTATTTGATAAACAATCCTCCTGATGTGATTAACGAAATTTTAGACCTAATCCTTTCATATTATTGGATTAAAACTCTGTATTCGGTATAAATACATGCCATAGCTTCATATTATCAAACTGATTAGTGAAATCTTCGCCAAGACCTACCTCATTTTAGACGTTGCAGTTATGGTTACGCTCTATTACATTAATCCCGATAGAGGGATCAATTGTTCAAACAATAAAAGGGGCTATATGGATAAAATCGACCTTGAAGTACTGCCCAAGAAATCGGTAAGAGCTTTTAGCTACCTGGGTGCACCGATCTTCATTGTGGTAGGGATATTTATTATGTCAGATAGCAGTATTGCTGAATCTGGTGTCATTAATTTACTTATGACTCTAGCGGGTTGTTTAACCATTGTATTGAGTCTATTGTGGATACCCCATACCTACCGATTCAGGATAAACTTTGGTCCCGATAGTGTGACCCAAACGGGACTTTTATCGAAAGAGATACCTTACAGCAATATTGAAAAATTAATCGTTAGGAAGGGATTTATTGAGATCTGCGGCAAAAATACTTTTAGAAGAATTTCGATCGGAGATCTATACATGAATTTTAATGCTGCAATCGACCTTTTATCTTCCAAGATCAAGGAAGCCGAAGATGTTACATTTGCCGGTCAAAAGAAATATATCGATAAATATTTCCATTCACTCGACACCTGAAAGCTGCATTTTTAAGAATCCGGCAAAAAACTTCTGATTACAGATAATCCCAGGACCAGATTATAATTGCCAGAATAACAAGCAATACAAACCAAATAGTAATTGCGGCTCGACTTGCCTTCTTGGCCTTTTCGGCTTCCCACCAAGTACGAGGCCGCACTCCCTGCACCAGGAAGGTGACTATACCAGCTAAATTAATGCAAATTAGATTTGTGATCGTCAGAATGACAGCCCCAACAGCAAGGCCTGTATAACCCGCCCCGACCAAAAGTCCGACAGCCACCAATGGGGGCAACAACGCAACGGAAACCATTACTCCTACTATCGTAGCAGGCACACCGCGCGTAAATGCCAGTACACCGGCACTCCCTGCAGCTAAAGCAATAGTGATATCTCCCAAACTAACCATCGTCTTATTCATAAGCTGATGAGAATCCATGTTTATATGAAGTATCATACCCATAAAGAGAGCAACGAAAAGCGCACTGAAAAGCCCCGCCAAATTTGCTTTTAGTGACCTTAAAGCCAATTCAAAGTCTCCAAGAGTTACGGAAAGGGCAAGCGAAACATTAGGTCCCAGCAGCGGTGCGATAACCATAGCCCCAATTATAACGGCGACATCGTCACGTATAAGTCCCACTCCCGCTACTACGGTAGACAGAACAACCATACTAATATAAACCCAGTTCAAATCACTTCCGCCGCTTACATCAGCATATAACTCCTCCCGGCTAATACGTCCAACATATTTAGTCTCCTCTTTTTCTTCGGTCTTGTCTTCCTCAACTTCAACTTCCGGCTGAGGCAACGTTGCTTCAACCGCAAAAAGCGTAATACGAAAGCCGTCAACATCTTTAAATTTGTCGGTGAAGGTATCGGACAGCGATTCCGTACGGTCCGCATCGACCAATATGCGTAATATTGCACTTCCATCATCCAGGTTATCACTCCAAACACCCAGAATTTTTTCCTCGTTTTCAATGAGTTTACGCGCTTTTTGAGATGTTTCGGGAGGCGCCATCAGCTCAAGCATTCGGTAATCCATACCAATCCTGTTCTTGAATATTCATTCAATAAAAGAGTACAAAGGAATGGATAAATAAAAAAATAGAGATTTGCCACTATGCCACCTTCATTGGCAAACAACCATTTTCATTCTCTATGTATTATTACTATTCTATTTTTTAATTGACCGCCGAAAGATAAATCAACAAAATGATTAAGGCCCTGCCTGAAGATCAGCTCAAATCGGTTTACGATAAAGTTTCCGGGTGGTACGACTGGCAGCATTCTATTGTGACATTTAACTCTGACCAGAAGGGTCGGAAACTTGTAGTTTCTAAAACAGTGACACAAGGCGATAATGTAATTGATGCCGGGGCCGGGACAGGCACAACAGCTCTTTTAGCAGCCCAATCCGTGGGGCCGGAGGGATCTGTTGTTTTGTATGATTTTAGCCGGGAAATGCTGAAGAAAGCGAAAGAAAAAGCAGTTAAAAAGAGGATATCAGATCGCCTGATTTTTGCTACCGGAGACATGGCATCCCTACCCTACGAAGATTGCAGCTTCGACGTTGCACTCTCTACTTACAGCTTGTGTCCGCTTTTCGATCCTGCTAAAGCTGCCCTTGAACTATATCGTATAGTTAAACCTGGCGGGAAGATCGGCATCGCCCATTCTACGGAACCATCTAATAAATTAGTCAGAGGTTTGGCCAACGCCGTCGAAAAAATGTACTGGAAGATTCCCGAACTATCCCTTGGGTGCCGGGCCGTTAAAGTATTACCGGCCCTCAGAGAAGCTGGCGGAAACGTTATTTTCAAAAAGAGACTCGGTTTTCCCCTCTGGCCCTTTTTAGTGTTTGTCATTGAAAAACCTATTTAAATCAATTATCTAAGACCTATCATTTTTGCTACTTATACATTTAAAATATGATGTCAATTAAATTATAACTTAAGAGAATTGTTATGAAACGTTTCCTGGTTGTTCTTTTTGCCCTATTCATTATTACTTCCGACCTCAGCGCCCAAAGTGTTTACAATATGGACGAACCCCTTGCCCATACGTTCTCTATCGTAGCCAGAGACAGTATTACCGGTGATATTGGGGTGGCCGTACAATCTCATTGGTTTTCGGTAGGTACGAGCGTTACCTGGGCAAGAGCCGGGGTTGGCGCTGTAGCCACCCAATCACTGACTAATGTGAGTTTTGGGCCCCGTGCCCTCGATATGCTTGAAAAAGGGATCACGCCCCAAGAAGCACTGGATTCGCTCATTGCCGGAGATGACGGCCGCGCCTATCGACAAGTGGCTATTATTGATTCCAAAGGCAGGGTTGCTACCTATACCGGCGAAAAGTGCATTGCGGAAGCTGGGCACATCACCGGAAAACAATACTCTGTCCAGGCAAATATGATGCTGACGGACCAGGTATGGCCTTCAATGTCTGAAGCTTACGAAAATGCCGACGGACCACTGGCTGAGCGAATGGTTGCAGCTTTGCAGGCAGCCCAAAAAGCAGGCGGAGATATACGAGGACAACAATCGGCAGCTATATTGGTAGTTAGAGGCAAGGCAACAGGAAAAAAGTGGGAAGATGAAAAAATTAATCTGCGCGTAGAGGATAATGACCATGCCGTTGATGAAATCTCCCGTCTGTTAAAAGTTCAGAGAGCCTATCAACATATGAATGCCGGCGACCAGGCTATTGAAGCGAATGATGTAGATAAAGCATTAAAAGAGTATGGAGAAGCCAGAGAAATGTTTCCTAATAATCTCGAAATGACTTACTGGACGGCTGTATCTATGGCAAATGCAGGTCGTCTGCAGCAATCTTTGCCTCTTTTCAAAGAAGTGTTTAACAAAAATGATCACTGGGTTACGCTCACCAAGCGAATCACGAAGAATGGAATGCTTTCAGTCTCTGACGAAAATTTGGATAAAATTTTAGGCACCTATAAAAAGTAGTCAGCCTAACCTGGGAATCATTCAGAAAACATTGGATTGTTGAGCCTTTTATAAAAAGCCCCCCGCTAATAAAAATATGCGGGAGGCTGGAGGCCAAAGAATAGAAATATTATTAAAGCCCCTCCATTTTCTGGAGAGGTATCTTTTTTTACTGCATTTCCCACCAGAACTTCGAGGTGTTGGAATCGCTGGCAGGAGTTAACTTGCCGACCCCTGCATTGTAGCTTTCCGAGTTTACTCCCGATTCAGCAGTCGGATATACCAGGCGAGTCGGAATACTACCATCGTTAACAGCATCCTGAGATGGGATCAGACCGGGAACACCCGTTCGTCTCCACTCTGACCACGCCTGAAAACCCATGGGGAACAAGGCCACCCATTTCTCTTCATCGATAACCTGCATCATGCCACCGCCGGCAGATCCGGCGTCCATAATACGATTGGCGGCAAATGCACTACCGTCGCTCTGCAACATACCGGTAGTAGGATCACCATCATCCCAGTGCGCATCCACCGTTGCGTATGACGCCATGACACCGTTGGTGAACATGGTTTGTGCATTTTCGCTTGTCCATCCTCTTTCGGCCGCTTCGGCGCGGTTGAGGTAGGTATAGGCTGCGGTCAAGTACGGCAGCGGGGCATCCGGGTCGCGGATCACGCTGCTGATGGAAGTAAATTTCTCACTTCCATTATACTTATCCAGTCCGTACGGACGACCGTTCAGGCTGGTATCAGCCGCAAACACGTTCAGTCGTTCGTCGTAGGTACTATTGGAATAGGTAATCGTTGAGCCATCCGCCTGTCCCCTGAGAGCATCCGTAAAAGGCATGGACATCTGGTAATCAGACCCACGCAGCTGTGAGAAGGGGTTCAGAGCACCCGGTGCGTTGGCATACTGATACCACGCATCATCTGCGATGTCCTCAATAACGCCGGCCGGGTCACTAAGAGCAGCGTTGAACTCCGTAGCCGCGAAACCGCTGGCGCCCGGGTATTTCTTGGACAGCTGCATCGTCAGAGACAGCAGGAAAGAGTTAGCAAACTTTTTCCACTTCGCTACATCTCCGCCATAGACCACATCACCGGTAGGTCCGGCCAGGTTGGGATCCAGCATATCACGCGCAGCCTTTACCCGTGAAATCAGGTCCTTATAGATGGTTTCCTGGTCGGTATAAGAGGGAGTCAATGTATCCCCCTTCCTCAGAGCATCCGTATAAGGAACGGGGCCCCAGATATCGGTAACCCGCTTCCATACGAATGCAGCCATGATCTCTGCTACCCCGGCCTGGTTGGCAGGGTCACCGTAGGATTTAGTCGCGATGCTGACCTCGTCAGCCGTAGTGATATCCACGACCTGTTTGAGGTTGCTCAGGCAGCCTACGTAATAGCCTCCCCAAGGGGCCGGTGCTAAATTATAACGCTGCTCATTGGTATACACGACCTGGGACTGGTACTGGACGTATAGGTTGGGACGTGTATGATAATTCCTTCCGAATAGTGTAAAGAATTGATTCATAGCGCCCGCCATAAGTCCCTCCGTGCTGGCTGCAGTCACAGCATCGTCGTCGTTGTTAACGTTCCCGAAGTTCACGGAATCGCACGAGACAACGAGAATACATAAGAGAATCGAAAATATTAAAGATAGTTTCTTCATTGTCTTACCGTTTAGAAAGTTACGTTTACGTTGAAACCGAAGCTTCGGGTACCCGGCAATTGGCCATCTTCACCAAAGGTTCTTGAAAGCTCGGATGGATCCCATCGGTGATGGTTATCCCCTGATACCGCAATCAGCCACAGGTTTCGGCCTACCACTCCAATTTTAGCAGAGTTAATAAAGCCGCCCAGCCAGCGCTTCGGCAGAGAGTAATTCAGGCTCAGCTCCCTCAGTTTCACATAGCTTGCATCGTGGACAAAAGGCTCGGCCAAACGGTTCGAATACCACTGACTGTAGTAATCGTGGGCATCGACATACATATCAACCGCATTGCCATCTATATCCTGTCCGGTCACATGAACACCACCGCCGTCGGCCACAGCGTCACGCTTGGGATTGCCTTTGTCGTTGAGACCGGCTGTTTCATCCAGGATACCGGTGTAGGTTCCCCACTGTTCAGTAAGCGAAAAGAACTTGCCGCCCTTTTGAAAGTCAATCGCTGCCGTAAGGCCTAATCCTTTATAGGTAAAAGTATTCACCATTCCACCGGTCCAGTCGGGGAGGACGCTGCCAAAAAATTGTCCCTGGACAGCATCATACAATCCCGTAAGGTCGCCGTTGGAATCTTTGGTAATGATTGGATCCCCATTGTCAGCGCGCTTGATAGCAGCACCGCGAAGTTGCCCCCATTCGCCTCCCCTTTCGTGGGTAATATTAATGTATCCAAAGGCAGAGGCAGTGTTACCAATCTGATAGGTGTTAAGTCCTTCCGGTAAATCAGTAACGATTGTCTTGTTCTTGGCAAAGTTCAGCGTCGCATCCCATCGGAAATCGCGGGTACGTACAGGTACCCCGTTCAGCGACAGTTCAACACCATCGCGTTTGGAAGTACCGGCATTGGTCAGGTAAGACCCGGCGCCATTGGAATTTGACAACGACACGCCAATGATTTCGTCTTTACGGGTTTCGTGGTAATAAGTGGCGTTCAGGCCTATTCGATCATCAAAGAACCGGATATCGAAACCGGTCTCGAACGATGAGTTAATGGCCGGCTTAATATTGGGATCAACAAACTTATTATCCGTATAAAGAAGCGGCGTACCGCTACCTGTTTTGGGATTCGTATAAGGGTTGGCACTCAACTGGAAGCTTGACAAAATTTTCTCAGCACCGACGTCGTTTCCAACCTGGGCCCAACCGGCACGAAACTTACCGTAGGAGATAATGTCGCTTTGCAGCAGTTCACTGAATACAAAGGACAGTCCTACCGAAGGATAGCCATAGCCGTTGTTATTGGACGGCAACGCGGAGCTCCAGTCCTGACGATAACTACCGTCCAGGTATACCATGTCTTTATAGCCAATATTTACTTTAGCATACAAACTGAATACCTGCTTGTCCCAGTTGTGCTCATCCGGCACGATGCGCTCAGCCGAGTTGCTGTACTGGTATACATCCGGAATAATAAGT
>JASFMR010000122.1:0-7827 GCA_050117475.1 Balneolaceae bacterium | reverse complement strand
ACCTACAAAATCATTGAAATACGGCAACGCCAACTCAACCAGCAACACTGCCCCGATCAATCCGCACAGTGAAAGCAATACAGACTCTCCTATAAACTGCCGAATTAAAGCTCCCCGGTCGGCACCGATCACTTTTCTTAGCCCTACTTCTACTGCTCGTTTGGCCGATCGAGCCGTCGAGAGATTCATAAAGTTGATACAGGCAATCAATAGAATGAAGAAAGCAATTGCCGCATAAATATAGATGTTTTCGATGCTGCCGTTTGCTTCAATTTCTGAATCCAGGTGAGAATGCAGGTGGATATCCGTCAGCGGCATCAAGTCCAGCTGGGTAGTTTGCGAAGCCTTTTCACCTTGATCATTTGTTCCCAGGTGACGATCGACAAAATCAGGCAATTGCTTTTGCAATTTGTGATAATCATATCCCTTCGGGAGTAGTAAATACGTGGCGAAATTATTGCTCCCGTAATTCTGCATAAACTGTTTCTGTCCCCCATAAAACTTTATTACCGGGTCCATCGAGGCCAGGAAATCAAAATGAAAATGTGAATTTTCCGGAATATCCTGCATCACTCCCTTAACCTGGAAGGGAATGGTCACCCCTCGGTATTCAAACTGCAGTGTTTCGCCTATCGGATCCTTCCCGCCAAAATATTTCCGGGCCATACTCTTGGTAAGTACTATACCATCGGGATAGGTTAAAGCTGTAGCCGGATCTCCTTTCATCATCTTCCAGGAAAATACTTTAAATACATTCGGATCGGCGAAAAAGAAACGATCTTCAACAAAAGATTTGTCATCAGATTTGATCAGGGGATTTACCTGGAAAAAGCGAACGGCTTCCTGAACCTGCGGAAAATCTTGTTGCAACAACGGACCAAAAGGCGGAGCCACATGTCCCAGGTGCAGACTCGTTTCTCCGTCATCATTAAACCATTCGCGCGATACACGAACAATGCGATCGGCTTTTTTGTGATACGAGTCATAGCTTAATTCGTCTTGCACATATAACAATATCAGGATGGCCACTCCCATTCCAAGCGCCAACCCGAAAATATTGATAAATGAATAAGCCGGACTCTTCCGGATGTTTCTAAATGCGATTTTGATATAATTTTTTAGCATAGTTTTTAAACTTTAGTAGTCAGCTTACAGCACACAGCCACATCAGTTTCAAACTGAAAGCTGACCACTGATAACTGACAGCTAATTGGTAACCAATTAATAATTTCAACAATCATACCAAAATTTGGAACCTGCTTATTGAAGCTCCTGGGAACAGCTTTCTTTTTTGAGTGTCCGATAAAACACGCCCAGTGTACGAAAACGAACAGTTAAGATGCGGATTTAAACAGCGTAACCGTTCTAAGATCATTCCGTATAACTTGACAAAATTTTTTGGTTCATAAGTCTTTTATTCCGTTAGATATAACTTATTTAAAACTTCATGACTGAGTCACGTGGCCGCCTATTGTCCATAACCGGTGCTTTTGCACTATTAGCGCTAGTTCTCCATATGGTGGTCAGTACAAATTATGAACTACACCGTGATGCTTACTTATACCTGGCCGAATCTGATCATCTTGCCTGGGGATATTTGTCGATCCCACCTTTAACTCCTTTTTTTGCTCATTGCTGGCAAATACTTTTTGGCTCCTCGGTATTGGCCATCCGAATGATACCTGCTGTAATCGGAGTACTTTGCATCATACTTATTAGCAAAATTGTACGGGAACTGGGCGGAGGAACATGGTCAATTATATTGGCATGCTTGGCCTATCTGGTTTCACCTGCTTTTTTGCGGAGTAATACTCTATTCCAGCCGGTAACTTTTGACATATTCTTCTGGACACTGGGAACCTGGGCAATGATACGACTGCTACGTTCAGAAGATCGGAGATGGTGGTTGGTTTTAGGAATTATTTTTGGATTTGGATTCCTGAACAAATACAGCATCGTATTTCCGGCTTTGTCATTTGTCCTGGCTTTATCATTTACAAAACAACGCTTTTTGTTTTTTTCACGCTGGTTGTTTTGGGGCGCCCTTGCTGCATTAATCATAATACTACCCAACTTGCTCTGGCAGTATAATCATAACTGGCCTGTGGTTCATCACATGACTCAGCTCGAAAACGGGCAGCTTACCCATGTCAAGCTATCTGACTTCCTGGTCATGCAACTATTCATGATTTTACCGGCCATCCCCTTATTTTTCGCTGGTTTATTCTATGGGCTATTTGACAAATCGACGAATAAACTCCGAGCCATGGGCTGGACATACATTGTTTTGCTCATACTTTTGATTTCACTCAGTGGAAAACCATACTACACACTCGGTATTTATCCAGTCTTCTTTGCATTTGGGGCTGTAGCTATCGTTCGTTTTACCGAAGATGCTTTTAAGTGGATCCGACCTGCTCTTGCCGGACTCATGATACTGATACTTCTACCAATATTACCCATGAGTTTACCCGTGCTATCCTATCCAGATATGATCAGGTATGATCAGGCTATTTCCAAATGGGGGATGAAAGATGTACTTCGTTGGGAGGATGGCTCTATACATCCATTACCACAGGACTATGCCGACATGACCGGTTGGCACGAACTGGCTGAAGTTATAGATTCAACCTGGCATACAATTTCACCTAATGAGCAGAAAACAACCAGAATCTATGCTGAAAACTACGGACAAGCCGGTGCCATTCATTATTACAATAAAAAGAAACAAATGCCCGAACCAATTAGCTTTAGCGATAGCTTCCTGTTCTGGGCACCAGACTCTATTGCCGGAACGACGCTTATCTATGTGAATAACGAAACAGCTGGTATTCGGAAACTCTATAAGGAAATAACCCTGGCCGGGAAAATTACCAACCCGTATGCAAGGGAGCATGGCATGCAGGTTTATCTCTGCCGGAAACCCTTTAATAGCTTCACAAAATTTTATGCGGATAAAGTAGACAGTTTAAAAGCTGAATATCAAGCATTTGGGGTTCAGCAGTCAAATGTCAACAGCCAATAACATTTATTACGAAAGGGTTATTTACTCAACGGCAGAAGGCAAATGGGCCAAAGAACCGTAAGGTGGATTCCAAATAGTTTTCAGCTGTTAGTTATCTGCAGTCAGTTAAAGTAGCTTTTTTAGCTGAAAGATGACCGCTGAAGACTGATAGCTTATCTTTATTCACTTCGTAAACTATTTACCGGATTTATCAAGGCTGCCCTGACCGACTGCCAACTAACAGTCAGCAAAGCAACAAGCATCGTTACCAAACCTGCCCCCGCAAAAAACCATACACTCAAATCGATGCGATAAGCAAAATCCTGTAACCATTCATGCATCGAATACCAGGCTAAAGGCACTGCTAATACAAATCCAAAGAAAACCAGTTTCGCGTAATCTGTGGATAAGAGTCTAATAATGTCCCAAACAGTTGCCCCCAACACTTTTCGGACCCCGATCTCTTTGGTCCTTTGTTCAGCTGTATATGCAGCCATGGCAAACAAACCGAGACAAGCGACAAAAATAGCTAACACAGAAAATATGGCCACTATTTTACCCATACGTTTTTCGGCTTTATAGACCGAATCAAAACGACTATTCATAAAAGTATAGCTAAAAGGTGCATTGGGAGCCAGCTTATTCCACTCAACTTTAGCTTTTTGGATGATATCCGATGTCTGCGCCGCATCAAATCGAACGGCGACCAAACCGCGACTCCTTCCAAGATGCATGCACAAAGCCCCTACATTCTTCCGCAGTGACTCATAATTGAAATCCTTTACTACTCCAATAATATGATAAGCGGTATATCCATCTTCAGGATTGAGTCCGTTTAACGTTCGTATCTCTTTACCAATTGGATTTTTAAAGCCAAATAGGCCAGCGGCTTTTTGATTAATTATTATAGCAGATGAATCTGTCGGCATATCTCTTCTGAAATTACGCCCCTCGGCCATCTCCATCTTCATTGTCGAGATATAATCATAATCGACTGCCCAATATTGCATGGATACACTGTTATCGTTAGTCATCTTAGCACCGGTATAAAAAGGTGTATCGCTGCGTGCAGAAGGAACCGGCAGATAACTGGTAACCGTGACATTGGTGACTTCGGGGTTCCGCTTCATATTTTCCTTAAAAACCTGCAACTTATTCCCAAGCACATAGGCATTTTCCAGGATCAATACCTGCTCTTTATTGTAACCGAGGTTTTTTTGTTGGATATATCGCAACTGCCGATAAATGACCAATGTGCCAATGATCAGGATAATAGAAATAGCAAATTGAACAATGACCAGCGTGCTCCGCAAACTGCCGCTTTTGACACCAAGTGCTATTTTACCTTTCAAGATTTTGACAGGTTCAAATGAAGACAAAAAGAATGCCGGATAAACTCCTGCCAATAATCCTGTGACCAGTGCCGAAATGGTCAGGAATACCATTAGTTCAGGATTCGTGAAAATTGCCAAGTCAAAATTCTTGCCTGACAATTCATTGAAATAAGGTATGCCGACCTGTGCTCCGGCTATAGCAATAATAAATGCGATAACGCTCATCAACACCGACTCAAAAAGAAATTGGCCAACAAGTTGCCCTCTCCCGGAGCCGAGTACTTTCCGAACCCCTACTTCTTGCGCCCTTCCCGCAGAACGCGCTGTTGAAAGATTCATGAAATTTATACACGCGATAAGCAACACAAATATAGCGATAGCCGAAAACAAATAGATATATTGAATATTCCCATTGACTCCCAACTCAGCTGTTAAATTAGAATACAGGTGGATATGAGTCAGCGGCTGAAGAAAGTAATCAACTTTATTGCCCGATGCCTGCATCTGTTCTTTGGTAATATCCATTACCTGGTATGCCTGGGGCATGACATAGTTCTTGACAATTTGGCTATTCAATTTGTGTTCAAACGAATTCGGATCCGCACTCCTTTTAAGCACTATATATGTTATATAATTATTGCTGAGCCAATTATTCTCTCGGCTGTCTTCCAGCGAAGACATAGAGGCATAAATTGAGAAATTGAAGTGTGAATTATTCGGCAGCTCTTTTACTACGCCCGTGACTTCCATATCCGTTCGATCATCGAAACGCAGTGTTTTTCCTATGGCATCAATGGTGCCAAAATATTTTTGCGCCAATTGCTGTGTCAGTACAACAGAGTTGGGATTTCTGAGAGCCGTTTTGGGATTCCCTCTAACAAAATGGAAACTGAATACATCAAAAAGAGTCGAATCTGCATAGACTACCTTATCTTCTTTAAAAGAACGGTCATGATACCTGACCAAATAGCTCCCCCGATCAATAAATCTAACGGCTTGCTCAACTTCCGGATAATCTTTTTTCAAAGTAAAGGCCATAGGAGCGGGATTGGCCGCCAAATGGAAATCACGTCCACCAAATTTAATATTGGTAGCAACCCGGTAAATACGGTCAGCCTTTTCATTGAACTTATCATAACTGAGCTCATCCTGCACATAAAGGAAAATTAGTATACAACAGAAAATGCCCACCGCTAATCCCAGGATATTAATCAGGGAATAAAACTTTTTGCTTTTAAGATTCCTCCAGGCAATTAAGAAATAATTTTTAACCATAGCTGTTCAGATTTCAGGGGATCAGCTATCAGCAGTCATTAACAGCAGCTTGTTTCTGGCTGATAGCTTAATATCATTCACTTTTTAAACTTTCCACCGGATTTATCAAGGTAGCTTTCATGGATTGATAGCTGACTGTAATCCATGCAATAACCAAGGCCGTTATCCCAGCCGACAAGAAGACCCCGACACTGATATCAATCCGGTAGGCAAAATCCTGTAGCCAATGCTGCATTGCATACCAAGCAACGGGGACCGCAATCACAAAGGCGATGGCTACCAACTTTGTAAACTCTTTGTTAACCAGCAGCACAATGCTGGATGAGGTTGCACCCAACACCTTTCGGATGCCAATCTCTTTGGCCCTACGCGTGATCATCAGCGAAGCAAGGCCGAACAGTCCCAGACAGGCAATAACAATCGCCAAAATGGAGCCTGAAGTTACAAACTTGCTCAATCGCTGCTCCTGACGGTATTGGCTGTCCAGTGCCTGATCCACAAAGGTATAATTAAACGGAACCCCGGAAGTTGCGACTTTCCATGTATTTTCCAGCAAATTCATAGCCGCCGGAATATCCTTCGAGCTGAGGCGAACCGAAATCCTGGGTATTGGCGAACTGGCATAACCGATATTATCAATGCCGCTAAACGGAATATCCGGATTTATCGCCAAAACCAATGGTTCTACTTTTGTGTGCAGGCTTTCATAATTAAAATTTTCAATAACTCCTATAATTTCATGATCCTCGAATTTTGGACCGGGCAGATGTTTTCCAATGGGATTTTCCCATCCATAATCATCCACCAAAGCTTGATTCACTATGATAGCACGTCGAGCATCCGAACCGTTTTCTTCAGAAAAATTGCGGCCTTTCAGCAAATCAATTTTATAGGTATCCAAGAATGAATAATCAACAATATTGAAGTGAAACTCACGCTTTCGTCCATCGGATTCCCTAAAATCTGCGCTAAACCAGCCCCCCTGTTGTACCGGCGTGTAAGCTGACATACTAACCTTGGCGATTTTGCCACTGCTTCTAATGTTTGACCGGATTCGACTCTTAATTTGATTACTTTTTTCAATAACTTTGCGCATCGAATTATTGGGCCCCAGCTGAATACCGGTATCTACAACTACAATCTGATCTTTTTGGAATCCCAAATCCTTGGATCGCACATACTCCAACTGCTCATTAATAGTTAACGTACCGGCGATCATCGCAATCGACAGCGAAAATTGAAATACCACCATCGACTGACGGAAAAAGTTCTTGTCTGCCGATAAATTCAGTTTTCCCTTAAGCACTTCGACGGGTTTAAATCCCGATAACACAAGCGCCGGATAAATACCCGATATGAGGCTTAACACCAAAGCAGCTCCAATCACAAAAAGCAATGCGCTCATTGTGAATTGAAGCTCTAGTTGTCTACCTGAAAGCATATTAAAATAAGGCAGCAATACCTCAGATAAGAAAATACCGAACCCAATAGCCAAGGCAGTCATCAATAATGCTTCACCCCAGAACTGGTACATTAAATGTTGTCGAAGTGCTCCTATAGTTTTCCGGATGCCGACCTCTTTGGCTCGCGATGTCGAACGACTGATAGAAAGCGTCATAAAATTCACGCAGGCAATAAGTAAAATCAACAAAGCAATGGCGCCAAGGATATACGAATAGGTCGGGTCACTGACTTCTGCGATGCCGACCGGTATCTCTGTATTCAAATGAATATCGGTAATGGGCTGCAACCCAATGGTGTAATTGCTTCGGTCATATTTTTCACCCAATATGCCCTGCATCATACTTTTTAAATTGGGTTTCAAATCGGAAACGGTTGTTCCCGGCTGCAATAAAACATAGGTCTCAGTAATAACATTGAACCAACTCGTTTGGCTGCCTTCTCCAAAAAGTGCAGGACCATTCGAAAATGGAATCAAAAATTGGAATTGCAAACTTGAATTAGCAGGAGGATCCTCAATCACACCCGTTACGGTAAATTCCCGGTATGAATTTCCCATCCTGACGGCAAGGACCTTCTGTATTGCATTACCATCTTTGAAATATCGATTAGCAGTTTTTTTGGTCAGTACAATTGATCCCGGACTTGAAAAAACCGTTCCAGCATTGCCCTTAATCAATGGAAAATCAAAGATATTGAAAAAATCAGAATCGACCATTGAAATAGTTTCCGATTGCGACTTTTGCTCATCCG
>JASFMR010000121.1:0-8293 GCA_050117475.1 Balneolaceae bacterium | reverse complement strand
ATAGACAAGAAGGCTAACCTAGTCTTATACATACAAAATTAATGGTAGATATTGTATTCATAATATCCAAAAATTTACTGTAACTCATTGAATGGCATTAAAATGGAATATTATGTGTATTACAACGATGCCCGCCAATACACATAATGTATATGCATAATATTTATTATCTGTAAGGATTGGGTGGGCTGGCGGTCTTACCTATAGATATTCATCGGGATTGTTCTTTTCAATTAGGTACGATAAATCTACTATGGCTAAAAGTAAACTGCTCAAGAGGGTAAAGACGGAAATTAGGAGAAGGAACTATAGCTATCGCACGGAGAAGGCGTACATACGTTGGATTATTCGGTTTATTAAATTCAATAAACGTACATATCCTACTTCGTTGGGAGAGGAGGAGGTCGTCGCTTTCCTGAATTGGCTGGCGACCGAGAGGAATGTGGCAGCGTCAACGCAAAACCAGGCGCTTTGTGCTATTGTTTTTTTGTATAAACAGGTGCTAAAACAACCGCTGGGCGAACTCGAAAACCTGAAGCGCGCTAAGGAGCCGAAGCACTTGCCGGTGGTGCTGTCTCCCCGGGAGGCCAAACGGATCTTGAAAAATATGGAAGGGGATGCGGGGCTTATGGCTGAAATCCTCTATGGGAGTGGGTTGCGTCAATCGGAATGCCTGAGGCTGAGGGTGCAGGACATTGATTTTGAGTTTAGTCAGATCTGGGTTCGGAATGGCAAGGGCAAAAAGGATCGCGTTACGGTAATGCCGGAGGCTTGCAGAGAAAAGCTAAAGAACCAGGTAGAACGGGTAAAAGTGCGGCATCAAAAGGATTTGGATGAGGGATACGGGGCGGTGGTGCTTCCGAAGGCTTTGTCTAAAAAGTATCCCAGCCAGGTGATATCGTTGGGCTGGCAGTATTTGTTCCCGTCGGATGAACGAAGCAGGGATCCGCGCTCGGGGTTGGTGCAGCGATATCACAAATCTTCTTCTTACCTGCATAAAGCGGTTAAAGAAGCAGTGCGGCAGACCAATATTATCAAAAAGGTGAGTTGTCATACGTTCCGGCATTCGTTTGCTACTCATCTGCTGATGGATGGCTATGATATCCGTACGGTTCAGGAATTATTGGGACACAAGAATGTAAAGACAACCATGATTTATACGCACGTTCTCAAAAAGGGCGGAAAGGGAGTTAAAAGCCCTATAGATAGTTAATAGATGATTGCGGTCCTTTTATGATGGAAGGGGAGCTGGGTCAGGTTTCTCTGCCTTGATTTTTATATAACTTGTTGGAGTTTCTTCGACTATCAACGGATCAAGCCAAAAGGTATAAATCGAAAGGCCTTTTTTTAAAGCAGTGAAGATATACTCAATGCCTTGTCTGAGTCGGTTTGAAAATAGGCTGCATCTTATCCAGATTAAAACTACATAAAGTATAATTTGAATAATTCCATGATTACCTGTACCCCTTATCAGTTCGAAGACGACGGATCCATCCCAAACAACCCGAATCTTCCACTGTTGTATTATCCCCGGTCATTGGGTGAGCATCTGAAAAATGCTGAGGCAGCACTCGAACTGCTGGGCAGTCACGGGTGGACGAACGGATGGGTAAATGGCATCTTCTCTTATCATCATTACCACAGCAATACCCACGAAGTACTGGCGATCGTCAGTGGAACGGCCGAGGTGAGACTGGGAGGGGAGCAAGGCAATGAATTTTATATCGAAACCGGTGACGTGATCCTGATTCCGGCCGGCGTGGGACATTGCTGTCTGGGCAGCAGTTATGATTTCAAGGTTGTCGGCGCCTATGCTGGTGGAAGAAGCTACGATCTTTGCCGCGGAAATCCCGAAGAGCGTCCTCAGGTTCTGGAAAACATCAAAAAGGTTCCCATGCCAAAGCATGATCCTGTTACCGGCAAAAAAGATCCCCTGTACCAATACTGGCAATAACTAATTCAAAACTCAACATTCAACATTCAACATTAAGATAGCCTCAGCTTGGCCACGGTCTCGATATGGTAGGTCTGGGGAAACATATCCACGGGCTGCACTTCGAGAATGTCATATACGTTGTTGAGTTCTTTAAGGTCGCGGGCCATGGTGGAGCTGTTGCAGCTTACGTAAACAAGCTTTGGCACTTTTAACTCATTAAGTCGTTTAACGACATCCGGATGCATGCCTGAACGCGGGGGATCGGTAATCAGGCAGTCGGGTTGCCCGTATTCTTTGGTCATGGCCTCGGTGAAGACGTCTTTCATGTCGCCTTTTTTGAAGGACACATTGGTTATGCCGTTCTCCTTGGCGTTCTTTTTTGCGTTGTTGATGGCGACTCGTTCCAGTTCGATGCCTAACACGCTGCTGGCTTTGTCACTGAGGTATAAGCTGAGTGTCCCGACGCCGCAATACAGGTCGTAGATAATATCGCCGTCTTCGATGTCGGCAAAATCTTTGGCTACGTCGTAAAGGCGTTCGGCCTGGCGTGTATTGGTCTGGAAAAAGGCGTTGGCATCGATGTTGAAGTGGTAGGGGCCAATATGGTCGGTGATATAACCCGGGCCGTAAAGTACGTTTTCGTAACGGCCGACGGCGGTTGGGTTGTGCTGGTCGTTTATGTTATTGATGATGGTGGTTATCTCGGGAAAGGCCTCCAGGAGGGCGTCGGCAAGCTGCTGCATCAGCTCCTGGTCGTCCTGGTAGGTTACGAGGTTCACCATCAGGTCGTCGGTGTGGTACGCATTTCGGATCACGACGTTGCGCATAAATCCTTCGTGGTCGATGGTGTTATAGGGATCGACTTCGTGCTCGATACACCAGCTGCGGACGAAATCCAAAATGTCGTACGAAATCGGGGCCTGCAGGTGGCATTCGCTGATATTCAGGATCTTGTCGAAACGGCCGGGGGCGTGGAGGCCGGCGGCAAAGCAGCGGTCGCTGACGTACTCGTCGCGGTTGATTTCTTCGCGGCTCAGCCAGCGTTTGTGCCCGATGGAGTATTCCATCTTGTTGCGATAGTAGAAAATGTCGTCGCAGCCGATGGTTTTGTTGACTTTTAGGTCGGTGAGTCCCCCGATACGGTGCATGTGGTCGCGGACCTGTTCCTGCTTGAATTCCAGCTGATGCTTGTAGTTCACATGCTGCCAGTTGCAGCCGCCGCAGTTTTGCGCGTGTTGACATCGCGGCTCGATGCGGTTGGGACCGGCTTCAAGGACGTCCAGCAATTTGCCTTCCAGGTAGCTTTTCTTTCTTTTGGTGATACGGGCCAATACGCGATCGCCGGGGGCCGTATTCGGTACAAAGACGGCCAAACCGTCAATTTTTGCTATTCCTTTGCCTTTGTAAGCCGCGGATTCAATCTCGAGCTCAACTTCGGCTCCTTTCTTTAATGACATGTATAGGGATGGGTTAGGTAATTCTTTTTTCCGGTTATGACAAATATTTTTCAAACTGTAGGGCAAAGGCATGTTCGGGAGAACTTACCTTTTTCAGTTCATTGGTGACAATCTCCAATTGCTTCATAGCAATCATGGCCAGGGTTTCCATAAATTTAACGGCAATGGTGGGATGCCGCTTTTTCAGGGTCTCGAAATCAGGTTTAAAGAAACCCATTAAGGTACAGTCCGTCAGGCATTTGGCGCTGGATATCCGGCGAAGTTCATAGCCTATGGAAAGGGCTCCAAAACTTTCCGGGGCATTGATGACAAAGCTCTGGGTTTCTGCTTCGGTTCCGGGCTCGGGTTCAATGATGAGTTCCACCTTGCCTTCTTCGACAAAATACATGCCGGTGCCCGGGTCGCCCTGGTAATAGATATATTCGTCTTCCTTGTACTGCCGGCGGTGACAGTATTGCAAAAACTCGGAACGCTCCAGCATAGTCAGGTTCTGTAGGAACCGTGAGTTAAAGATGATGTCGCTCTGATTTTTAATTCTGTTTAACCGCTTGTAACCAAACATTGATATTGGCTTATGTTGGAGTAATAAGTAATACGAAAATTTGCACTCTAAGTTAACATTTATATCGCAACATTCCGTATCTAGAATGAATGACCGATACCGAAGCTGAAAAAGAGTTTTTTATTCTTAAACCATCCCTGTTCCAGGTCGTGCAGGCGGAAGGCGAAGTCAAAACGGACGACGACATATTCCCAGTCCAGGCGCAGCCCGAAGCCGGAGCCTACGGCTATCTGCTTGTAAAATTGGTCAAAATGAAACTTTCCCAGCCCCAGTTCTCTTTCACGCTGGCTTTCGGAAATACTTCCGTTGGTATCTGTGGATGGAAACTCGGTGCGCGGGCCGTACCATACGTTGCCGGCATCGGTGAACCAGGCGGCGATCCAGTCTGCGGATAAAAAGTTGCGAATAAACCGCTGGCGAACTTCGGTTTGGGCCAGCAGCTTGATGTCGCCCCCGTTGATGGTAACATTCTCAAGGGGAATATCGCCGGGGCCCAGGCTGTAAAAATCCCATCCCCGGATGTCGTTGCTGCCTCCGGCGTAAAAACGCTGGTTCAGGGGCAGGTTGGTACTCTTGCCATAGGGGAAGGCAAGTCCTACATACCCGCGGTAGGCAAATACGGCATTGTTGGATATGGGGATATAACGCCGGTAATCGGCGGTCCCTTTAATAAATCGGCTGTACGCCAGGCTGTTTTGGCTGCCCTTGAAAATAGGGGGCAGGTTGCCTTCGACGGTTCCCGGGGTTACCAGGTAGCGGTCTACCAGGTAGGGGATGTTGCCGCCTATCGCAAAGGAGTATTCGCTAAAATAGCCGTAATTGCGCTTTATCAGGTCGGTTCGCTGGCTCCTGAAGGTGTAGCGTATGATCGAGGATACCTGGGGACGAAAATCTTCGAGTATTTGCCGGTATTCAAAGGAATTTTCACCAAAATCTGTTTTCAGGGCTTCCCGGAACTGTGGGGACGGGTCGGTATCCAGCAGGTCGAGTTCGATGAGGTCGAAGAAACTGGAAAACCGCTTGCTGTGTTGCACTTCGTACCGCAGGTTAAAACGGATATCGGAGTTGATATCGAAGAGCAGCTGGTTGGAACGGCTGAACGAAAGGGCATAGCGGGTTCGGGCATTTGAGAAAAAGGGATTGTCATCCAGTCTGGCGAAGGGGAAAATCAATCGCGGCAGGGAATAGTCCAGGCGAGACTCAAAGCTCCGGAAGAAACGCCCGTCGTAGGACTGCGTCGTAGAATCGGAGGCAATGTCACGCACCGTCGATGATTTTACGTACTCGAAACTTCCGTTGAGGCCCAGCTGAAGGTTTTCTGCCTTCCCGAATAAGTTGTTGTCGGTGTAGGTGACGCCGGCCCCGGAACCGAAGCCGTATCGTTTCATCCCGAAAAGATTCAGGTTTATGGAGTGTTTGGGGATGGTCTGCAGGGAGAACATCACCGGGATCTGGTCTTTGGAATAGTCGGGCAGGGAACCGTCTTTGCTGAGCCCGAACTGCCGGATGTTGAGCATCCCGAGGTTTTGAAATTCGTTGATCGATCGAATGTACAGCGAGTTGTTAAATGTATCGCCGGGTTTGAACAGGATCTGGTCGGTCAGCAGGCTGAATTTGGTTTGAGACGAGCGTTCCTTTTGAAGGTACATCACGTTTTCGCCGGAGGTTAACGGCGCTCGCTTCACGGTATCCTGCTGGTCGTAGTTCAGGGAATCGTCGGGACCGGCAAGGCTGATATACAGATCCCCGAAGGTGTACTTTTTGCCGGAGTCGATGGTAAATAGGGCGTCGAGGTGATGTCGATCCGTGGAATCCCGCTTGACGAGCACATTTACCGAATCCTTCTGTACGGCTGCATACCCGTGGTTTTTCAGGAAAGAGATCAGGCGGTTCCGTTCTTCTGAGAGCTGGTTCTCGGAATACCTCCTGCCAACGGTATAAGTGGTATCGTTGATTCGTTTGCGGGTCATGGGACTGTCATCCAGGAAGTCCGGCACGAGAGTCGAGTCCTGGAATTGGGGCATGCCGGCATAGCCCAGCGTCTGGATGGTGGAAGGTTGGCCTTCGTCGATCAGAAAGGAAACCTCCACCCGGTCTTTTTTAAATTCAACGATATTGGTATCTACTTTCGCTTCCAGAAATCCCACTGTTTTGTAATACTGCCGGATACGCTCGATGTCGTTGGCCACGGTGGCGCGGTTAAGCAGGGCGGGAGGTTCCCCGAACTTTTTGGTTAACTTCCAGATAAAATACCAGGGAGTGAAGCGGGGAATGCCCAGAAATTCGCGGTTGGTATGGGTGCGAATCAGGGTGATGAGGGTATTGTCTTTTACATTGTCGTTGCCTGCAAAGCGGACAATGCGCACTACTTTATTCGTCGTGTCACCGGGAGCGGACGTATTTTGCGATACTCCTGTGGTGGGGAAGGCTGTCAGTAGGAAGCCCCCGATAAATAGTGCGAGTAATAAATGAGCCTTTTTTGTGTTCAATGATACAAGGAGAGTTTTGCAGGGTTCAAAAAAAACGGTTGCACGTGTACATGCAACCGTTTTGACGAAAAACTATTGGCACCGGGATCTAAACATCGTCATAGTCAAATCCTTCGTCTTCTTCATTGTGAAAGAAATCCTCTTTGCTGATGTAATCCGGCCAAATATCTTCGATACCTTCATAAACAACATCTTCTCCTTCTTGAATTTCTTCCAATTCGTACAAGTTGTCGAGCACTTGTTGGGGCAAGCCGTTACGTTCTGCCCACTCAATTAATTCTTCACGAGTTGCGGGGAATGGTGCATCATCTAATGCAGCCGCTAATTCAACAGTCCAAATCATATAAAAATACTACTTAGTTTGTTTTTTGAGTTCGAAGATAAATCTTAGCAAGTTATTAAATGGAATAACACATTAAATTCAAGTCAATTTTTAAGGAAAATGCAATAAATTTCTCCGATAATTTACTCAAAGGTCTTAAAAATAATTCTTATCTTGTGTGTTCTGAAATTATAAACCTAATTTAGCGAGGATTATTATATGTTTGGAAGTTTTGGCGGCGGAGAGATCCTGATTATCATACTGGTGATTCTTCTGTTTTTTGGAGCCAAGCGGATCCCCGAACTTGCCCGTGGAATCGGACAGGGTATGAATGAATTCCGTAAAGCATCCGATGAGATAAAAAAGGAATTGGAAAAGGGGCAAAAAGAAGGTCTCAATTCTGAAAATAAGGAAAAAGAAGAAGTCAAAGAAAAGCAGAAAGATTAATCTAACCCGAATTTATCGTTGAGTTTTTCAAATTTTAGCCAGATTCAGCAGGCACTGAAATCTGGAGAAACTTCACTGCCTGAAATTGTTCAGAACTACATTGATAATATTGAGGAGCAAAATGACGAGATAAATGCTGTCGTCAGCCTGGATAAGGAGGAAGCTCTAAGCAAATCTAAGGAAATTCAAAAACGTGTCGAGGATGATGCCGCCGGCGCCCTGGCTGGTATGGTTGTCGGGGTGAAAGACCTTATCTGTGAGAAAGGAAAACAGGCAACGTGTGCGTCCAATATTCTTTCCAACTTTGAAAGCGTGTATGACGCTACGGTCATCGAACGTTTGCGAAAGGAGGATGCTATCCTGTTGGGACGCTTGAATATGGATGAGTTTGCCATGGGGTCTTCAAACGAGAATTCAATCTACGGGCCCGCGCACAACCCGGCGGATACCTCCAGGGTTACGGGCGGATCTTCGGGGGGGAGTGCTGCGGCGGTTGCGGCCGATTTCTGTACTGCGGCTCTCGGCTCGGATACGGGCGGATCGATTCGCCAGCCGGCTTCGCTTTGCGGTGTGGTGGGACTCAAACCGACCTATGGACGTGTCTCGCGTCACGGGCTCATTGCTTTTGCTTCTTCTTTTGACTGTATCGGCCCGTTGACAAACTCGGTTTCGGATGCGGCATTATTATTAGAAACGATTGCAGGTGCCGATCCCAATGACAATACCTCGTCCAGCCGGGCGGTACCCGATTATCAACGGTTTGTTACGGATACGGAATCAAATATCCGGATTGGTGTGCCTGAGGAGTATTTTGGGGAGGGACTGGATTCCGAAATACGCGATGGCATACAGGACAGGCTTAAAACTCTTGAAGAGTCTGGTGCTGAGCTGGTCCCCATCCACCTTCCGCACATGAAGTATGGTATCGCTACCTATTATATCCTCGCGACGGCAGAAGCTTCCAGCAACTTGGCTCGTTATGACGGTATCCGGTACGGGCACCGCGCGAATATTGAAGAGGTGGAAAAAGAGCTCAGGATGGAAGAGGAAGCCCTGGAAGAACAGATCAAGATTGCCCAA
>JASFMR010000120.1:0-8295 GCA_050117475.1 Balneolaceae bacterium | reverse complement strand
GTTAGAGCTGGATCCGCTCTTAAGGATTGGTTCGGGAAATGAACTGGGAATCCGTACTTTGGCGCTGGAAACCTGATCTCCACTTCGTACCTCTAGCCTGTAGGTTTGATCAGGGTTTATATCAAGATCCGTATAATAATTATGGGCTTTTCCATTGGAATAATGAAAGAGTGAATCCTTCATGACCGCTGATTGCCCGGTTGATTTATTGGTGAGTGTAACGGTAGCGTTGAGATGGGTGGGGGTTCCAGTAAATAGGCTGTCGCGTAGTTTTTCTATTCGTACAAACTGGGTATCTGCAGATGCATTGAGGTAGCCAAAAATCGAATAGTAGTTATCGTTTGTTTTGATGGGAGTAAATGCAGGCTCACAACCGCTTTGCAAAAGTAATCCAAAGGCAAGCAAGAGGAAAAGAGAAACTTTGCCGGAGTAAGTTAAAGATGAATTCATTTGATAAGATGGTTACTGTTTAACATATGTAATTGCTGTTACTTCGTGGATACCTCAACCGCAACGAAGGGTACCAGTGAGAGCTGGTCAACCCGCCTTAATGAAAACAGGTCAAAGTAGAACAGGTTGCTTCGATCATAGGCATTAATCACGCCTCCTTTGGCTGTCAGCTTCCCTATGCCTAGATCAAAGTCTCGATCCAGACTTGCATCCAAACGGTGATACCATGGGAGTCGTCCCTGATACGGTTTGTCGTAGAGCAGCCGGGGAGTTCCATAGTCTTCACGGGGATCCTGGAGGTTTCGAAGGGGGATAAGACTGTCGAAACCGTAGGGGCGGGTATAGGGCATTCCCGAACCCAGTTGCCATCGTATGTTCAGGCTCGCGAAACTGAGATCGGCACTAAAAAGAGCATTTACACTGTGACGCTGATCATGGGGTGGGTGATAAGTCTGGTTTATGTCACCCAGATTTTCCTGGAAAGTTTCATAGGTGGTATAACTATAGCCGTAACCTAAATAGGCAAAAATAGGGCCTCGTCTGAATTCTCCTCTCAGGTCAAAGCCCCATACGGACCCATCGGCAGGAGTCATGGCAGTAGTAAACCTGGCAAAATTACTCCAGATGGGGACAGCCAAATTTTTCATCCGTTTATGATAGCCTTCAAGAGTCAAGCTGAAACTGCCAATTTGCTGCCGCCAACCTAATATGGCATGCCATGACCGCGGCTTAACGTCTAATGGTGTGGGTAGCCAAACCGAAAAAGTTGACCCCAGATCTCGTTCATCCGATAGGCCGACAATCGTCTGGTGATAAATGCCCAACGCCGCATTGAGTTCGTGTTTCTCATCCCCAAAAGGTCGCCAGCTTGCCCGGAGACGCGGGTCGAGGCTTATTCCATAATCAAAAGAGCCACCCACTGTAACACCGGGATTTATGTCCACGTTTGACCCCAGGTGCATATCCATACTCAGAAACCCGGAAAAGCGAACCATAAAGTCGTCTCCGCTACGGATCTGCTCGAATTTCTCATCCAGTGTATAAATGGTCTTGTCAACCCGACTCCGGAAACCGCCGTTAATTTCCTGATCACCTTTCAGGGGATAGGATAGATCCATGCCGGTACTTATGTTCCATATACTGGCCTCGCGTTCGGGGTTTTCGCCGGTTCCAACAGAGTTCTTGGAATAGCTGGTATTCAGGTAAACGTCGAGAAGGGATAAAGAGCCTGTGGCAAGTGTTACACATCGTCCTCCGAAACCATAGTTTGACCACTGGAACAAATCACCCCGTTGGGGATCTATTTTGCCGCGATCATAAGTATGCAGGCCGGTAACAGCACAGCGGCTCCTTTCGGAAGCGTTCTGTAGTTTGATAAATTGGTCTCCGAATTTTACCGGCTGATCTTTTTCCAGGAAGAAGGGAGCTGTGCGTTCTATCTGAGAGAAACGTCCCGATGCCAGGAAAGAAAACCCTCGGTTATTGATCGGGCCCTCGGCGCGAAGGCCGGTCAGGAAGGGGCCAACAGTGGCCGCACCCTCAAATTTCTGTTTATTACCACCGCGCATTGAAACGTCAATAACTGAAGACAGCCGGCCTCGATACTTTGCTGGAAAACCGCCTGCATAGACCTGGGCATCGGAGATAAGATCCTGGGGAAATGCCGAATAGAAGCCCAGGATATGGAAGGGGCGATAGATCTGAATCTTATCCATGAGTACCAGGTTCTGGTCCGGTGATCCCCCTCGAATAAAAAGTTGTCCGCCGCGGTCGCCAACAGATACAACACTAGGTAATGTTTGCAAGTAATTAGCCAGGTCACCGCTGACGGACGGGGTAGATACGTGTGTCAAATTTTCCGGGGTTATCTCTTGTCGTCCGGCTTCCAAGGTAGTAGCCCCGCCGGTCTCTCCCGTTACAACAACTTCATCCAGCATTTGTTTGACCGGTCTTAAGTCAGCAGTAAAAGTGTATTCACTTAACTTACCTGAGATATGAAGCGTATCCGTTAATGTTCGGTACCCAATGAAACTGATGCGTATAGAGTACGCACCCCTTTTTAAGTTTCTTACAACATAGTAACCTTTTGTGCCGGCCACAGCCCCTAATGTTTTGGGAGGCGTACTAAGCTTCTTTACCAGGATATTGGCACCCGTAAGGGGTTGTGATGTTTCAGCATCCCTTACAAAGCCGCGCAGGGAAACACTTTGTGACTGAGCCAAAAGTTTTGAAGGGTTGAATAGATAAAAAAGCAGCAAAAATAGAATGCCGGAATATCGAAAGGTAGTTCGTAAACTGATGGTCATAAGTTTTTTATCGATGCCTTTAGTTTTCATTTTGAATAAACCAAAACGGTGTCGCTGACTATACCTCCCAGAATACCGACTCCGCCCTTGACATTTGAAACTGTTCTGGGAATGCTTATGGAGTCTTTACTCAAGTTCATAAAATCGGGCCATTCTTTGGTACCCGCTGCCACAATTACTGTTGTTTTGAAAGGGTGCGGATCATCCGCATTCGGATATATCTTCTTCATGTCTTCTGATTGATTGATGCTGATAGAGATATGGTCTTGGTAGCGAACGGTGTCCTGCAAGTGCTGAAATATCGATTTTTTAATCGTAGGCTCATCGGGACAAGGTGAATTGAACCCTCCCGAACAGGGGACATAACTGTAATAAATTGTTTTGACGGCAATTAACCTATCAATTTCACTGACGCGCAAGGCAACGAAGTCTTTTGTACTACCGGTGACAACGGGTTCCGGAAAGCTTTTGGGGATATCAGCCTGGGCACTTGCCACGATTTCATTATCGATGATATCCAGCCGGTATGTTTGTTTCGAACGAATGGGAAGTGTGGTATAATAGTTATGCGCGTATCCTTTAGAGTAGTAGTAAAACAGGGAATCTTTCATCATAGATGATTCACCGGTTGTGACATTGGTGAGTTTCACCCTTATATCGAGATTATCGGGGGCCCCCGTAAACTGGCCATCTCTTATTTTTTCAATGCGTACGAATTGTGTATCCGCTGAGGCATTGAGAAAACCGTAAATGGAAAAGTGATGCTCATCTTTTTGAATGGGATTAATATTGGGATTACAACCACTAATCCCAAAAAATATAAGCGTTACCACCACTAGCGTTTCCTGTCCACAATGTAAAAAGGATATCATCATGCTAATTGTTTATAGCTGTGACTGTGACTACCCCGTAATTAAAGCATAGAACCCTTTTCTATTCGCACAAATAAATGTACGGAGTTTCCAAAAGCAAATATTAAGGCTGATTGGGGACCTTCTGGCAATGCAAGAGATAGAGTATTACACATGTGGAATGCGGAATAACTATTCAATTTAAAACTTTTTGCCGGTTATGCTCGTCATTCAATTGTAAGGTTTGTAACATACTATCTTGTTGGATAGTACTTAGTTGGTAACTCCCGGGAGTACTTAAATGACTGACGAAAAATTGGTAGAAAATTTCAGGAAAGGTGATATTGATGCTTTCAATTGCCTAGTGGAGCGATGGCAGCAGCGTATACATCATTTTGCGTATCGTTATTTCGCAAGCCATGATGATGCAATGGAAATCACTCAGAAAACCTTTATCAAGGTGTACAAGAAGTTGCATACACTTGATGATCTTGAAAAATTCCCGTCCTGGGTTTATCGCATTGCAAATAATCTGTGTTTGGATGAAGCCAAACGTGCGGGACGTCACAGGGCTGCTTCCATGGAAGCGTTGTCCAGGCATCCAACTGCAGAGGGGATTTCTGCCAACCCGGATCAACAGCTCCGGCATAATGAGTTGGGATCGATACTTCAATTGGCGCTCAACCAGCTTCCGGACGAACAGCGTATCGTGATTATCCTGAAGGAGTATGAAGGCTTCAAATTCCGGGAGATTGCTGAGATACTTGAAGAACCTGAAAATACGGTCAAATCACGGTTGTATTACGGATTAAAGAAATTACGCCAGCTTTTTGAACAATGGAATATTGAATTGGAGGCTTTACGTCATGAATGATCAACTTGCTCGATCACTGTTTATGGATTATCTCTATGAGGAGATATCTCAAGAGGATAAATTGAAACTGGAGGCCTACCTGGAAAAACATCCCAAGTTAATGCAGGAGTTGGCAGAGTTCAGGGAAACGCGGTCTCTGTTGCAAAAGATGCCGGAACCCGATCCTGCTCAAAAATTATTGGTGGTGGAGCCCCGGAGGCGTTCATTTTTGCAATGGTGGCATGATGCGGGATCACTGTTGCCCCAGTCTTTTTTCGGAAAAGCAGGCTTTGCAGCAGCTGTCTGCCTTATCCTGTTGTTGATTGTAGGTTCTGCAACGAAACTGCACATTAACATGTCCGGCGATGGCATTGCAATTGGCATGGGGTACAGTCCCATCGTTAACCAGGGAATTTCTACAGAACTGGCTGATGCCCTGGTCAGACAAATACGCCAGGAAAATGCCGCTATGCTCACTGAATATGCAAAAAATATCAAACAACAGAACGAAGAGCAGTTGCAACAGGTGGTTGATTATTTTGATAAGCAGCGTATCAAAGATTTGCGAGTTGTGGATCAAACCCTCGATGAAATTCAGCAGAATACCGACTACAAGTTACATCAGACCAACCGGTACCTGGGAGAAGTGTTACAAACCGTCAGCTTAAAAGAAAAGGACAATTAAAAGGAATTGAACCATGAATCAATATATAAAAACAACATCATTTATCGGATTGCTTGTACTCGTTTTACACCTGAACCATGCGGTTGGCCAGCAAACGAGTATCGATAATAATCGCATGAGCCGAGATCTCAATATCATGGAGAATATACTGGCGGAAATGTTTAAGACCGAGTTAAAAACCGGGGACAACAAGGTTCATATAATCTCCGGATCGCATTTTCTGATAAGGGGAGAAAGTGATATAAGAGGTACTTACCTGCCGGGTTACGGGGTTATTTTCTCAATACCGAGCAGTCAACCTTTTATAGCGGGTCTTAGCGGGGGCGATTCGAAGAGCTTTTCCTACAATTTCCGCTATGGGGATGGAGACGATGGTGAAAATATTTCTGAGGAATCGATTACTAATCGCATCAAAGAGTTCTTGCGGGAATACGGATCGACCATCGGCCAGCTTACCGGCGATGACAAGGTTATGGTTATTTACAATGCCGAAGATTTAAGTCCCAGAATAGCCTTTTTTTCTTCTGATGAAAAAGAAAAACAAAATAAGATCCCGACAATTTCAGTTGTTGCCAGGGAAAGTGATCTGCAGGCCTACCGGTCAGGAAAAATCAGTGCCGAGACTTTTAACGATCGATTGGACATCAGCAAGGTTGAGGATGGAACGGATCAAAAAGACTTAAAAATAATGGCCAATATCATAGAAACGGCATTTAAGGATACCGGAGAAAAAGCATTTCGGGTTTCCGGATCCGTTAACTATCTAAAGCTGGATAATTTTGGCGCCCTCTTTTCATTTGATGCTCGCTATTCAACCGGGGGAGTAGTTTTCAGCCGGATCGCCCCGCTTTCAGAAGAAAGTGCCCGGGCCGTTGAGGTTATTAGGGATAAACGGGTTGTTAAGGACAAAGTAAAAAAGGAGGATGATAAAACTGCCAAAGAATTTGAAGAACAGGAAGCCCGTCAAAAACAAATAGTGCTCGAAGCTTATAAAACGTTTCTGGGTGATTTGAAGGAGTATCTCGTTGATTACGGGAGAACCCTGAAGTCGGTCAATACCAACCAGCATATATTGATTTCCGTTACGTTTTCCAGTCGCTTCGAAGATATCCCTGAACGGATTGATATGCAGCTTCAGAAATCAACATTGGAGGCTATGGACAAGGGAAAGATGAATCGTGAGCAGGCCATGAATCAAATTACGGTACGTGAATATTAGGCCGGGGAATAGGTGTGGTACACTTGGTATACTATACCTTGGGTTTAACTTTCTCAAATGTAGCTTCTTTGAGTAAGGCTGATTTTAGCTTCTTGTCGTATTCTTTGGCAGTAATTTCGATACATCCGAACTGGGAAAGGTGTTCTGTCCAGAATTGGGTATCCCAAAGCTCAAAATTGCCTTGCGTCAATGCGCGATGGGTCCAGTATAAAGCTACTTTGGCGGCTTCTTTTGCCCATTCAAACATCGATTCCCCGAAAAAAGCAGCCTTCAGCGAAACACCATACTGCCCGCCGACCAGTTCCCAAGATTTATTATAAATACTTACTGAGTGAGCATATCCCATTTCATGCAGCCGGCAGTACGAGTCAATGATTTCGGTAGAAATCCACGTTGATTTACGATTGGCACAGGCTTCCATTACTCCGCGAAAATCGCTATCAAATCTTACATGATAATGATGATTGCGTATGATCCGTTGAACATTAGATGATACATGAAATTCCTCCAGGGGGATGACCCCACGCCTTCGTGAGGTATACCATTTTGCTTCGGGATCATCCTTTGAATCTGCCATGGGGAAGATTCCATTGGCATACGCATTTAGCAAATCTTCTGGAGCTATCATTTCTGGAAATCCTCTGACAAAGAGGCAATTATTGATACTGGCATTGGAGCAATGGAATGTTACTGCTCCCAATGGGAGATCCCGGAGGCTGAGGCAAGGGGGAGCTTGGTTTAAACATTTTACTTTCATCCTTAAAGTGTTGCAACATCCGGTATCCGTATAACAATGAGGCTATACGCTGCTCTCGTTTGGCATGTTTTTCTGCCTCATTCCTCATCCATTCCCGAAGCTTTTCCAGCTTCAGGTTGGTTATCGCTCTTACTTGAGCGGAAGCGTTCTCATTGGATGCCAGATCCAGCATTTTGATCAGTACTACATAGTTCACGGTATTCTGTATGGCCCCCTTGTAGTCATCTTTGGCAGGAGATTGCCATGTTTTTGCTATTACCTCGTCCAAGAGATCACCCAGTCCCAGGTTTGATGTGTCCCGGGCTTCTGATTGAACAAGCCGGGCTGCACGGTTAACATTGAATAATAAATCTGCACTCATGGAAGCTGCAGTTTCGGCAGCACCCAACGGATCGAAAGAAGGGTCCGTGTGACTTTTGAAAAGTTCCCTGGACCCATAATAACCTATGGGCCGCGGGGGAATCAGATCCTTGATTTTTGCCGGCATATCCAGGGCTTCGGGAGAAATCGTTTGTAATATGGCATCCAGAGCAGACCGTTGCAGCGAATCGGCAACGGGTTTTGGTCCGGATTGGGGTCCGCCCCGGATATTATAGTTGTAATCCAATCCCCCAATAAGCTTCGCAGTGGCATCTATTTGGTATCGATGATATAGATAAATGGGTACCAAAACATCTTCAAGCTTTGCCATGGGAGTGCCTTGGGGAATATTCGATTCAGAAAATTGCTGTAGGGCAATGTTTCGTACAGCCATCACGTGGCGAAGCTGTGCTACGGGGTTATTCCCGTTATCCCACAGGTGTGCCTTGGGATGGGCACCTCCGGCAGGCCGTGCATCAGCGTCCGAAATAAACCGCAGTCCCCGGGTGATTGCCTCATCAAGTATACCGTTGAGAGCTGCTTCCTTGTTGGGGTTGTTGGAAAGATCTTCATAGCCGTATTTAATAGCTACTTTATCCCATTCTCCAATGCCCGTGTCATAGGCATCCGAAAGGTCAAGGGTGCTGTCAGAAGTAATACCTACTTTCGGAGCAGGATAATCCATCACCGAGGCGCGGCCGTTTGTACTTGCGGCAAAGTTGTGAGCAAGCCCCAGTGTATGCCCGACCTCGTGGGCTGCCAGCTGGCGGATACGGGCCAGTGCCATTTGAAGCATGGGATTGTTGTTTTCGTA
>JASFMR010000119.1:0-8475 GCA_050117475.1 Balneolaceae bacterium | reverse complement strand
GCCGTTACCTGGAAATATCCGAGTGTGATACTGGCAGGGGATAGCTCGATTGGTGAATTCTTTTCTGTCGCCGTAACAAACAACCGCCAGCAGGCGGATACCGGTACTAAAATGATTCACATTGGCAAGAATACCAAGAGCACCATTATTTCAAAGGGTATTTCTGCCGGAGAGTCCAATAACAGTTACCGAGGCCAGGTAAAAATCAGTCCCCGGGCTGACGGAGCTCAGAATTATTCCGTCTGCGACTCAATGCTGATTGGCCAAACGTGCGGTGCTCATACCTTTCCATACATTGAATCTGCCAATCCAACTGCCAAGGTTGAGCATGAGGCTACGACTAGCAGGGTTGGGGAAGAACAAATATTCTATCTGCAACAAAGAGGTATGGATGAGGATGATGCTATATCACTTATTGTCAACGGTTTTTGTAAAGAGGTATTAAAAGAATTGCCCATGGAGTTTGCTGTTGAAGCCGACAAGCTGCTTGGAATTAAGCTCGAAGGTAGCGTTGGATAACGCTTTATGATCTTGTACCAGTAACTAAAATCAATATTAAAGAATATTATTTAAAGTGTTAGAAATAAAAAACTTACACGTCTCTGTAGCAGAGGAAGGAACTGAAATCCTTAAAGGAGTTAACCTGACAGTCAATAATGGAGAAGTTCATGCCATAATGGGGCCCAACGGGAGCGGTAAAAGTACGCTTTCGAAAGTGGTTGCCGGCCACCCTGCATATGAGGTTACCAAGGGGGATATTCTCTTTGACGGAGAAAGTATTCTGGAACTTGAGCCCGAGGAACGAGCTCACAAAGGTATTTTTCTTGCATTTCAATATCCTATTGAAGTGCCCGGCGTGACAAACAAGACCTTGCTTCGACAGGCTTATAATACCATAGCCAAGGAGCGTGGCCGGGAAGAGTTGGATCCATTGCAATTTGAGGATTATGCCCATGAGCGACTCAGCGTAGTTGATATGAAACCAGAATTTCTGGATCGTAGTATTAATGCCGGGTTTAGCGGAGGAGAGAAGAAGCGCAATGAAATTTTTCAAATGGCGGTATTGGATCCAAAACTTTCATTTTTAGACGAAACAGATTCAGGTCTGGATATCGATGCATTGAAAATTGTTGCCAACGGTATTAACCAAATTGCAGATGAGGATAATGCTGTAGTTTTGGTTACGCACTATCAGCGAATTCTCGACTATGTAACACCTGATTTTGTACATGTCATGATTAATGGAAAGATTGTCAAATCCGGTGATAAAGATCTGGCCGTTAAGCTTGAAGAGCAGGGGTATGATTGGTTGATGGAGACAGCATCGGTATCAAAAAATGGAGAACAGCAGTAAAAAATGACGAAAGTGAAGCAACATAAAGACCGTACTTTTCTACAGGACTTACTGGACTACCAAGGAGCACTCAACGGTAAATCCGAACTTCTCGATGAGATTCGTTTGAAAGGAGCGGAGGGTGTACGCAACACCCATTTTCCCCATTCAAAAGACGAAGATTGGCGATTTATCAGTCTGAAGGATTTGTATTCAGATTCTTACAAATTGGCATCAGACCTGGAGGTTAAGGAGGGGAATTTTAGTAATCATTATATCCCTGAAAGTGATGGGGCACGGCTGGTTTTTATCAACGGATCATTTTCTGAAGTGCATTCTTCGATAGAGGCATTGCCGGAGGAACTCCTTATTGGAAGCTTGGCAAAACTTGCTTCAGAAGGAAATCCTCTTGTGAGAGAACATTTGAACAGGTATCTCGATTTTGGGGATGATGTCTTTGTAGCATTCAATAATGCATTCATCAAAGACGGTGCCTTTATTCATGTCCCGGAGGGAACAAAAGTAGATGTTCCCGTGCAACTGTTATTTATTCAAACAAACGCAGACGAGAACTATTTTACCACTACTAGAAACGTTGTAGTGGCAGAACAGGATGCTGAAATTACGCTTGTTGAGGATCATATCGGGTTAGGTGAGAATAAATATTTTAATCTGCCGGTAGTTGAGCTTAACCTTGAGGAAAATGCTTACGTTAAACATACTAAAATACAGCGCGAAAGCATGGAAGCGATCCATATTGCGCGAACAGGGGCATTTGTTTCCAAGCATTCCAATTATGAATCCTACACAATTACTCGCGGAGCCAAGCTCTCGAGAAATGAGCCCCGCATCTCTCAGCGTGATGAGGAAGTGAAATTTACGGTAGACGGGCTGGTCCTTATTGACGGAGAACAAGTCTCCGATACGCATTCTGTTATGGATCATCGTTTTCCGCATGCCGATAGCCACCAGTTACACAAGTGTGTAATTAATGACCGGGCGCATTCTGTATTTAATGGTAAGATTTTTGTTAGAAAAGACGCCCAAAAAATCGACTCTTTCCAGGAAAACAGAAACTTATTGTTGTCCCGAAAGGGATTGGTAAACACCAAACCCCAGCTGGAAATTTTTGCAGACGATGTTGTCTGTTCTCATGGTGCAACAGTAGGTCAATTGGAGGAAGATGAGGTGTTTTATCTTAAAAGCCGCGGGCTTAGCGAACAACAAGCTCGTGAATTATTGGTTTACGCATTTGCCCTTGAAACAATCGAAAATATTACCGTGGATTCAGTGCAAAAGTTCCTTGTTGACGAAGTTCACAAGTTTACAGAACGACAGCTGGATTCAGAAATCGTTGTTTAATATTTATGGCTGAGGCCGTATCAAATAGATTGAAAACGGAAGTTGATTTTGCCAAGATTAGGGATGATTTCCCGGTCTTGAGGCAGGAGATAAGGGGGAATCCGTTGGTTTATCTCGATAATGCTGCCTCCAGTCAAATGCCCGATCACGTTGCCGACCGTATTGACCGGTACCACAGAAAGGAACATGCAAATGTCCATCGGGGAATCCATACTCTGAGCCAGAAAGCAACTGATGCTTACGAGGAGACTCGAAAGAAGGTCCAGAAGTTTATCAATGCCCCATCGAAGGATGAAATTATTTTCACCACCGGTACGACGGATTCTATCAACCTGGTAGCTAATAGCTTCGGAGAGCGTTATATGGATGAAGGTGATGAAATCGTTATTTCTGAAATTGAGCACCATGCCAATATTGTTCCTTGGCAGATGATTGCTGCCAGGTATGGGGCCCGTATCAGAGTAATACCTGTCAATGACGCCGGCGAAATTATTTGGGATGAATACCTGAATTTGCTCAATAGTCGAACAATTATTGTAGCAATAGGTCATGTCTCAAACGCATTAGGTACCATTCACCCCATTAAAAAAATAGTTGAAGCGGCTCACGAACGGAACATTCCCGTTTTGATTGATGGAGCCCAGGCTGTGCCTCACGGCCCGGTTGATATGCAGGAGCTTGATGCTGATTTCTACGCTTTCTCAGCACATAAAATGTGTGGCCCGACTGGCTTTGGTATCTTGTTTGGCAAAAAAGGATACCTTGATGAAATGCCGCCTTATCGTGGGGGAGGAGATATGATTGATAAAGTCTCTTTTGAAGAGACAACTTATAATGTCGTTCCTCATAAATTTGAAGCCGGTACGCCTCCCATATCGGCAGGCATTGGATTTGGTGCTGCCATTGATTACTTGGAAAAGATTGGAATGAAGAATATTGCTGACTACGAAAAAGAACTCCTTACATATGCAACTGAGCAACTTTCTGCAGTGGATGGGTTACAAATTATCGGGCAAGCTGAAAACAAGGCTTCGGTTATCTCCTTTGTTTTTGATGATATTCATGCCTCGGATATAGGTACGATACTAGATCAAATGGGGATTGCTGTACGAACAGGCCATCATTGTGCCCAGCCGACGATGCGTCGATTCGGGGTGCCTGCTACAGCCCGGGCTTCCTTATCATTTTATAATAATAAGGATGATATTGATCGTCTTGTCCAGGGAGTTAAGAAGGCAAAATCGATTTTTAAATAATGAATGTGCAACTGGCACTGTATAAAGCAATAGTTTATATTTATATTCGTTCTAAATAATGAAATTTTAAGCTTACTAAGCGGTTTACGTTATGCCAAAGATTAAAGAAATTGAACGCACCCCAAATCCCGATGCAATGAGATTTGTATTAGGGGAACCGTTGACTAATGGCGTCACCAAATCCTTCGAGAATGCATCCGAAGCCGAAGGTGATGAATTGGCTTCTGCACTTTTTGCCATTGATCATGTGTTAAATGTGTATTATGTGGACAAATACGTAACAGTCACGCAAGATGGTGATGCCGTTTGGTCTGAACTATTGCGCAAGCTTGCTCCCCCAATCCGTGAGGCCAAGACTCAAATTGAGGCTGTTCAAGATGATGAAGTGCATGCAACCAAAGAGGTGCAGGATACCGACGACCCCAGGTTAATGGAAATCAACAAGATGTTGGACGAGCAAGTTCGCCCATACCTGCTGGCCGATGGCGGCGGATTAAAAATATTGGGGCTTGACGGTAACCGCCTGAAGGTTCATTACCAGGGAGCCTGCGGTACTTGCCCAACAGCAACCAGTGGAACCCTTTATGCTATTGAGAGTATGGTAAAACGAATAGATCCCGAAATTCAAGTTGTATCTGTTTAATTTTGTATTGAAAAGTTATGTCTATTTCGATTACTGACAGAGCAGCCAGCCGAATTAAAAAGATACGCGCAGAGCAACAGCTATCCGAAGACACTAAAATTCGTATCGGTGTTGTCAGTGGAGGCTGCTCGGGGTTGACCTATGATCTTGAGTTCGATACAGATTCTGAAAAGAAAGGGGAAAATGATCAGGAATTTGTAGACAAAGGCGTAACTATGGTTGTTGATATGCGTAGCTTTCTCTATCTCTCCGGTACGGAGTTGGACTATTCCGAAGGGCTGGATGGAGAAGGGTTCCATTTTAATAATCCCAATGCTAATCGCACTTGCTCCTGCGGAGAATCATTCTCGGTATAGCTATGGCTGATACAGACACACCAGGTGAAATCATAAATAAGGTAAAACAATCCGACAAGCTCGTAACAATTGACCTGCAAACATATTTTGACCCCACTCCACGTGCAGGTATCGACTTAAAACAATTTTTATTTAAAGAGATGATCCTCAGGGAAGAGGACTTTCGCAAGCAACTCGAAAAATATGATTGGAATCAGTTTGACGGGCATTATGTGGGTATATATTGTTCTACAGATGCCATACTTTCAAAATGGGCTTATATGCTTGTGGCTAAGTATCTTGTAGGGCATGCAATAGAAGTATTCGAAGGGCGGCCTGAGAATATGCTGTATGAACTTTATCGCCGCCAACTGGAGAAAGTAGATTGGAAATCATACAAAGATAAATTTGTCATATTAAAAGGGTGCTCCGGAAAAGATAAACCGGTTCCCGACAGTGTTTATTTGTATGCTACCCAAAAATTAATACCGCATGTTAAAAAGTTAATGTACGGCGAAGCCTGCTCGAATGTCCCTGTCTATCGGGCTTAAGTGCGGTATCATTATTTTGTATGCTCCGGCAGAGAGTATTACATTTTAGCAAATAAAAAAGAAATTAGTCTTGCATAAATGTATGTACTTGTTACAGGAGCATCGCGGGGAATAGGGAAAAGCATAGTCCGGGCACTTCTTGACAAAAATTATTCTGTTATTGGCACGGCTCGAAGTAGCGAGTTTCCCGCTGAGTTCAACAGAAATGATACGTTTGAGGGCCTATATGTTGACCTGAGTGATCCCCAATCCATTCAATCGAACCTTAAACCGGTATTTAATCGTACAAAAGCACCGAATGTACTTGTAAATAATGCGGGCATATTTGAACATTGCGATTTCGATAACGATGATAAATCCTGGCTTTCCAACTGGGATAAGACCTTGCAGGTTAATCTCCGGGCACCGGCATTGCTTTCGAAATGGGCTTTGAACCGGTGGAAAAAAGAAGGGCGGGGATTCCTTATCAATGTCTCGTCAAGGGCCGCTTATCGGGGTGATACCCAGGAATACGCCTCGTATGCAGCTTCAAAAGGTGGATTGGTAGCCTTTACTAAGAGTATTGCTCGCGATTTTGGTGAGTACGGCATTTCAGCTTATTCTATAGCACCGGGTTTCATAAAAACGGATATGGCTATGGATTCCATTAATGTTTACGGTGAAGATTACCTTACAGAGGGGATGGCTTTTGATCAGATAACATCCCCTGAAGAAGTAGGGGAATTGGTAGCTTTTCTGGCTTCCGGTAACGTACCACATATGACCGGTGCCACTTTCCATATTAACGGTGGTAGTTATATGATATAAGTATGGGCAAAAAGATCAGAACAAATATTACTAATTGTTATTTCCGGTTCGCCACGGAACAAGATGTACCATTGATTCTTGATTTCATTAAGGCCTTGGCCAAGTATGAGAAGATGGCTGATCAAGTGGTAGCAACAGAACCATTACTGTATGAGAACCTCTTTGGTAAGGGACAATATGCCGAAGTGGTCTTGGCTTTTTATAATAATATTCCCGCCGGCTTCGCCTTATTTTTCCACAATTTCTCTACTTTTATGGGCCGGCCGGGTATCTATCTCGAAGATTTGTTTGTAAAAGAAAAGCTCCGTGGCAAGGGGATTGGAACAACACTTCTGAGCTACCTCGCTAGATTAGCTGTTGAGCGGGGTTGCGCAAGGCTCGACTGGGCTGTACTGGATTGGAACAAGCCCTCTATAGAGTTTTATAAATCATTGAATGCAATACATTTGAATGACTGGATGACCTTTCGCCTAACCGGCGATCCATTGTCCGAATTAGCCGAAAAATTTGATTAACTTCTTTTGGATTTAGTCCTTTTTAAACATAGATCTGATATTTGAATCAGGAGATTATGAGCATTGAACAGCGAAAGAAGGAACATGTGCGGTTGACCACTTCCGGGAAAATGGATTACCAGATTACAACCGGATTTGAACAATATCAGTTTATTCACAATGCTCTGCCTGAAGTAAATGTTGAGGATGTTTCCACGGAATTTAAATTTTTGGGACGCAGATTTTCATTCCCGCTCTTCATTTCATCCATGACTGGTGGGTATGTCGATGCCGGTTCGGTAAACGCTGTGATTGCTGAATTTTGTGAGACGTACAATTTACCGTTCGGGGTGGGGAGCCAACGGATAATGCTGGAAAATCCGGATACCATTCCCTCTTTCTCGGTTGTACGAAAAAAGGCTCCCAATGCTTTTATCGCCTCAAATATAGGGGGAGCCCAGCTAGTGGACGGTTTGCCTGCTGAAAAGCTCCGGATTTTAATTCATTCAATAGACGCTGATGCCATAATCATCCATCTCAATCCTCTCCAGGAATTGATGCAGCCAGAAGGGGATCGTCGGTTTCGGGGGATAGAGGAAGGAATTCAAAAATTGTGCAGTGAAAGTGAAGTACCCGTTATTGTAAAAGAAACGGGAGCGGGAATATCAGGGGCTGTGGCCAAACGTTTGCTAGACGTCGGGGTCAGGGTAATTGATGTGGCCGGGGCCGGCGGGACAAGTTGGTCTAAGGTGGAAAATGAACGTATATCTAATCTGGAAGCCGACCATTCGTTCAATGACTGGGGATTGTCAACTGTGGATTGCCTTATGGAAGTTAAAGAACTTCGGGAAAATTATGATTTTGGGGTAATCGCTTCCGGCGGTATCCGCTCCAGCCACGACATCGCCAAAGCAATATGTCTCGGCGCCGATTTTACCGCCTCCGCCCAACCAATAATCAAGGCGGTAGTTTCGAATGGGTTTAAAGGACTTGAAGAGCTATACAAAACATGGAAAAAACAAATGGTTACCATATTAACTTTATTGGGATATCAAAAACTTGATGATCTTAAACCGAGGGATCTCAAATTAAACCGCCCGATGCGGTAACATCTTACGTTAAAATGCTTATATTTGGCTTTTTAGAATTTCAGCTAAACGGAATTGAATATTACAGAGCAGCAGCAAAAACTTTCGGATCTAATAGAGAAGAAACTTGCAGAACTGGATCTGCCTGATGAGCCGTCATCACTTTACGATCCCGTGAGGTACACACTTTCTCTACCCGGGAAAAGAGTTCGTCCCTATCTGGTTTTGGTCAGTTGCGGCATGTGTGGAGGGACCATTGAAGAAGCACTACCTGCTGCCATTTCTATAGAATTACTGCATAACTTTACGCTTCTTCATGATGATATTATGGATAAAGCTGCCAAACGCCGTGGTAAACCGAGTGTTTTTAAAAAATGGGGGGCAGATACTGCAATTTTATCGGGCGACGTAATATATGCCAAAGCATTCGAACAGCTGCAATATTATGGTTATAAAGAACAATATTCGAAAGAACAATACCATACCATACTCGATATATTTCTTGAAAGCAGTAAGACTGTTTGTGAGGGACAAGCAAATGATTTGACATTTGAAAAACGCCAGGATGTATCAATTGATGAATACCTGCATATGATCGAGGGTAAA
>JASFMR010000118.1:0-8650 GCA_050117475.1 Balneolaceae bacterium | reverse complement strand
TGACCTATTTTATCCAGGCTCCCTTTGGTAAGATCATCCAGCCTGGATTGGAGTGAAATCGCAGCCTTCGAACGGTTCAGCAATAGAAAAAGCTTACCCTGATCGTCCATGCCCTTAGGCTCATCAAGCGTTGAATAGGAGGCAAGCATATCGAACTGAATGGATGAATTGTGAGGAACATCGCCTGCTATACCCGTTACAACAAATGCTTTACCATTTCGCATAGTCATGGTTTGGCCCATGGGGTTTGCATCCCCAAAATATTTGTGCGCTGTCGATTTTGTCAACACTACACCGTTTGGTTGGGACAACACTTTTGCCGGGTCTCCTTTAATTAAGGGAAAGGAAAATACCTCAAAGAATGATGAATCGGCATAAAAGAAGTTCTTTTCTTGAAAAATATTTCCTTCTTCGCCTAATATAATTTGGGGAGCATGGTAGTACCGGACCGTGGCTTCAACCTCAGGAAAGCCGGTAAAGGTATTTTTTGCCACGCCCGGTATCTCGGAGGTTCCACCAAAATTATCCGACATATCGACCCGGTAAATTCGATCTGACTCCTTGTTAAACTGATCGTAGCTCAGCTCATCCTGAATATACAGAAAGATTAGCAAGCAGGACGCAATGCCTACCGACAAACCAATAATATTTATCAGCGAATAAGCCCTGTTCCGGACTAAATTCCGCCACGCGATCTTGATATAATTTTTAATCATTGTTTTTAGCTTTCAGCCATCAGTATTCAGCTTTCAGTGACTCCTTTCTGATGACTGACGGCTGATTGCTTTTAAACATGAAATCCTTCCTGCATATTTTCGGTAACGACATGACCGTCGAACAGGTGGATAACGCGCCGGGCATAGTCGGCGTCGTGCGGAGAGTGAGTTACCATCACGATAGTCGTGCCCTGCTCGTTAAGTTCCGCCAACAATTTCATCACTTCATCGCCGTGATCAGAATCGAGGTTACCGGTCGGCTCATCGGCCAGAATAAGTTTTGCATTGGCAACAACGGCCCGAGCAATGGCAACGCGCTGCTGTTGTCCCCCGGATAGCTGCTGGGGAAAGTGGTTGCGGCGATGCATCATGCTCATGCGCTCCAGGGCCGCTTCCGCCTTTTCTTTTCGCTCATCTGACGGAATGCCCAAATAAAGCAACGGAAGTTCTACATTTTCAAAAACGGTAAGCTCATCGATAAGGTTAAAACTCTGAAAGACGAAACCGATATTTCCCTTTCGGAGCTGGGCACGTTCGCGTTCAGACTTATCAGCCACTTGGTGCCCCAAGAAGTTATACTCTCCTTCTGTGGGATTATCCAGAAGGCCCATAATATTCAGCAAGGTGGACTTCCCGCACCCCGAAGGCCCCATGATAGCACAAAATTCTCCTTCGGTGATTTCGAGATTTACATTGTTTAGGGCCGTGGTTTCGACCTCGTCAGTAGTATAAACTTTTTTAAGGTTTTTGGTTTTGATCATGATGCAGTAGGTGTTTGTTTAGGGTCAATAGTTTTTAAAATATCTTGTAAGTATTTTGACTTATGAGGGTTTTAGTATTAAAAAATATCAGTTTTCAGCCCTTAGCTATAAGTATCAAAATCATTTCCATTATGAGAGATTTTCACAAATTATCAGTTTGGAAAAAAGCTCATCAGTTAACACTTGGCATTTACCATTCTACTAACCAATTTCCCAATGAAAAACGGTATGGGCTAATGAGCCAAATGCGCCCGATACCTTCAAACATCGCAGAAGGATGCGGCAGAAATTCTCAAGCCCAATTTGCCAGATTTCTAAATATTGCGTTTGGATCGGCTTCTGAACTAGAATACCAAATCATCCTTTCAAAGGATCCGGGATTTATTAATAACAACAAGTCAAAAGAACTAAATGACAACATTACAGAGATCAAACGTATGCTCTTTTCATTAATTCAAAAATACAAACTGACAGCTGATAACTGATCGCTGACGCTTTTACTGCAAGTTCAACACTTCATTATCCCCGAACGTATCATAGCTCGAGGTAATCACCTTGTCTCCGGGTTTTAACCCAGATAACACTTCAAAATATTCTGGGTTTTGGCGCCCAAGGTTAATCTCATGCTTCACCGCCTGACTTCCATCTTCTGAAATTTTATACACCCAATTGCCACCGGTCGTCTGATAAAATCCCCCCCGGGCCAAAAGGATAGCCTTAGATGACTCTCCCAGCTCCAGCCTAATCCGTACTGTTTGACCGCGAGTTAATCCTGAAGGCGGCTCGTTGACAAATTCCATGTCCACCTGGAATTGCCCGTTATTTACCACCGGATAGACCTTGGTTATAACAAGCTCATATGTTCCCCCGGCGAAATCAAAAGTTCCTTTAAGTCCGGTTGTAATACGTGATAAATGATATTCGTCAATATCTACTCTAACTTTATAATTATCGAGAATATCAACTTGTCCCAAACGCTCTCCTTGGTTGATGGACTGCCCCTGTTGCAGCTCAATGGTAGAAAGCTGTCCCGAAATGGGGGCTGTAACAACAAGGTTATCCAAAATTTCCTGGGTTGCATTTAGATTACGGGTCATTCGGTCCTCGGAATTATCCAGCTGCTTTAATTGAGTTATGGTCTGAACCGAATCCCGGCGATACGACTCGTAGGTTAATTCATATCTCTTTTTTTGGTACTCAAAATTCTCTTTGGTCTCCTGATAATCTTGATCAGAGATAAGGTTCTGATCATGTAATTTCTTTTGTCGTTCATACTGAGATCTTAAAATCTCCATCTGAGATTTCGCATTAGCCAGCTGTTCTTTCAACTGTAAGGAATTCTGCTGCACATTAAGACGCGTATTACGAACATTATTAATCTGGTCATAAAGCCCTGTCGTCTGCTGCATTACGCTGAGCCTAAGACTGGAATTATTAAGTGTCAGTATTGTATCACCTTTATCAACCATAGTCCCCGACTCAAGGAAGACATCTTTTACCACACCTCCCTCAACAGCGTCCAGATAGATCGTTCGGATAGGCTGCACCGTTCCGGTTACCTGGATAAATTCCTGGAAAGAATCCTGTTTAACGGTACTGACCGTAAGCTTATCGCGTTCAACATTCAGGGTAGAACGAAGATCCATAAAGACGAAGCTATAAATGAATAGGGCCACTATAGCCATTCCCCCGACAATCATAGCAATACGCCTGGGCGTCCATGTTCTCTTTTCAATCTTCTTATCCATTCCCTTTCCGGAAATACGATCGTCAATGTTTTGCGGCATCTTCAGTATTACAATTCTACATTTTCTATTGATTCGTTAGATAGTAATCAATGATTGTGCCAAAAAGAAAATCTCTTTTAATTTCTCTTTAAAACCCTTTTTAAAAACAGGAATGTACAAATTGATACAGAAAGTGTCCGAATACGAACACTTTCTGGTTTAAAAAAAAGCGGATCATAAGGTTTTCAAAAGCCTGCAATGTAATCTTATGCTTGGATAAGCATCCATTGTCATATTTTAAACAATGCCAACATTTTTACTTAAAACGCTAAAAAACTCAGGAAAAGCTTTATTTTCTCATTATCACATCAATTTGTCGGAATATATACCGCTTATAATGTTCCCGCTGATGATCCGGAACAGAAAATTCATACTCCGGATCCTGTACTTCTACACTGGTCTTCTCGTCCCCCAATTTTGTAATTATAACCTTGCCATGCTCTTGTTGCGTAATAGTATTATTGGTGTAAGTACTACGGCTGATTGTCATAACTACTTTATCTTGCGACCTGGCAATATCATCAATAACGATGTTCGTAGCCCCAATAGCCTGATCAACGATTTTTTGCATCTGTTTAAAGTCCTGGTTGTACTCCCGCATGTTATCGGTACTCGCCATCCCTGACCCCGCACAAGCCTGCAACAGTGTAAGTAGTGAGAACAGGTAAACAAAACCGGATAATCGCTTAAATAATTGTTTCATAAACTGAATTTTATAGTGAACCTTATTTTCTACCTGGAATAACATTTCAAGAAATATATCTCAAATCAGTTCCTGATTTTTTATCACTTCATTGATATTCATGGCATATATTTTATTAGCTTTATAATGACCACGAACCATATATGAGGCTCCTTATCAATTTGGCATTATTTATGTATGTCTTTACTTGAAAAACGATACATTAGTATATAAAAAATACTTGATTCGACATGACCGAAAAAAAATCCAGCCATATACTAGTCGTCGACGATGATGATGATGTCCTGCAGGCTGCTAAGTTATTCCTGAAACAGCATGTTGCCAAGGTTGATACGGAAAAAAAACCACGTTCTATACCCAACCTCATCAAGAATAACAATTACGATGTGGTTCTGTTGGATATGAACTTTACAGAGGATGTCAGCAGCGGCAGGGAAGGATTTCAATGGCTACAGCGGATTCTGGAAATTGACCCCTCACTGGCCGTAGTATTAATCACTGCCTACGGAGATGTTGAAAAAGCGGTTAAAGCCATCAAGTTGGGTGCGACGGATTTTGTTTTGAAGCCGTGGCAAAACGAGAAATTACTGGCAACCGTCAACTCGGCACTAAATCTGACCTATTCTCGTCGACAAGTAGACGTTCTGAAAACACAACAAAAGCAGCTCAGCGCAGAAATTGACCAACACTACCAGGACATCATCGGTAGAAGCCCAGCGATGAACAAAGTATTCCAAACCATTGAAAAAGTAGCCAAAACCGATGCAAATGTACTTATCACCGGCGAAAACGGTACAGGAAAAGAGTTGGTTGCTAGAGCATTACATCGGCGCTCAAACCGCAGTGAAAATGTATTTATCAGCGTGGATATGGGCGCAGTACCGGAAAACTTATTTGAAAGTGAATTATTTGGCCACGAAAAAGGAGCATTTACAGATGCCAAAGAAGCACGTGCCGGCCGTTTCGAAATCGCCTCCGGCGGGACTCTGTTTCTGGATGAGATCGGCAACCTGCCCTTGCAACTTCAGCCTAAATTGCTTTCAGCCATCGAAACTCGAAAAGTCATGCGCGTGGGTTCCAACAAGCCGAAGAATATTGATATTCGCCTGATATGTGCGACCAATGAGTCACTTCAAGACCTGGTTCAAAAACAGGAATTTCGCCAAGATCTACTTTACCGTATCAATACAATTGAAATTCAGTTGCCGCCACTTAGGGAACGGACTGAAGATATCCCCCTGTTGGCAGATCATTTTTTAAAAGAGTATGCCCAAAAATATGAAAAAAACATCCAAACGCTCTCGGAACCAGCTTTGAACAAACTGAAAGGTTATGGCTGGCCGGGAAATGTTCGGGAATTACAACATGCTGTTGAACGCGCCGTCATTATGACCGATCATACCATTGTCCAACCTGAAGACTTTCTGCTTACCTCGATGGGAGAGGACGAACCAGCCATGGTTTTCGATGACTATAACCTGGAAGAAGTGGAGAAAACGGTTATCCGTAAAGCGCTTGATAAACACAATGGCAACATTTCCAAATCTGCAGAAGAACTCGGATTGACACGGGCCTCACTATACCGTAGAATGGAAAAGTATGATTTGTAATAAAGCAGTCAGCTTTCAGCCGTCAGCAGTCGGCTATAGAATAGCATTGCTGACGGCTTAAAGCTTAAAAATATGATGAAAAAATTTCGTATCGGGGTTGTCTGGCGTATTCTTACCTTAAGCGGGAGCATAGGGATATGGTTTTTTCTTCTTTTTCAAACAGCGTATTACGTAAGTCTTTCAATACTTACGATTATTATTGTTATGCAAATCGTCGGCCTGATTCGTTACGTTGAGCAGACAAACCAACGGTTAACCCGTTTTTTGAATTCTATCCGTTATTCCGACTTCTCGCGATCATTCCGAAACCGTGGCCTGGGTTCCTCTTTCGAAGAGCTTAATGAAGCCTTTTCTCGAGTGATCGATGAGTTTAAGAAGGAGCGTGCTGAGAAGCACGAAAATTATCGTTACCTGCAAACGGTAGTCCAGCATATCGGTATCGGCCTCCTATCTTTTAATCATGAAGGAGACGTTGAGCTTATTAACACAGCGGCCAAACGATTGTTCGATATTCCGACCCTCCGAAATATCCATTCCCTTAAAAAGATTAGTGAACCCTTATACAATGCTGTTACCCAGCTTAAAGGAGGCAATCGCACGCTGGTGAGAGTCCCGCTTGAAAATGAGATTTTGCAATTGGCTATCTCGGCTACTGAATTCCGGATGCATGATGATCTCTACAAACTCGTCTCCTTTCAAAACATTCACACTGAACTAGAGGAAAAAGAAATGGAAGCGTGGCAAAATCTCACCCAGGTTTTGGCCCATGAAATTATGAATTCCATTACTCCCATTGCTTCCTTGTCTGACACTGTTCATATGGTGCTGAAAAACAAGGCCATCCCCCAAAATGGGGAATATAACATTGATAAAGAGTCCCTCGGGGATGTGAAAGAAGCTCTGGCAACCATTAATAATCGCAGTCACGGGCTGATGCGGTTTGTCAATTCTTACCGTGATTTTACTCAAATTCCGGAACCTACCTTCGAGATGTTCTCGGTAAAGAAACTGCTTCAGCGAATTAAAAACTTAAATAAAGGTGAGGCCGAATCGCAAAATGTCGTTATAGATATCACTGTAGATCCAGAAACACTGGAAGTCACAGCCGATTCCCACCTGATTGAACAAGTACTGATTAATCTTACTAAAAATGCATTTCGGGCCCTGGAGAATATTAAGGAAGCCAAGGTTAAACTCATTGGCAAAATGGATGATGACGGGCGTACGGTCATCGAAGTACGGGATAATGGCCCGGGGATCAAACCGGAAAATCTCCAAAAGATCTTTATTCCCTTTTACAGTACCAGTCAACCCACTTCTCGGGGAGGATCGGGTATTGGACTCAGCCTATCACGCCAGATTATGCGAAAGCATCATGGCACACTCACCGTAAAATCTGATAGCGAAACTGGGACAGTATTTACTCTGCGGTTTTAAGTTACCTCATTACTAACATATGGGGCACTTTCAAAATAATTTTTCGCCCAAAGAGGACAGAGCTCACTTGAAGCGGTGAGAAATACAGACCAGCAATCTCTGCATAACCTTCACATCCTCTGAGCTAATTCCTATTAATAATTTCACTTTGCAATGTAGTCAATTAGCCTACAACCGAATAATTTTCGCCTTTTAACCAGCACCTCGTATATTTCAGTGAACTAACTGATCATTCGGGATGTGAACCTATGCCAAATAAACCGCTGCTTTCGGTTGCAATTGTTGTTCAAAATCAGAGGGATGTTGTCGAAACCACATTGACAACATTATATGAACTTACGTCTATTCCTTTTGAATTATTTCTGATTGATGACGGATCAACAGACGGGAGTGATGAGGTTATCCAATCCTTACTGGATTATTACCAACATGAACAAACTTTTTACTTTTCTCATCAACAACCTGGGGGAAGAGGGAATGCCCTTAACGAAGCTTTGGTACAATGCAATGGACAGTTGTTTTGGGCTCCTGAAACTATTCAGAATATTAATGAGCAAGAGTTATCCAAACGACTTGAGCAGCTTTCGGATTCAACAAATGCAGCTATTCTCCAGCAATACCAGTTGCCACAATCACATCAGCGATGGTTGGATTGTATCCGTGACAAAAAGTGGCCGCTTGATGGCGTCTTCATCTGGAATTTACGGGCTATAAATGCTTCCAATCGCTTTTTTAGTCCTTATCTTGGGCAATATAACGGGTTGGAGTTGGCAGCACGCCTTTCAGACTTTTCGTTTATGATCAGCGATTCAGAGTGGTTTCATCCTAATAAGCTAATAGAAGCCCCTGAACCTGACCCGAAACTCCGTCAGGAACTCCTGTTGACAATGTTACGTAAAACCGGGATTCGGGACAGTGTTCGTACGCCGATTCTTAATAGCCTTCATACACTAGGCCAGATGGAGCCGTCCAAAACCTTCGACAATGAACAGCTGAATAAGGCTCTGCATATGATGAAAGACGGACGCTTTAATTCGGCCTTGGAGCTAACTGAAGGTGTGCTTGGGGAAAAACCTGATCATCCAGAAGCCCGCAAGTTGAAAATTCAAATTCTTGAAAAAAAACGCCGTTTCGTTGAAGCTTCAGAGCTAAAACACGAGATCAGTAAATCCAAAACTAAAAAAACAGAAGATTTATCACCCGGACAAGAAAATGGGGACGTTCAGGTCAGTCTCATCATCCCTACCGCGGCATATGGAAAGCCTGCGCTAGAGCATTGCCTGCTTTCCGTTTCTGATCATTGCGACACCGCTCACCTTGAACTCATAGTTATTGATAATGCCAGTTTGGATGACACGCATGACTATCTCGATGAACTCAGGGAAAAAAAATTCCTGAATTGTCGCATTATCACAAATGAGCAGAACATGGGCTTTGCAACATCGGTCAACCAGGGCCTGAAGGCGGCAAAGGGAGAATATGCCTGTATTATGCACAACGATATCGAATTTAAAAGTGATGCCATAAGCCACCTTTGCGATCTTATGGATGCCCACCCGCGTTATGCAATCATTGGTCCCACGGCTAATAAAACACTGAATCCTGACCAGGCTGCAAAAAATACCAAAGAAGAGGA
>JASFMR010000117.1:0-8880 GCA_050117475.1 Balneolaceae bacterium | reverse complement strand
CGGTCAAGGTACCAAGGTACCTTGGCACCTCTCACTCTCCATTTTTCCTTCGCCTTGTCAAGCAACTAAATCTCTTGGTGAAAATCGGGCTGGTTGTAAATTAGAATTTATTATTGGTTAAAAATAAATGAGTACACTCGCGTATCTGAAAAGTTTTTTCAAGGATAAAGACGTTGCCTCGGTAACGCCGACTTCCCAATTTTGTGTTCGTCATGTTTGTCAGCCTATTAACTTTAACGAAGATATAGCTATTGTCGAATACGGCGCCGGGGCGGGCGTTTTTTCAAAATACCTGCTCAAACATATGACTCCGGATTCCAGGCTCTATCTCTTCGAGACTAATGACCTGCTGTTTCGAAAGCTAAAAGAAGAAATCCGGGATTCGCGGGCATCCTTCTACGATCAGAGTGTGGAATTCGTTAATGACCTCCTGCCCGAGCATGAGATTGGCAACGTCAATTACATCATTTCGGGCATTCCTTTTTCTTTTTTGGATGATACAACCAAAACTTCCATTCTGGAACAAAGCTTAAGGCTGCTTCGCAAGGGCGGCAAATTCCTGGCCTACCAGACATCGGGACACCTTAAGGTGCCCCTGAAACATACCTTTGGCAATGTGCATACCGAATGGGAATGGAAAAACATCCCGCCGATGACGGTATATGAGGCGGAGAAGCGGTAACTTTGGAGCCCTGACAGATAAATAAGCAATAGTACTGTCAAAACTATCCAGATAGCCTAAAAATGTATTCAGAGCTGAATCCCTTAAAAAAAATGGAGACCACAGAAGTGGGCTCCATAAAAACTAATAACATAAATACTCCCCGCATATTTACGGAGAGTATTAATTCAAAAAGAAATCAACGCCGGAGATTTACTCTTCCTCGTCGGCCTGAGCCTTGGCGTTGGCCGCGGCTTTATCTTCAGCCTCTTTGTTGAGCTTACGTACGTTGTCCCGGTTCTGACTCTTCTCTTTAATACGGGCTGCTTTACCTTGTCGCTCGCGCAGGTAATACAGCTTGGAGCGCTTGATATCCCCCTGCTTCTTTAGCTCAATCTTAGCAATAAACGGTGAGTAGAGCGGAAACACACGTTCAACACCGATATTGCCGGCCGAAATCTTTCGTACCATAAACGTCTGGTTGGCACCCGATCCGCGGCGGGAGATGACAAGCCCTTCAAACTGCTGAATACGCTCTTTGTCTCCTTCTCGGACGCGGTAGTGAACATTCACGGTATCGCCGGTTCTAAACTCCGGATACTCATCTTTTACTAATGTCTGTTCTGCTAATTTTAACTTATCCATAATTAATCCTTGCTACTGTTCATTTCGAAATTTTTTGTAAATATCAGGACGTACGTTTTTAGTACGCTCCAGCGATTGGTTAAATCGCCATTCCTTCACTTTTTGATGATCGCCCGATCGCAGCACTTTTGGCACTTCCATCCCCTTAAACGAAGCGGGTCGCGTGTAAACCGGCCCCTCCAGCAAATCGTTTTGGAAGGAATCCGTTAGTGCGCTTTCGGAATCGCCCAATGCACCCGGTAATAATCGCACGATGGAATCCACCATCACCAGGGCCGGCAGTTCCCCGCCGGACAATACATAATCGCCAATACTGTACTCTTTGGTGATCAAAGCATCTCGCACCCGCTGATCGACCCCCTTATAATGTCCACACAAGAACATCAGATTCTCGGCAATTGAGAGTCGGTTCGCACTTTCCTGCTCGAACGGTATACCGTCCGGCGCTGTAAAGATGATCTCGTCATACTCCCGTTGACTTTTCAAATGCTCAATACAGGAGAAAATCGGCTGGGGCGTCAGCACCATGCCAGCTCCTCCGCCATACGGGTAATCGTCCACCTTATTATGCTTGTCTTCGGTGTAGTCATGCAGGTCGTGAACATGGATTTCCACCAGTTCATCATCCCGGGCATTGCCCACAATACTGTGTTTCAGCGGACTTTCCAGGAGCTGCGGTACGGCCGATATAATATCAATGCGAATCATTTATAAACCTTTCAGTTGTTCCAAATTTTTGCATTGAATTTTTTTCGCCCGTTTATCGATGCCGGTTACGTACTCCTCTACAAGCGGTACAAGCAACGGTTCCTGCTTATCGGTGATAACCTGCAGAATAGGATGCGCCGGGGTTTGCATCACGGCTTCCACTGAGCCAATCTTTTTATCCTTCGCCCAGATTTCAAAAGCCGTATAATCAGCCCGCACATCATCAAGCTGCATCAGGCTTTCAACCGTATCGCGGTTTGCGAAGACAGCGAAGTTTTTCAGCTCTTCTGCCTGTGTACGATCAGTCACGTGCTCAAATTTTACAAAGAACGAAAGTCGGTTATTTTTTTCCTGCACCCGAACCGACTCCACTCGGGCAGGGATTAACTCCCCCCTGGCATTTTCAAAATGTACCAGGTCAAGCACATCAAAAAGTGTTGGAGCGTAAACTTCAGGGATAACTACTACATCACCCTCTACGCCGTGAGACCGTGCAATATAGCCGATCTGTATATACTGGTTTTCAACAGGTTCCAGCATTTTGCTCAATCAGCAGACTACGCTAGGTAGTCTAACTGTTTGCTAATTATTTTCCTTTTTGTCTTCCAAAGCGCGCTGAACGGTAACCCGATCTTCATCTTCGGTGACAAAACCTTCTAAATCTTCCAGAGGCGTGTTCTCGATATACTCAATCGCCTCTTTAGCCAGCATATCCGTAGAAGTTTTGGGTTCTGCTTCCTCAGCTTTAGCTCCTTCCTCCTCTTCCTTAGCTTCGGCAGCTTCCTCAGCCGCTGCTTCTTCAACAACTTCCTCTTTGGCCTCGGCTTCTGTTTCTTCCTCAGCAGTTTCCCCAGTTTCTTCAACTTCTTCTGCTGACTGAGTTTCAGCTGTAGCCTCTTCTTCAACTTCTTCTTCCTTAGCCTCAACGGCTTCTTCAGACTCCTGCTCGGCGGCTTCTGCCTTTGGAGTTTCCCCTTCCTTAGCTTCAGCAGCTTCTTCTTCGGCCTCGGCTTTTGCCTCTTCCTCAGCTTCCTCTTCTTCGGAAGCCAGGGCTTCTTGCTTGGCTTTTTCTTTGGCGGCCTGTTCCGCTTTCTTTTTAAGCTGCTTCTGGAATTCCTTTTCCTCGGCTTCCAGCAGTGCTTTCTGACGTTCTTTGCGTGTGGGCACTTCTTCTTCCTTTTCAGCACGCTGCTCACGCCATTCAGTCAAAGCGGCTTCAATTTCCTCTTCCGACTTGCCCCATCGAATCAAGTGCATTTCATACATTAGACCCTGATTCTTAAAGATGGAACGAACGGTATCAGAAGGTTGAGCTCCCTGCTTCAACCAATACAGAGCACGTTCTCTGTCCAGGTCTAGCTGGTTTTTCGGTGTTACATTATCAAAACGGCCGAGATCTTCAATGATTCGTCCATCTCTGGGTTTGCGACTGTCTGCCACGACAATGTGGTGGATAGGTCGCTTTTTACGACCTCTACGTTGTAATCTTATTCTTAACAATGGATTATCTCCTTAGTTATAACTTTAATTTTGCGTTGATTTCTATAGAGGATATTGTCGGAATCTTGCGCAATTTTTTTTATGAGTGTTCGTGTGTGGAGTTCGAAGTTCTTAAGTGCTGCAACGTTGACACTTCGAAACTTCGGAACTTCAGCATTCCGAACGTCAATATTTTTTTACCTGCCAAATGGCAAATTCTTCATTCCTTTCATGCCTTGCATAATTTTTCCCATTTTGCCCAACCCGGAAAATTGCTTCATCATCTTTTTCATCTGCTCAAACTGCTTGATCAGGTTGTTAATTTCCTGAACGCGGGTGCCCGAACCTTTTGCAATACGCCGGCGCCGGCTGGCATTCAGGATATCCGGGTTTCGTTTCTCTTCGGGGGTCATTGAGCAAATAATTGCTTCTATAGGCTTGAAGGAATCTTCATTAATTTCGGCATCGGTATCCTGCAGTGCCTTACTGGCACCGGGGATCATACCGACCAAATCTGAAATATTGCCCATCCCCTTAACTTGCTGAAGCTGCTTGTAAAAATCATCCAGATCAAAACTGTCTGATTTGATTTTCTTCTGCAGCTTTTGGGCCTCTTGCTCATCAAATTCTTTTTGAGCTTTTTCCACGAGAGAAACCACATCTCCCATTCCCAGTATGCGCTGGGCCATCCGGTCGGGATAAAAGGGAGAAAGAGCGTCCAGCTTTTCGCCGGTACTTACAAACTTGATTGGTTTTTGGACCACATTCTTGATAGAAAGGGCCGCCCCGCCGCGGGTATCACCATCAAGCTTGGTTAAAATAACGCCATCGTAATCGATAGTCTCATTAAATTCCTTGGCCGTGTTTACGGCATCCTGCCCCGTCATAGAATCGACGACAAACAATGTTTCATCCGGCTGAACCGCTTCCTTAATCTCAGCCACCTCATTCATCATTTCTTTGTCTACATGCATGCGGCCGGCCGTATCAATGATGACCGTATCCAGCGCCAGGCTTTTGGCCATCGAGACCGCTTCTTTTGCGACCCGGACAGCATCTTTCTGCTCAATAGAGTAAACCGGTACATCAATTTCGCTGGCCAGTGTCTTGAGCTGATTAATTGCAGCCGGTCGATATACATCGGCTGCCGCCAAAATCGGGTTTCGGTTGTTCTCTTGCTTCAGGTAGCGCGCCAATTTAGCACTGAAAGTTGTTTTCCCGGAACCCTGCAGGCCGGCAATCAAAATCACTGTAGGAGGTGTATGTGCAACGGACAAATCCACACGCTCCTGGCCAAGGATCTGCGTTAGTTCATCATGTACAATCTTAGTAAATTGCTGGCCGGGGTTGACGGCTGTCAATACATCTTCACCCATCGCCCGATCTTTGATCTCGTTCGTAAACTCTTTGGCTACCTCATAGTTCACGTCCGCATCGAGCAAAGCACGACGTATTTCTCTCACCGTCTCTGCAATGTTGACGTCGGTAATCTTAGACTCGCCTTTCAGCTTCTGAAAGGCATTATCTAATTTTGACGAGAGATCCTGAAACATGGATTAACAATTAAGCTTTTGAATCTAATTAAGTCTTAGCCCAAATATGGTATCGGGACAAAGTCCCGCAAAATAAGGACATTTTATTGCCTTATCAACAGATTTATTGTTTTAAAATATTACGGGGTTATCAGGAACATATTTTGGGAATTGACCTTTAATTACTTCTCCCCCCTTCTAAACATAATTGATAGAAATCTAACTACAGGAGATGCAATGGATGCTACTTATACCACCCTTCGAAAAGTTGCCTTAACGATTTTTCTTGTGAGTTTTATTGTTTTGCTATCTGCTTGTGCCAACAGCCGAAAATCTTCTCAGAAAATATCAGAAGCTGAAGCAACTATTGAGCAGGCAGAAAGTCTCGAAGCAATGGATTATGCAACCGAAGAATACACAGAAGCAAAAAGAAAACTGGAAGAGGCCCGGCAATTTGCAGAGAAAGGGAAGCATAAAAAAGCATTGCTTAAAGCAAATGAAGCAATCGCAGACGCCAAACTTGCCGAAACAAAAACACTATCGGAAAAAGCAAAGAAAGACTTAAGTGAATTGCAAGCAAGTATCCAATCACTTAAAGATAAATTGGAAAAAATTAAAGAGGAACAGGATTAGAGAGATGAAATATCCAATATTCAACAAACTGGCGACTTTTGTAATCATCTTATTCATTGGGATTGCCTGTAAAGAGACGAATTCCCTTGTTCGGGATGCAAGAATGGGCTATCAAGAAGCTATTAGTGATTCTGCTGTAGCGAATGGAGCACCTGTAGCCCTTGAAGAAGCCCACGATGAACTTAAAATGATTCAGAATCTCAGGAAAAACGGGGCAGGAAAAGCATTGATTAATCATCACGCATATATTGCAAAGCAAAAAGTGGCTACCGCTTACCAGGTTGCAGAATTGAATGCGACTCAGGATAAGGTGGAACGAGCCCGTAAAGAACGCCAGCTTGTAATGAATGAAGTCCAAAAAGCCGAGGCATTGTTAGCGCAGCGCCGAACAGAAGAAGCACGAAGGGAAGCCGAAGAAGCACAGAGGCGTTCGCAGGAACTAGCTCAAAGGATAAGTGAATTGGAAGCAGAGCAAACCGAACGGGGTATCGTGCTAACCCTTAATAACGTCCTATTTGATTTTGGAAAAGCGACCCTTAAACCCGTTTCTAACGAGTCTATATCTAAGCTGGCCCGTTTCTTAATTGAATACCCGGAAAGAAAGGTGATGATTGAGGGATTTACAGACAGCATCGGCCCCAGCGAAGCCAATAAGACACTATCATTATTGCGGGCAGAAGCTGTAAAAACGGCCCTCATATCTCATGGAATTGAGGAAAATCGCATTCTCACCAGGGGATACGGTGAAGATTTTGCCGTGGCTGATAACAACACTGAAAGCGGGCGCCAGCTAAATCGGCGGGTCGAAATTGTTATTTCTGATGCGCGGGGAATAGTTACAGAACGACGTCAGAGATAAGTGCATTAATACTGAATCCAATTATGTATCTATAATAGATATCGGGACGTATTTTAGCACGTCCCGGTACCTTGCATATCTTATCTATAGTTCGGCTCCGGAATCAAGATCAATGCCTACCTTAACTACCGAATTAAAAAAGTGGTTATTAATTAATAATCAACGATCTGGCTGAATATAATAATAAACGTTAAAGACAGTGTATCGAGATGCTGAAAACAAACTTATCCCGACTGATGTCTCTTCAAAGTATAAGATGACAGGACTTTTTTAAAATCATTGAGAGTTAATCCCCTTCGGGATTCGATGCATTTGCAATCTCTACCAGATGGTAGTTTTTAATTATGTTTTCTTATCTTCCCACAGATAAATGAATTTTAAGAAATTGAGGTAAGTATTTATGGGCGATCAAAAAGGATATGGATTACTAAAAGGGAAAAAAGGGTTAATTTTCGGGGCTCTCGACGAACGCAGCATTGCATGGCGAATAGCACTGGCCTGCAAACGGGAAGGAGCCGAGTTTTCGCTCTCTAATGCGCCGGTGGCGTTGCGCCTTGGCTCCCTGGATGAACTGGCTGACCAAACAGGAGCTGAAATCTTTCCCTGTGATGTATCCAAAGAAGAGGATGTGCAGGAGCTCATGGAAAAGGTAAAAGAAGAGCACGGAAAAATAGATTTTATGCTTCACGCCATCGGGATGTCTCCCAACGTGCGTAAAAATAAAGGATATGAAGAACTCAACTATCACTGGTTGCAACAGACGTTGGATATCTCAGCGGTATCCCTGCACAAAGTCATACGCTATGCGGATGAGGCAGATCTGCTTAATGACGGTGCCAGCATAGTTGCGCTTTCTTATATAGGCGCACAACGCATTTTCTCCAAGTACAGCGACATGAATGACGCCAAAGCACTGCTGGAAAGTATTGCCCGCAATTACGGCAGCCGGCTGGCTGATCGCGGCATTCGGGTAAATACGGTTTCCCAGGCACCAACCAAAACCTCAGCCGGGAGTGGTATCAAAGGCTTTGACGGCATGTATACCTTCGCCGAAAAGCTGGCCCCACTCGGGAATCCGACGGCTGATGACTGTGCTGATTACTGTGTGACTCTGTTCTCTGACCTGACCCGGAAAATCACAATGCAAAACCTGTATCATGACGGGGGATTTGTTACGGCCGGGATCAATGAGGAGATGATAAATGATCTTGCCAGACTCTATGCCGATGAGGAAGGCGAAGAATAATCGTTTTTCGCATCTTTAGTACATTTAGACATGCCAAGTTAAAAGCTTGGCATGTTTTTATTTTATCCTTCCCTCAAACTCATAGCTGACCTTATTTTATTCTTTTCCTCAAATGTGGTTAATTACCAACTCTGATAACATCCAACAAAAATCATTACGATGAAACGACTGGCATCACTCACCTATCTGTTACTATTTCTGGCATGCACGGCTTTGGCCCAGAACGTGCCTACCATCAGCGAAAAAACCGAGGGGATGGAAAAGCATGATGGATTTTTTACCTATTATTGGGATAATAGCGCCGGTACGGTTTGGCTGGAAATTGACCACCTTAATAAACAATTCCTATATATCAACTCTCTTACAGCGGGTATAGGCTCCAATGATATTGGGCTCGATCGTAACCAGATCGGTGATACAAGAATCGTTTATTTTGAACGGCGTGGACCTAAAATTCTGATGGTGCAGCCCAACTACTCATACCGGGCAACCTCGGACAACCCCAAGGAACGCCAGTCGGTTCACGATGCATTTGCCTCATCTGTTATATGGGGATTTAAAGTTGGCGCCGCACAAAATGGTCACGTGTTGGTCAACATGACCGATTTCCTTTTACGCGACGCTCAGAATGTTACGGGGCGGCTCCAACAAATGAAGGAGGGCAATTATCACTTGGATGATAGCCGCTCGGCTATTTACCGGGAGGGAACGATGAATTTTCCTAAGAATTCGGAATTCGAGGCCGAGCTCACTTTCACAGGCAATAATCCCGGGAGCGAAGTCCGCTCGGTAACCCCTACCCCGGAAGCTATTACAGTGCGTCAGCACCACTCCTTTGTAGAACTGCCGGATGACCAGTTTGAACCTCGACACTTTGACCCCCGCGCCGGTTATTTTAGCATAAGCTACCAGGACTACAGCTCTCCTATTGGAAGCCCGCTGACCAAAAGATTTATCACCCGGCATCGGCTCCGGAAGAAAAATCCGAATGCAAAACTGAGCGAACCGGTCAAACCCATTGTATATTATGTAGATCCCGGTACACCCGAACCCATTCGGAGTGCCCTGATAGAAGGGGCAAGCTGGTGGAACCAAGCTTTCGAGGCAGCCAGCTATA
>JASFMR010000116.1:0-8914 GCA_050117475.1 Balneolaceae bacterium | reverse complement strand
GAAGAAATTCTTGAGAATTATCGTAAGGAGCTGGGGTCACAATCGGCCTTTCTTAAATTATCGTTCAACTATCCCATCCTTCAGGAAAGTTTGCGATCGGAATTGCAAGGCTATCAATATTATACGGTGGCATTGGAAGGAACGATGAATCAGGAAGGGCATTTTAGAAAATTTATGCACCTTGACTTTGAGTATAGTAGTGCCTGTCCGTGTTCTTATGAGCTCTCTGAACATGCTCGAGAGAACCGTGAGGTTGCCAGTATTCCACATAGCCAGCGCAGCGTGGCCAGCCTGACTTTAGAACTTGAAGAGGAGATGTTTATTGAGGAGCTTGTTAATCATTGTAGGCAGGCATTGATGACGGAAACCCAGGTCATGGTGAAGCGCGAAGACGAGCAAGCTTTTGCTGAGATGAACGGCGCTTTTCAGAAATTCGTAGAAGATGCGGCCCGCTTACTATATGAACAGTTGGATGAGGAAGAACGTATCAAAGACTTTGTAATCCGCTGTGTCCATATGGAGAGTTTACATAGCCATGATGCCGTAAGTCGCATTTGCAAAGGTGTCAAAAATGGGCTCAGGTAATAATCTGTTTTAGTCTTAATAAATAAAAAGGCAAGTCTCAGTGGACTTGCCTTTTTTAGTTTATCCTAGTAGTCGTAATCTACTTAGTGCAGAGCATCATTAACCAGTTTTTCTTGTTCAGCCTTATGGATCTTCATCTGTCCGGCTGCGGGTGAAGCCGAAGCCTGTCTACCGACATAACGCAGACTTTGACCTTCCTGCAGCTCCTGCATTATGCGTGGAGCTACAAATGTCCAGGCCCCCATATTCTTTGGTTCTTCCTGGCACCAGACAATATCTTTTACATTGCTATATTCTTCGAATATGTTCCGCACGTCACGATCCGGAAACGGATAAAACTGTTCAAGCCGGGTGATAGCAACATTCTCTATTTCTTCATCCATGCGTTGTTTATAAAGGTCGTAATAGACCTTGCCCGAGCAAATGACCAGTCGATCAATGTTGCTTTTGTTGTTAACTTCTTCGTCCGGGATAAATGGTTGATATCGCCCTTGAGCCAAATCATCAGTCTTGGAAGTTGCCAGCGGGTGACGCAGCAAACTTTTCGGGGACATGATGATCAATGGCTTTTTGTCTTCCTGTTTGGCTTGTTTACGCAAAATATGAAAGTATTGAGCCGGTGTAGTCAGATTAACAACCTGCATGTTATCCTCGGCACAGAGTTGTAAATATCGTTCCAAGCGGGCCGAGGAGTGCTCGGGACCTTGCCCTTCGTATCCATGAGGCAGTGTCATCACCAAGGATGACTGCTGTCCCCACTTTGCCTCGCTGGCAGAAACATACTGGTCGATAGGGACCTGGGCACCATTGGCAAAATCTCCAAACTGGGCTTCCCAGATCACCAAAGCATCGAGTTTGGCGGCACTATAACCAAATTCAAAACTTACACAGGCAAACTCGCTAAGGAGGCTGTTATAGGGATAAAACGGAGCTTGATCTTCACTCAGGTTATTGAGCGGGATGAACTCTTGGTCGGTTTGAGTTCCATGCAAAATTGCATGTCGATGGGAGAAAGTACCCCGCTCCGCATCTTGACCGGAAAGCCGTACCGTTGTTCCGTTTTTAAGCAGTGAACCGAACGCCAGGGCTTCAGCAAATCCCCAGTCGATCTTCTTCTCGTTCTTGTCAACTATTTCGGCACGTTTAGCCAGTTGTTTCAGCAGCTTTGGGTTCGCGTCAAAATCTTTGGGAACGGTATTCAACTTAACGGCTATATCCTTGAGTTCGTCTTCCGGACAGGTTGTATCCGGGAATTCCTGCCAGTCCTCCTGCCTGGATTCATGACGGTTCATCATGTCCTCGGTCACTTCAAGAGGGGAGGCATTTTTGGCATCCTCAAAAGCTTGATAAAGCAGTTCATCAAATTCATCAAAAATTTCCTGGGCCTCTTCTTCGGTTAATTCCTTTTTACCGACGAGATACTTTGTATAGATATCACGGACCGTAGGGTGATTTTCAATCTCTTTGTACATGCCGGGCTGCGTAAATGCCGGTTCGTCGCCCTCGTTGTGACCGTGTTTCCGGAAACAAACAAGGTCGATAACCACATCTTTTCCAAACTTCTGTCGGTATTCGAATGCCATTTGTATGGCATGTACCGCTTCTTCGGGGTTATCCCCGTTGACATGAAAAATTGGAGCGAGGATCATTTTTGCAAGATCCGATGCATATTCGGTGGAACGTCCATCTTTGGGCAGCGTCGTAAATCCAATTTGATTGTTAATGATAATGTGGACAGTGCCACCCGTTTTGTATGCATCTAGCTGAGACATGTTTAATGTTTCGGCAACCACTCCCTGGCCTGCGAAAGCCGCATCGCCATGAATGAGCACCGGCAGTATATTCTTTTCTGCATGATCTTCTTCATGGTGATCCTGGGTGGCACGTGTGGCTCCTTCTACAACCGGATTAACTGATTCAAGGTGACTAGGGTTGGGCATCAACTCAATGTCAATATCTTCCCCGTTCTTTGTATGATATTGTCCCTTGGAGCCGAGATGGTATTTGACATCGCCGGAACCCTGGATACTATCGGGATCCAGGTTACCCTCAAAATCGGCAAAAACCTTGCGATAAGGTTTGTTCATGATATTCACGAGGATATTTAATCTTCCCCGATGTGCCATTCCCATAAAAATCTTTTCAACTTTATCTTCACCGGCTCTTTCAAGCATATAGTGCATCATCGGTATCAGTGTATCGGCTCCTTCGAGAGAGAAACGTTTATGCCCGATATATTTCTTATGCAGAAACTGTTCGAAAGCCATTGCCTGATTCAACCGATGCAGAATTTCCTTCTTCTGATCTTTGGTAAGGTCCGGGGTGTTTGTCGTGGACTCCATTCGTTCGCGCAGCCACTTGCGTTCCTCCAAGTCCAGGAGGTGCATGAACTCTGCACCAATCTTTTTACAGTAAGTGTCACGAAGCAGGCTTACAATTTCGCGAAGCGTTGCTTTTTCATTACCTCCAAGTCCGCCGCAATAAAATTCGCGGTCGAGATCCCATAGGGTAAGTCCGTAATATTCCAAGTCCAGTTCAGGACTGTGCCCGGGTTCATCACTCAGCGGATCAAGATCAGCAAGCTTATGTCCGCGTGTGCGATACATATTAATAAGTCGCATGACGGCAATAGCTCGCTTATTTTCTTCCAGCGATGCACTCGAACCGTCAAGCTGGCCTACATATTTATCTTCGCCAAAGGGGAGGGGGTCATAAGGTATTTCCAGGTCCTCAAAAATTTTGTCATAGAAATTTTCTTCGCCATTTAACAGGCTATGAACCTTTTTTAGGAATGATCCTGACTCAGCTCCTTGTATAACCCGGTGATCATAGGTGGAAGTAACGGTCATTATTTTGCTGACGCCGAGTTTATTCAGCACCTCCTGGGACATGGATTGGTATTCAGCCGGATAATCGATAGCGCCGGTTGCAATAATGGTACCCTGGGATTTCATCAGCCGCGGCACAGACTGCACCGTTCCGATCATACCTGGATTTGTCAGGGTCAGGGTGGTACCCTGGAAATCGGACAATTCAAGATTACCGCTGCGGGCCTTGTCAATTAGTTCCGTATAAGCATAGAGAAACTCCTTGAAATTCATTTTGTCTACGCCCTTAATATTCGGAACAAGTAGGTTTCTGGAACCGTCCTTATTCTGAATATCAATTGCCAATCCCAGGTTGACTCCATCGGGAATTACTTTATAAGGCTCCCCATCCTTATACATAAAGGAATTATTCATATTGGGGAATTCCTTCAAGGCTTGAACGATAGCCCAGGCAATATAATGAGTAAAAGAAGACTTAGGTTCGTTTCTTTGCGCCAGGTGATGGTTAATAATCGCCCTATCCTCAATAAGCATTTTCATGGGCAGGGTCCGCACAGATGTGGCGGTGGGTATTTCAAGGCTTTGATCCATATTTTCAACGATCTTACTGGAAACGCCTTTGATTTTTTCCAGCTTCGTACCCGCAGGGAGTTGAATCTCACGCTCCTCCTTCTTTTTGGGAGCTTCTTTAGCCACGGGTTGTTGTTCTTCTGACTTGGAAATAACAGGGGGCGCAGAGGGAGCACCATTAGTGGCATTTCCTGCTTCCTCTTTAAGCTCCTGTGATGTATTTACCCCTTCAATCTCATCAAAATATTGCCTCCAGTGATTGGGAACCGATGTGGGGTCCTCTTTATATTGGTTAAAGAGTTCTTCAACAAGTGCAGAGTTTGGTCCGAAAACAGCTTCGAGCGACTTCAAAATGTGTCTTATTGAGTAGGTTTAAATTTTTGGCTTATAAATGCCGTAAGAGTTAATATTGAGTGTTTTTTTTGGTTTCTTTAAACCAGAAACAATCAAGCCTAAAGTTAAGTATTGTTATATTAAATTACGATTCTTGAGCGAAGATAATTTTTTGTTATACTTTGCTGATTTTAAGCAGCTAATTAGGAGTTATATAAAAGAAGGTTTTTCATTATTCATGAATAAAAAAAGTAAAGAAAAAACAGGAGCAGAAAACATACATTGGGATCTTTCTGACTTATATGATTCAGTTAAAGATCCGAACCTGCAGAAGGACAAGAAAGAAGCAGGCGAACTCGCCGATGATTTTGCCAGGAAATACAAGAATAAGGTATCGGGTCTTGAGGAAGAAGAGATGAAGCATGCCCTTCAAGAGTACGAAGGATTGCTTGATTTAATAGGAAAGATTGGTTCATTTGCCCATTTAATTTGGTCAACTGATACTAATAATGCCGAGTATGGGAAGCTAATGCAGGAAGCAAATGAGCTTTCCTCTGAAATCCATCAGAAACTGGTGTTCTTTGATGTGGAGTGGCTGAGTGTTGATGAAGACCGGGCCAGAGAGTTCATTGAGAGTAAAACACTGGTGCACTATAAACACTATCTGGAAACCTCCCGGAGATATAAGGATCATATCCTTAGCGAGAAAGAAGAGCAAGTGCTTTCTGCGAAGAGTGTCACGGGCCGCAGCGCCTGGAATCGTTATTTTGATGAGACGATGGGGGCGGCGCGGTTTGAACTGGATGGCGAGGAATTGACGCAACAGGAGGTATTGAGCAAGCTTCACGAACCTGATCGTGACTTGAGAAAGCGTGCTCATGCATCGCTTACAGATACGTTCAGGGAATTGAATCGTTCACTAACGTTCATTTTTAACACGATTCTTGCCGACAAAAATACCGATGATAAACTTCGGGGGTATTCCAGTTGGATTTCCTCGCGTAACCTGGCCAATGAGATTAAGGACGAAACAGTTGAAGTACTTATAAACGCAGTGACAAACAGGTACAACCTGGTCCAGCGATTTTATGAGTTAAAAAGAAGCTTACTGGGATATGAAAGGTTATATGACTATGACAGGTACGCACCGTTGTTAAAAACCGAGAAAGAAATTAAGTGGGATGAGGCGCGCGAAATGGTGCTTGATTCGTATGCCGATTTTCATCCCCGGATAGGTTCCATCGCCGGCGAATTTTTTGAAAATCATTGGATAGATGCTGCCATCAAACCCGGTAAACGCGGGGGAGCCTACTCTGCCAGTACGGTGCCTTCCGTGCATCCGTATGTATTTATGAACTTTGACGGCAAGATCCGCGATGTGCAGACACTGGCGCATGAGCTTGGGCATGGAGTTCACCAGTATCTTTCCAGGGAGCAGGGGCCGCTGCAGGCAGATACGCCTTTGACCACAGCCGAGACGGCCTCTGTTTTCGGGGAAATGCTTGTATTTCAAAAATTGATGCGTAAACTCGATGATCCCAAAGAAAAACTGGCATTGTTAATCGGGAAGATCGACGACACCATTGCAACGGTATTTCGACAAGTATCCATGAATCGTTTTGAGCATGCTATGCATACCAAGCGCCGTGAGGAGGGAGAATTGACGTCAGGAGATTTTTCTGAACTGTGGCGCCGTACGCAGGAAGATATTTACGGTGATTCCGTAACACTAACAGAGGAATATAACCTGTGGTGGTCCTATATTCCGCACTTTTTGCATACCCCCGGTTATGTATATGCTTATGCATTTGGAGAATTGCTGGTATTAGCTTTATATGAAGAGTACAAGCATTCTGGAAATGGGTTTTCCGACAAATATTTAGCAATGCTTAAAGCCGGGGGATCCGATTGGCCGGAAAATATTGTTGGCAAGCTGGGCCTTGATATAACAAAGCCCAACTTTTGGGATAATGGATTGACAGCCATAGAAAAAATGGTAGAACAGGCAGAAGAACTGGCACAACAGTTAAATTAGATAGGGATGGATAATTACGCAACGGCACGCGAAAAGGAACGGTCGAATGCTGAGATAATGGGGCAAAAACGGCAGGATAAAGCACTAAGGGAGTTTAAACAAGTACTTGAGGATCTGCTGTTTTTACTTAGAAGTGCTTCTGAAATGGAGACAGTATACATGTACTGGGTGAATCGATCCCGTGAGCAGTTCGTCATGGAAACAAAATCCACGGTACTTGATAACGTGATGTTCAAGGATCGCATAAGTTTTAGTGAGCATTTCCTGGATGAATTTAAGGATCTGGATGAGCCCGCAGCGGTTGAAATAGGAAAGGATATCCCCGCTTCGGCTTTACACCATTATTATAATGAAGTACCGGTACAGTATGTCACCTTATTGCCATTCGTCAATAATGGAGAAACTGTGGCAATTACAGTAATGGAATCCAGCGATCATATTTTTACTGAAAACAAAAGTGATGTCATTTATTCGTATATCAATGCATTACGTAATGTGTTGAATACCTATCTGGAGATCAGCGATCTGTATGAACAGCAAGATGAGTGGATCGATTACGAAGAATGCTTTAAAGAACTGGAGGTCCGCTGCCATCGCGCAGAAATGGTAAAGCGCTTATTGAACATTATCCAAACCTTTTTGCACGAAGGAGGGGTGTCTTTTGTAACCCAAAGCATGCAAAGTTGGGGTAATGTTATGAATTCGAATGCCGCCAAACATGCTTCTCCCATCGGGATGAAGATGGAAGAACGTTCGTTGGCTTATGAGGCTATAGAAAAAGGACAAAGTGAATTTGCAATCCATTTCAATAACAACCCCAAACGTTTGTCACCACGGGAATTAAATTCTGATGGAGCCTCGTTGGCGATCCCCTTGTTAATGAAAGATCGCCGGCAGGGCGTTGTGCTCGTATATGACAAAAATCCTCTCATCTTTAAGGAATCAACCAAACATAAGTTGATCAACCTTGTTCGGGTGGCTGGATTACAAATGCTGTCGAATGATCCTGGACTAGAGGTAGACGAACCGGCCTTTACCAATGAATATGGGGCTCTGTTGCCCGAACTATGGGAGCAGATGGTCGAGACCGAGCTGCAGAGATTTAAGAACGGTGTGCGCAAGTTCCATTCTTGGGTAGGATTGGTAACACTCTCGAATTTACCGGAACTGCGTACAAAACTGCGTCTTGAGCAACTTAAACAAATGCAAAAAGACCTGGTGGCCGCTTTTAATCCGGTAGAATTTGGCTTTCCGGGTGTTCTCGGATACCATTCGGATTATGTTTATTCGTTATTTATTCAAAATAAAGATGAGCAAGCTGTTCAAAAGTGGGCACAGTCTCTAAAAAAGAAATTCTCCGGTACTTTTGAACTTAGTAACGGGATTCATATTGATACTGGCATCAAGGTTGGTTTTGTCAAGCTGGATGAAGATTATGAAGATGCTTATCAATTATTGTCGAATGCCAAAACGGCATTGTCACAAGCCCTGAAATCTAACAAAAATGAGGCCATTTAACGATGGGTAATTTTTATGTAATTGTAGTCGACGGCCTGGGCGTGGGCGCCCAGGAAGATGCCGTCGATTATGGTGATACGGGCGAAAATACCCTCGGACATGTATGCGAACAAACCGGTTGTAAATTGCCGAACCTCCAGCGTATGGGGCTGGGTAACATCATACGGCTTAAGTCGGTCCCCGAAGAATCAGATCCTTTATGTGCTTATGGAAAGATGAGGGAGGTTTCGGCGGGAAAAGACTCAACAACCGGGCACTGGGAAATAGCGGGAATCCAATTGTCTGATCCTTTCCCAACTTACCCGGATGGATTTCCTACGGAGGTTGTTCAAACATTTTGCCGGGAGATTGGCGTTGAACAAGTATTGGTGAACAAACCGTATTCGGGCACTGAGGTTATTGCTGACTACGGCGAAGAACACTTAGAAACCGGCTTTCCGATTGTATATACCTCTGCAGACAGTGTTTTTCAAGTGGCAACCCATGTGGATGTTACTCCTATAGACAAATTATATAATTGGTGTAAACTGGCACGTGAAAATATTTTGCAGGGCGAGCACGGTGTTGGGCGGGTGATTGCAAGACCGTTTAAAGGATCCGCCGGAAATTTTGAGCGCATTTCCGATCAGCGGCACGACTTTTCAATGAGGCCTCCGCAAAATAACCTGGTAAACCGGTTACAGGAAGAAGGTATCAAGACCTATTCCATAGGGAAAGTTATCGATCTTTTTGCTGAGCAGGGTTTTACTCAATTCAGGAGGACAAAAAGCAATGCAGAAGGAATAGCTCAACTGCTCAGTTTGATGTCCGCTGTTACAGACAGCTTTGTGTTTGTAAACCTGATCGACACGGACCAAAAATACGGCCATCGCCTTGATCCTGTTGGGTATGCAGAGTGCCTTCAAGAGCTTGATCGTGCTATTCCTGCGATTGTCAGCAAGGTACAGGAAGACGATATTTTGATTATCACCGGTGATCACGGCAACGACCCTACTTCTGAGAGTACAAATCACAGCCGGGAATTTGTTCCATTATTATTGTTTCC
>JASFMR010000115.1:0-8980 GCA_050117475.1 Balneolaceae bacterium | reverse complement strand
ATATTCCGAAATATAATCAGACCATGGCTGCCAGTACTGTTTATTGAATCCCCAACCGTGAAAAGCAATGAATCGTAAATCAGTCATTACTCCATTCGGTTAGTGCCGTCAAAAATGTGTCAATCTGGGATTTGTTGTGCTCGGAAGATAACGTTATTCGAATCCGCGCGCTGCCTTTGGGTACTGTCGGCGGACGAATTGCTGTCGCCAAAAATCCTCGCTCTTCCAAGTGGTTTGACAGATCTATCGTTTTTCGGTCATCCCCAACAATAATGGGTATAATCTGGGATTTCGAATGTCCAGTTGAAAACCCGGCTTCCTCAATACCTCCCCGCATGTATTCTATATTCCTATGCAATTTTTTTCTCTTTTGATCCATCCCCGGGATAAGTTCGAGAGAAGCTTCAATAGTTCCTATAACGGCGGGTGGCAAGGCGGTTGTATAAATAAATCCCGGACAAAAGTTAATCATGTATTCTTTCAACTTCTGAGAACAGAGTAAAAACGCCCCAAAACCGCCAAAGGCCTTTCCACAGGTTCCCAAAACCAAATCGACACCAGGAATATTATTCGCTAATCCCAGCCCCTGCTCCCCCCATACGCCTACAGCGTGTGCCTCATCCACAAACAACCATGCATTGTGCTTTTGAGTGAGCTTTGATATGGCCACGAGTTTACTGCGATCTCCATCCATGCTAAAAATGGATTCGGTAATTACAATAATTCGTGAATAATCTTCATCTTTGGCTCGTTCAAGCTGTTCCTCTAGGTCCGAAATTGAATTATGCTCAAACCTGCGAAAGGTTGCCCTACTTGAGAGAGAGCCCTGCAGCAAACTGTTATGACTCAACTTATCGGCAAGAATTAGGCTGTGCCGATCCGCTATGGTGCTCACTATCGTACTATTGGCCTGGAAGCCGCTGTTAAAAACAAGGGCTGCCTCCCACCCGAAAGTGGAAGCGAGCTTATATTCCAGCTGCTCATGAATGCTTAAAGTGCCGTTAATCAAGCGAGAAGCCGTTGATCCGGCGCCATAATACTCAGCATATTGCTTTGACTGCCCAACAACATGGGGATGCTTGGACAGCCCAAGGTAATCATTGCCACTAAAATTGACCAGTACTTGCCCGTCATTCGCTGTGAGCGTTGTAATTCCGGCCCACTTATAAGCTCTTAAAGTGCGAAAGTGAAGCTCTTTTCTTCGATTGGAAAGAGCTTCGTCAATAAATCGATGTTTCTTCGATAAAGACACGTATTATTCTGCAACCATAGCTTTATTACCATTGCCCTGCCAAGTGGAATCACTTTGGAATGTCCGTAACATCGAGCGAAATTGACGAACAAAATGCCGCTTTTCATATTTAGGAGCGAACTGCCCAAATTCGATTAAAAAGAGTCGGCTCGTATTCTGATCAAAGACAGCAAAATTCACAAAAGGACCGCCCATTGCATCGTGCGTCATCCGCCAAGTACCGAGCGTTTCGTAAACTATATTACCATTGAGCTTAAAAGACTTTGTTTCTACCGGACGGCGATATTCGGTTGTCACATATGAGCTATCGCGTGATCCCCGAACCCACTGTTCCATAAGCGAGTCGCGTTTTGCATTAATCCAATTATCATCCAAATAGTTGATATTATCTACTTTCTTCCACCAAGCCCAGAACCAGCGATCATTATCAGGCAATGGGCGTCGCATCGTCAAGAAGTGGTTAACCTGCCCGTTATAAGTATAAGTCGTATCAAGATGCTTACCCCAATCGTGTTGTATACGAATTTTCCAGCCGTGTTTAGCCCATATACTATCTTCAATCCCAACTTGTTCGCCCCGGTCATACAGTTGTGTCGTCCATCGGTCAAATTCTTTTTGTAAAAGATTTTCCGTCAGTGTCTGTTCAGAGTTTTCTATCTGTCGGGCCAGCGCAGAATCACTGGGTGCGGTCAGGATCATGGTCCATTGGTTTCGATACCATTTATCCTGTAGTGGGAAAGCGAAGACCTCTCCGTTTTCCACCTTCTGTTCTACCTCATCGCTTAACAAGGCTCTTATAAAGCGTGAAACATTGGTACTGTCATTAATCGGAGCAGCAAAAATAATATTTTTAGACTGTTTCAAGTTTTCCAGTTCATTGTTGTTTTTAAAATCACGGAAGTTCAAATCATACAAAGGTTGAACATTGGGAAGCGTCTGTATGCCTTTTCCAAATGTTCCCCTGATTGCATCCGAAGTTTTGCTATTGAATTGGGTTGAATCCATTACCACTGTGACATCCTCCAGATTACCCTTGGCTTCCTGCCTGTAATCTCCTTCGCACCCGAACCAAGTTGCTACTACAATCAGGAGTAACGTCGTCTTAATTAATGATTTCATAAGTTATCGTATCGTTAAAATTATTTTTCACCATACTTTAAGGACCTAACAAAAGCAAAGACTTCATCCTTCCAGCCCTCGTCAGGATAATGATCTCGGATAGTATCAATAAGGGCACTTCCCACTATGAAACCATCCATCTCTGCAGCAATTTGCTGGGCGTCTTCGTATGATTTTATACCAAAGCCGACCATTTTCGGGTTACGAGTTACATTCTGACGAACGCGATCAGTAAATCGCTGCACGGACAGGGCCACCTCTTCCCCGTCACGAGCACCGGTAACGCCGGTAACCGATACACAATATACAAAACCCTGAGATTGTCCGTCAATTTTGCGCATGCGCTCATCTGATGTATTAGGAGCCACAAGATAAATAATGGGAAGTCCATGTGCCTCTGTATGTTCTTTGAGTATTCCAGATTCTTCAATGGGAATATCCGGGATAATCAAACCATCCGCACCTACGCCGGCGGCATCCCGGCAAAACTGCTCAATACCATATCGCAAAATGGGATTGATGTATCCCATTAAAATTATAGGTATTTGGGAACGTCTGCGGACCCTGCGTATGATGTCCAGGATCTTCCTCATAGTAATCCCCTTCTCAATAGCCGTATTACTCGAACATTGAATAGTGGGCCCGTCGGCCAGTGGATCACTGAATGGTATTCCAAGCTCTACCATATCAACGCCATTTTCTTCAAATCCCAAAATCAACTCTATTGTTGCATCTGGATCGGGATATCCGGCAGTCAAAAAAAGGCTCAGAATTTTCGATGAGTCCTTATGGCCTTCAAAAAGTCGTTTAATTCTATTGTCTTCGGTATTGGTCATTTGTAGTTGAATCTAATTATAAAGCCATCAGGCCGAAATTGGTAAGCCGGCACATGCTTCAATATCCTCATAAACGGTTAGTAATTGTACCCATGTCCTTGTCACCTCGTCCAGAACAGTTTAAAACTACCACCTCATCAACTGATGTTTGCGGCATCAGATCGTCCAAATATGCAACGGCATGGGCTGTTTCGAGTGCCGGGATTATACCTTCCAATTCAGAAAGCAATTTTACGCCTTTCATAGCCTGATCATCGTTTATAGGCAAGTAAGTTACCCGTTCAGTGTCACGGAGATAAGAATGTTCAGGCCCAATACCGGGATAATCGAGCCCGGCACTAATCGAGTGAGCCAACTGTATTTGTCCCTCGGAATTATGCAGAAGATAGCTCATAGAGCCATGCAAAACACCGGGCTCACCCTTGGTTAACGTAGCAGCCGTCTTATCGGTATCGACCCCCAATCCAGCCGCCTCCAAACCATACATCTTTACTGATTCGTCTTCAATAAAAGGATAAAAAAGGCCCATTGCATTGGATCCTCCTCCTACGCAAGCCAACAGATAGTCCGGACCTCGGCCTTCAGCTTCCTTTAACTGGTGTTTAGTTTCATCACCAATTACCCGGTGAAAATTTCGAACCATCATAGGATACGGATGGGGACCGACCACCGATCCGATTATATAAAAGGTATCATGCACATTCGTCACCCAGTCGCGTATCGCTTCATTAGTAGCATCTTTTAGCGTCTGTGAACCACTTGTTACAGAACGAACTTCGGCTCCAAGCAGGCGCATACGTTCTACATTCAGTTTCTGCCTTTCCATATCCTCAGCTCCCATATAGACCACACAGTCGACCCCAAATTTGGCGCATGCAGTTGCAGTTGCCACCCCGTGCTGGCCCGCACCGGTTTCGGCAATAATCCGGTGTTTATCCATCCTTTTCGCCAGCAGAATTTGACCGATTGCGTTATTGATTTTATGGGCACCGGTATGGCACAAATCTTCTCGTTTCAGGTAAATTTTAGCTTTCCCATAATAATCTGTCAGCCGATCTGCGTAGGTAAGTTTGGTAGGGCGGCCAACATATTGATTAAGCAAATTATGATATTCCTCCTGAAAAGTGTCATCTTCCCATGCTTGATCAAAAGCTGCTTCCAGGTTATCAAGTACAGGGATGAGGATTTCAGGTACAAATTTGCCTCCAAAGTTTCCAAAATATCCTTGCTTTGTGGGCTGTGTGTAGTTCATGCTAATTTTGACTAAATTTTAAATTCAAGTTACTTGTTATAACTAGCCGTAGTCAATTTCCCGCTGTCAACTTTCAAAATTCTCCCATCTCCTGCTTTTCCCAGATATTTCGCATCTCATCCATGAATGCCTCAATTTTTTCGTAATCCTTGATTCCCGGTTCTCTTTCCAAACTACTGGAGATATCCACTGCATAGGGATGGACTTGTTCGCATGCAGAACGAATATTGTCAACATTGAGGCCGCCTGACAAAAAGTAAGGGATGGGGCCGGCCACATCATCCAATATCGACCAGTCGAAGGATTGCCCCGTTCCGCCCCACTTGCCCTCTGCTTTAGTATCAAACAACAGGTAGTCAACACAATTCAGGTAGGGCTCCACTCGCTCTTTGAGATCCATCCCGGTATCATCCGCTGCCACGTGTATCGCTTTAATAATCGGTTTATCAACCAGCGAGCAGTAATCAGGATTTTCGTTACCGTGTAACTGTACATAATCAATCCCGGTCTGTCGACCAATCATATTAACATCATCCAGCGGCTGGTTTACAAAAACGCCAACATATTCGGGGCCTTCCAGCCAGTTGATGATTGCCCCCACTTTGGCGGGGTCAATGTAACGGGGGCTGCCTTCATAAAAAATAAATCCCATATAATGTACCAATGCCCCGGCAATAAAACGGGCATCCTGCAGTGAAGTCACACCACAAATTTTAATTTTCGTTCGTACTTCGGGGTCTGCAAACATTTTTAAATCTATTCTTTAATTAATTTGTGTAGTTCGTTTTTCATTTCCCTGACTGCTCTGCCGGGATCAGGCTGACGCATAAAGTATTCACCAATAAGAGCAGCATGAATACCTTTGTTGTAAAGCAGCTTCAAATCACTTGCGCTATTAATTCCACTCTCGGAAACAAGGAGAGTTCCTGCGGGAGCCTTGTGCAGTAAATCAATACCACGGTGGAGATCAACATCGAAGGTATGCAAGTCGCGGTTATTTACGCCAAGAATATCAACATATTCAAAGTTAACTTTTTGAAGTTCTTCCTCCGAATAACATTCAACCAAAGCTTGCAACTCAAACTCCCTCGAAGCATGTAATAGCTCATTCAATTGGTTCCCTTCCGTTATTGCCACAATCAAAAGTACTGCATCTGCCCCATAGGCTTTGGCTTCCTTAACCTGATATGGATCAATAATGAAATCTTTACGCAACAAAGGAATAGAAACTTCTTTTGAAGCTATTTCAAGATATTCAAGTTTGCCTTTAAAAGCCGGTTCATCGGTCAAAACCGAAATGGCAGATGCCCCGCTATTTGCATATTGACAAGCAAAGCGCCGGGGGTCAAAATCTTTCCTGATAATTCCTTTTGAGGGTGACGCTTTTTTAATCTCCGCAATGATGGCTACATCAGTTTCAAGCAATAAGGCTTCTTTAAAATTTTTCGAATCCTTCTCATATAATTCCATGGATTCCATATCTTTAAAGCTAATCTCACGCTGTCTTTTTTTAAGGTCCAGAGCTGTCTGCTCAACGATGTCATTCAGAATGCTAGCCATTGGTTAAGCCACCTCATTTGTTGCTTCTATAAATTGATCCAAAGCTTGCATAGCCTTGCCTGATCTCAAACTCTCCACTGCCAACTCTTTAGCTTCTTGTAAACTCTCTGTTTTGCCAGAAGCCTGTATCCCGAATGTTGCATTAAGTAAAATGACATTCTGTTGTGCTTCTTTTGATGTATTCTCCATTACCGATCGAATAATACCGGCATTGTGTTTAGCGTCGCCCCCCTGCAACTCATCCAACTCCACCCATTCAAAATCCAGAGAACGAGGATCAAAAGTGCTGGATTGGTTAACCATGCAGTTGTTGAGCTCAAAAATTTCGGACTGTGCACTCAAACTAACTTCATCCAGCCCGTCATGCGCATTTACTGAATAAGCAAATTCTGTATCAAGATTTGCCATTATGCGTGCAATTTGCGCCGCTACTTCTCTGCTGTAGGCCCCGACCATTTGGCGTTTAACCCCTGCCGGATTCAACAAAGGCCCCAGGATATTAAAAAATGTTCTGATACCCATGTTTCGACGCGCCGGCATAACGTACTTCATGGCCGGGTGAAAATTCGGGGCGAACATAAAAGCCATTCCGGTGTTGTTAAATACTTCCTCGACCTGTTCCTTTCCCAGGGTTGCCACAGCACCAAGGGTTTCCAAGACATCTGCACTTCCACTCTTACTTGAAACACTCCTGTTACCGTGTTTCAGTACAGGCACCCCCGCCCCGGCTACCACAAACATGGCTGCCGTAGATATATTAAACGTACCCGAATGATCTCCGCCGGTACCGCAAAGATCAACAGCCCCTTCAATATTTACTTCCGGCTTTATGGCCGCCTCCCGCATAACCCGTACAAAAGAGGTCAATTCTTCTGTCGTCTCTCCCTTGGCTCGCATAGCGGTTAGAAAGGAGGCTATCTGTTCATTTTCTACCTCGCCCTTGATAATAAGCCGAAGTGCCTGTTCTGCCTTTCCCCCGTCTAAATCCTCGCCCTGAACGAGCATTTCTAACATATCTTTAAATTCCATCTTATTGTGCCACTTGAAGTTAAATAGCTTAAGTAAATCATTTTTTAATTGATTGGACATATTTTAAATCAAGCCAATTTTTCACAATGTTAGGGCCTTCAGCTGTAAGAATACTCTCAGGGTGAAATTGAATCCCCTCTATAGGAAACTCACGGTGGCGCACCCCCATAATGACTTCGTCATCACTTCTGGCAGAAACTTCAAGCTCATCTGGGATCTCATTAGGATCCAGAACCAGTGAGTGATAACGAGTAGCTGTGAAATTTTGGGGAATACCTCGAAAAATCGACTTTTCATCGTGGTAAATATCAGACGTTTTGCCATGCATGAGTTTAGGAGCATGAACAACTTTCCCTCCGAACACCTCTCCGATAGCCTGGTGTCCGAGACAGACCCCGAGGACGGGAATTCGCCGCCCGATTTCTAGAATCAGTGACCCTGTAATGCCTGCGTCTGCAGGCCGGCCCGGTCCCGGTGAAATGAGAATCCTGTCTGGTTTTAACGCAGAAACATCTTCTACCGTCAACACATCATTGCGTACAACTTTATACTCTTCCGAATGCTGAGCTACGATATGAACCAGGTTATATGTAAAGGAGTCGTAATTATCGATGATTAAAACCATAGCTGGTGCCCTTAAACTGCACTATCTCATTTAAATTATTATCCAGAGCCTGCTTGCTGGATTCGGCGAACAGACCAGACCTAAGAAAAACTTATTTATTTACTGTTAAAATCGTACGTTTTGAATAAACCGGTCACTTTTCGAACGGGCTCCATAACCTCTTCTGCTCTTGCACGGGCTTTCATTCCCCCTTCGCGGAGGATGTCTCGTACAGTATCCAGGTCTTCGACCAATTCCTTTCGCTTGACTCTCGCATCAGCAAAATACTCCTCTATCATGCCCAAAAGCTCTTTTTTGGCGTGACCATATCCATATCCGCCGGCACGATATTTCTCGGCTATCTCATTCTGTTTCTCTTCATCTGCAAACAATTTAATGAGGGCGTATACATTGCACTTTTCAGGATCCTTGGGCTCATCAAGGGGGGTAGAATCCGTCTGAATGGACATCACCTTCTTTTTCAGAGTCTTCCCCTCATCAAAAATACCTATCGTGTTACCGTAAGATTTGCTCATCTTCTGTCCATCAATTCCGGGCACCACTGCAACTGATTCTACAATATGCTCTTCCGGCAGTTTCAGGTATTCATCACCGTAGTTGTGATTGAATTTACCTGCTAAATCGCGGCAAATTTCGATATTCTGCTTCTGATCCTGACCAACAGGCACAACATCGGCATTATACATCAATATATCGGCAGCTTGTAAGATGGGATAAGTGAAAAGACCTATATTGGGATTCATGCCCTGGGCCACCTTGTCTTTATAGGCGACACCTTTCTCCATTAGGCTGACGGGACAAAAGGTACCCAGTATCCATGCAAGCTCGGCGTGTTGAGGTACATCACTCTGTACAAAAAAAGTGCATTTATCGGGATCCAAGCCCAATGCCAGATAGTCCAGGGCAATATCAATAGTGTTCTCATATATCTCTCTGCCATCATTTATGGAGGTTAAAGAATGATAGTTGGCTATGAAATAAAATGCATCTCCCTCCTCCTGCATGTGTATGTGCTGACGGATGGCCCCAAAATAGTTACCCAAATGGAGTTTTCCTGAAGGAGTTATGCCTGATAAAATGGTTTTCATTGGCTCTAAATATTTTTCTTTTGTTTAATATTGATGTTAATAATTTCGTTATAAATGCAATTTTTTCTGTTCTGAAATAAGATCATATTAGTCTATTATCTTTCGAAAATCCTTGTCAGGTGTAGCGTTTTAACATTCATCACTAAGTTATTGATAAAGCAACACTCAGTGCCTCAACAAGCGCTCCGGCTTTATTTTTAGTTTCAAGGTATTCCTTTT
>JASFMR010000114.1:0-9267 GCA_050117475.1 Balneolaceae bacterium | reverse complement strand
CTGTAATTTCGTATGCTCCCTGGGCGTCGGTAGCTGCACCACGGGAAAGCCCCGTAATCAGCACGTTGGCACCTGGGAGAGCTTCACCTGTCTTGGCATCGGTAACAGTCCCTTTTATGCTGCCCGACTGCGCGAACGCAGCGCTGACAGAAACAAGACATACCACAGCCACACAAAGTAACTTTCTAAGCATAGATAACCTCGTTTTAATTTACGATTTAAAAATAAAGACACAGAAAGAGGTGCAAGTTGAAAACTTGCGCAATAACAAATGTTATTAACCCATCCCTTTTCTGAGCTTATACCCTTAAAATGGAAGCATAGACCATTTTAAGAGAATTATGTGAAGGTTAATGTAATTTGTATGAATTACAAATGAAAATTTCATTTATAACTTCAGACAAATTATTTAAAACCCTTCCTTAACTTCATTTGCATCACCTAAAACGTCCTTTTAGGTATTTAGCATCGTTTCCTAAAAAAAAGAAAACTTTTCAAGAAAGCAATTTCTCTTTTAACCTATTTCTTTACTCCCCAATAGCCTGTATAATAATTTAAATGAGCTGTTTTCTGACTATAATCGGCTATTAAAATTATTAAAAACCCTTCGCGGATTGGTTTAGGTAACATTCCCCATCAATATCTCATAAATACTATCCAAGCCAGCCTTCCCGATCCAGGCTGCGGTATTGTATGGCTTCGGCAATATGATTTGAACATATTGACTCCGACCGTTCCAGGTCGGCTATAGTCCGGGACACCTTCAAAATACGATCATAAGCCCGGGCCGACAGTCCCAACGAGGTAATAGCCTTTTTCAACAGCTGGGCACTCGATTCATCCAGGGTACATATTTTTCGGGCCATTTTCGTATTCATCTGGGCATTGCAGTACACGCCTTCAACGCCCAGAAATCGCTGCGTCTGCACCTTGCGGGCTGAGATTACTCGTTCTCTTATAGATTCTGATGGCTCTCCTTTTGATTTACTTGAGAGTTCTTCGTAGCTCACTTTCTGCACTTCTATATGCAGATCGATACGATCCAGCAGCGGTCCGCTAATTTTACTCAGATAACGCTGCATCTGAGAAGGAGACGCGCCGCCCGGGTCAGCCGGATCATACCAATCGCCGGTGGGAGAAGGATTCATCGAGGCAACAAGCATAATCCGGCTGGGATAGCTGACGCTCATCCGGGCCCGGGAAATGCTCACCGAACCGTCTTCTAAGGGTTGACGCATCACCTCAAGGGCACTTCGCTTGAATTCGGGCAGCTCATCCAAAAACAGGACCCCGTTATGGGCCATCGATATTTCTCCCGGCATGGGAATGCTTCCTCCGCCCACCAGGGCTACGTCTGAAACCGTATGATGAGGCGATCTAAACGGACGTGAAGTCACCAGCGCCTTTCCGCCGGGCAGCAAACCGGCAACAGAGTGTATTTTTGTTGTCTCCAGAGCCTCTTCGAGTGTTAGAGGCGGCAAGATTGTGGGCAAACGACGGGCCATCATCGTCTTCCCGGATCCGGGGGGCCCTACCATGATAACATTATGCCCCCCGGCTGCAGCAACTTCCAATGCCCGTTTAACGTTTTCCTGCCCTCTTACATCACTGAAATCAAGAATTTCGCCCTCCCCGTTTTTCCGAAAAATTGATTCTACATCAATATCGAGCGGGACATTGTTTCCCTCATTCCGCAGCCAATCCATAACCTCTGTTAAATGTTCGAAAGCGAAAACATCTATGCCCTCTACCACCCCTGCTTCAGGCCCATTCTCGGCGGGAACCACCATATTTTCCAATCCTTGATCCCGTGCTTCGACCGCCATCGGTAGCACCCCTTTAACCGGTCGCAACTGTCCATCCAGGGCCAGCTCACCTAATATTAGCGTATTTTCGAGTTTATCTGTCTTAATTTGTCCCGAAACATTTAACAGGGTAACGGCAATGGGTAAATCAAAGGCGCTACCCTCCTTGGGAAGATCGGCCGGGGCCAAATTCACCGTAATGCGTCCGCCGGGGAAAGAGGCATTTGAATTTTTAAGTGCCGCCTCAATACGGTCACTGGATTCACTGACGGCACGGTCGGGAAGTCCTACTAGAAAATATTTGGGCATACCACCCGATCGATTTATTTCAACTTCGATAAGACGGGCATCAACGCCAATTGTAGAAGCGCAGTAAACTCTTGAAAGCATAGGTATTCTCCTTAATGAATCTTTATGGTATCTTTTACGTAGTAAGACCTTAGAACAAGTAATTCCTTACAAAAGAAGAAATGATTCTTTAAAAAGTAGCTTTCTAAAAAAATGAGCAACAAAATTATGAATACCCAGAGCTCTAAAAAGACCTTCACCGAAGAGATTACCGGAACGATATCTGAAATCAAGAAGCAGGTAAAGAAACTCATTCGCGAAGGGAATGCCCGTCGTGTCCTGATAAAGGATAAGAACGGGAAAACACTGTTTCAGTCTCAGCTTACCATCGGGGTTGGAGGCGTAGCGATACTTACGGCAATAGCACCTATCGTTTCTGCTATTAGCATGTTTGCGTTATTCATGAATGACATAAAGATTATCGTTGAACGCTATCCTGATGAAGAAATGGGGAAAGACGAATACGAAGTCGACGCTGATGTTATCGAAATCCGTGAAGAAGAGGAAGAAGGCGAAAAAAAAGAAGAAAAAACTGACAAGACAGTGGGCAAAAAAGATGAAGAGGAATAATGGTTACCATGTCATACTGAACTTATTTCAGGTCTGCTGCTAAAAGCCAGTTAATAGCTTCTTAAAACCAATGGATGCGACACAAGTTCAGTATGGCATGGTGCGTTTATACAAAGTCTTTAACGAGTAATGGATGACCATTACTCGTTTCATGTTTGAATTTTATGCCATAGCCTTTGCATCCTCATCGACCGCAGCCTCAGCTAAAAATCGTTCTGCATCAAGTGCAGCACGGCATCCTGTACCGGCGGCGGTTACCGCTTGGCGATAGATGGGATCCATGGCATCACCACAGGCAAAAATACCGGGCAGATCTGTTTTCGTAGACTGGCCTTTGGTTTTTATGTATCCGACGTCATCCATCTCTAACACCCCTTTAAACAGGTCGGTGTTGGGCTTGTGCCCAATAGCGATAAACACCCCGGTTACATCATCAAGAGCAGTAATTTCTTCGGTATTGTTATTGATAACCTTAACTCCGTCTACGACCTCATCTCCCAGAACCTCATGAAGTTCTGTATTCCACATAAATTCAATTTTTTTGTCATTGAATGCCCGTGCCTGCATAGCCTTTGATGCTCTCAGCTCCTCCCGCCGATGCAGTACGGTCACCTTGCTGGCAAATTTAGTCAGAAATGTAGCTTCTTCCATAGCCGTATCGCCTCCTCCGACAACCACCACGTGCTGATTACGGAAAAAAGCACCATCACAGGTAGCGCAAGCCGATACCCCTTTGCCTCGCAACCGCTGCTCACTATCCAGCCCTAGCCATTTTGCGGAAGCCCCGGTAGAAATGATGATGGATTTGGCATAAATATCGGTTTCCTCATCAACGGTTATTTTATAGGGCTGTTTTTCGAAATCAATGTCTGTGACCATCCCATAACGGCAGTCCGCGCCAAAACGCTGCGCCTGTTCACGAAAATCCTGCATCATCTTCGGCCCCATCACTCCTTCCGGGTAACCGGGATAATTTTCCACATCAGTAGTTTGCATCAATTGTCCGCCGGGCTCAGGACCTTCAAACACAATAGGACTTAAATCAGCCCGCGCTGCATATAAGGCTGCCGTTAACCCTGCCGGCCCACTCCCGACAATTACCACTTCAAATATTTTTCCAGTTATATCTTCCATTAAGTCAAAAAAGTTTTGCTTTGAATTTCATTAAAAAGTACAAAAAATAGAGAGAACGATTGAGTCATATTTCCTATCAGGTCTATAGAGACGACCTAATAGCGATTAATCTTACTGCTACTTTTCCCACTCATATACTTAAATAATCGCCGTTCCGGCAAGAAAGCCCCATATAGGGAACTATCGCTGCATAGATTCAAGCAAATTCAGGGCCTGACGAATATATTTATAGTCCCCTTGCATTTGCTCAACCTCATTATGGACCTGATCTATCTTTTGATGGAAATTTAGCAATTCGTCCTTCGCCGATTCTGGTTTCATTTGAATACGGTTTCCGGTCTGATATAAGTCGACAAGGTCAGCCGGTGGTGCGACATCTCCCTTCCAGTTGTGCTGCATAAACTGATTTTTAGACAGCTTATTGAGCACTTTCATCGCTGATTGCAAGCGTTTGATGTTCCCACGCATTCCATTAAGCAAATCAGAATGAATAGAATCCTCGAAGTGAACGGTCACTTCCGTAGCCTGATCTACACTGCTTTCCGGGATATGAATAACGGTTGCAAACTTATTTCCGTCATATTCCCAGCCCTTTTGATCCTGTTCGGTATCATAAGGAATTGTTTGCCCGTTCCAGCTAACAGATTCCGCCGGCCAGGTATTCATCAACTTGATAGTATAGGACCGTTTTGAATCCATCCCGGGATAAGAGCCCTGTGTCGGATCCACTTTTACAGTAATGGTATGATCGTCCGGCTCACTGTGACTAATTTCCGTCCATGCATATTTACCATCCTTATAGTCATCTGAATTACCCGCATCTTCATAAAAACGCGTAGAGCCATTATCGCCGGCAAATACGGTAAGCACAAGCGGATCGATAGAATGCTCGGAATTTTGTTTGAAATCCTGTGACGTTTGCATTGGAATTATGGAACCCTGACGGGCAAAAACCGGGATTTGATCTATAGAATAGTGCCGGTCCATCGTTGTGTCCCCATCAAACGTAGTCCCGGTGTCCCATTCCACCCATTCTCCTTTCGGCAACCATATTTTCTGGGTTGCCAACAGATGGGGAGTAAACCTGTATTCAATCTCACCCATCGGATGAGTTACCGGATTTACCAGGAGATCGTCCCCAAACATGTACTCATTTTTAAACTGATATGCCTGATCCTGCTCTGGCCAGCCGTAGTACATCGGCCGCATTAACGACACCCCTGTATCGTAGGCTTGTCGCGCTGCAGTATAAATATAGGGAATCAGTTGATAACGGAAATCAATTGCCTCTCGCATTGCACGAGCATATTGATAGGGATAAGCCCAAATACGGCGTTCCCCAAAGGGATTTTTAGTTACGTGGGTACGGACAATCGGACTGAATACGCCCCACTGTATCCACCGGGTGTAAAGTTCCGGTGAATCCTGCCCGTAAATATGCCCCCCGATGTCGTGACTCCAATAGCCATACCCCACATTGGAAGCAGTGGCTGTAAAATAAGGTTGAAAATCCAATGATGACCATACCGATATGGCATCTCCTGAAAAGCCAATCTGGTAGCGGTGATTTCCCAGTCCGCCCCAGCGGTGATATATCAGCGGGCGGTCATTATTTTCCCGGTCCATATGCGTATAAAACACATAGTTTAACCACCATGTAGGCGTTACGCCAGGTATTTCGGTATTGCTCCACTGCTGCCAGTCCAACCACCAGAAATCAACTCCTTGTTTTTCCTTGGGATCGATTACGTATTTAAAATAATTGTTTGCGAAATCTTTGTTGGTAATATTAAAAGGCACATATTTTTTCTTCGAGGGATCCATCCCCATTGCCTTGGCCATTTCCGGGTAAGGAGCCTCAAACGGCTGAATGCCTGATGCAGGGTGTAGGTTCAGGGTAACCTTTAGATCCTGCTTTTTGGTCCAGTCTAAAAACTTGTCGGGATTCGGAAAATAAGTAGGATTCCAGGTATAGCCTGTCCACCCTTTAGGTTGGCCGGCTTGGTCTTGTTCCTGGTTTCCCCATTTGAGCCCCCAAGTTTTATGCCAGTCCATATCTACCACAAGAACATTCAAAGGCACATTATGATTGTGAAATTGATGCACCAAGTCCTTAAATCCCTGGTCGGTGTACGCCCAGTAGCGGGACCACCAAAACCCAAATGCAAAACGGGGAGGCATGGGGATTTTTCCCGCTACCTTGGTGTAGTCGGTCAATTGCTGTTTGTAATCATGGCCATATCCAAAGAAATACAGATCCTGCTTTTGATCCTGTGAACGGGGAACAACCCAAGGCCAATCACTATTATCGAAAAGCGGACGGCCCGAATCATCTACTACATGCCAGCCACTGCGCGAAAGCAGGCCGGGCGGAAGATCTGTCGAGCCCTTCACCCCGTCAAGAGTACGAATAGTGCCTTTTAAATTAGCAGTATCCTTTAAACCCGGATGCCAGTTTCTCCATTGCCCGGCTACCTTAAAACGAATTTGAAGGTTATCGGAATCAAATCTTCCACTTCCCTCTTTATATGTTAATTTCAAATCACCGGTGTCTATAATAAGATTACCGTTCTGCCGGGAGGTCGTAAAATCGGGAACAGGCAATTTCCGATTTATAAATACAAAAGAAGGGCGATCCTCAAATGTACCCCCGGCATTCCATTCCATTCGTATCATCCTGGTAGTGAGAATCGTAAACCGTGCATTACCCGATTTTACCTCTGCTTTGGAGTTTGCGGTTCCATTGAATTCCTGTTGAGCCGATACTGTGAGCGGCACACTGACAAATAAAAAGAGAAGAGAATAGTAGAAAAGATTTTTCATCACAATATTGAAAAGTTAATGTCTGAAAAGAACTTTTGAAATTGCCTTCAAAAATACAAATTTGAGTTGGGTACGTTTATGAGATTGCGAATGAAATTACAGCCCAAATAAATTCCAGGGTATAACTTTGACAATTTTACTGCTGACTCATTATCTAAGAATTAAATATTTCCTATTTGCAATCTTTTAAGTTTTCGATATGTTACTAATCAATTTTAAATTTGGCTGAGGGATCGAACCGTGATTGTTGCAATTCCAAAGGAAAGGGCAGAACACGAGAGGCGAGTAGCCCTGATACCTGATACAATTTCAAAACTTAGGGATAAGGGACTGGAGGTTTGGCTGGAGTCAGAAGCGGGCCACGGCTCTAACTACCTTGATAATTCTTATGAGGAAGCAGGTGCTGAAATTATATCTGATCGCGAGCAGCTTTTTAAGGAAGCAGATATCGTAATCGCCATTCAGACTCCGTCCCAAGACGATCTGGCCCGGATGAAGGAGGGCAGCATTTTGATTTGCCTGCTTTGGGCACTCCAGAATGAAGAGAATGTCGATTTTTTGAAAAACAGAAATATTACTGCCTTGGGAATGGATGCCATCCCGAGAATCTCGCGGGCCCAAAATATGGACGTGCTTTCTTCGATGAGTTCCATCGCCGGCTATAAGTCGGTACTGATAGGCGCTAACGAGCTGGACCGCTACCTACCAATGATGATGACCGCTGCCGGTACCATCGCACCGGGCAAGGTGCTTATTTTGGGTGCCGGCGTTGCCGGTCTGCAGGCCATTGCAACGGCAAAAAGGCTCGGGGCCGTTGTGGAGGCCTTCGATATTCGTCCTGCCGTAAAAGAACAGGTTGAAAGCCTGGGTGCTACGTTTGTAGAAGTACCTGATTTAGATGCCGAGACTGAAACGAAAGGCGGCTACGCAAAAGAACTCGCCGAAGATCAACAGGAACGCCAGCGCCAGGTCATTCATCAGCATGCCCAGAAATCAGACATCATTATCACTACTGCCCTGATCCCGGGGAGGCCGGCTCCTTTATTGATCACGAAGGAAATGATTACCGATATGCATCCCGGCTCTGTAGTGGTTGACTTGGCTGCCGAGCAGGGTGGAAACTGCGAGCTCACTGAAGCGGGACATACCCAAATCGTTAATGGCGTTAAAATCATCGGGCCGCTAAATGTGTCCAGCAAATTAGCGCATCATGCCAGCCAAATGTATTCTAAAAATATGCTGGCGCTGTTAAACCACCTCATTAAAGACGGCAAACCGGAATTCGATTTTGAGGATGAAATTACTCTCAATACAACGATTACTCACCAGGGCCAAATTGTTAGCCCTATGCTTAAAGACAATTAATTATTGTTTAATAGCTCAATTATAAAAAGCCACTTTATCATGTCAGGACTCATATTTAACCTATTTATCTTCGTGCTGGCCTCGTTTGTAGGGTTCGAACTCATCTCAAAAGTTCCCCCTACACTGCATACTCCACTCATGTCTGGTGCCAATGCCATTTCGGGTATCACCATCATTGGTGCATTAATTGTGGCGGGAGAAACAAGTGGTATGCTCGGGCAGCTTATTGGGTTTTTTGCCATTGTTTTTGCTACCATTAATGTCGTAGGCGGGTTTATGGTTACCGACCGCATGCTGGAAATGTTCAAGAAAAAGGAGAAAAAAGATGAGTGAACTTTTACCTGCATCCGTACAAGCCGTATTACCCAATATCATCCAACTGGTTTACCTGGTCGCCACCGGCTTCTTTATATTTGGAATCAAGCGCCTGGGCTCACCCGCTACCGCCCGTTCAGGGAACCAGCTCGCTGCACTCGGTATGCTCATTGGCATTATCGTAACCCTTTTTGATAAGCAGATTGTCTCTTTTGAATACATCATTGCCGGGGTTATTGTTGGTTCTGCAATTGGTGCCGTTGCGGCAAAAAAGGTCGAGATGACAGCCATGCCAGAGATGGTTGCTATCTTTAATGGTTTTGGGGGCGGAGCTTCTGCCCTTGTAGCCTGGGGAGAATTTTCGCGGCAGGCCCCCTCGGTATTTACAGGACAGGATCTCGTAACAATTGGCCTGAGTATTCTCATCGGTTCCATCACCTTCACCGGAAGCTTCATTGCATTTGGAAAATTAAAGGGATTCATCAGCGGGAACCCGGTTACCTTTCCGGGGCAAAACCTGTTCAATGCACTGCTAACAATTGTAACCCTCGGGCTGATAGGATGGCTGACCTTTGACCCTACAAGCCAGGTCATTTTCTGGTCTTTGTTCGGTATAGCCCTGTTGCTGGGCATACTCACTGTTATGCCTATTGGAGGCGCCGATATGCCGGTCGTGATTTCACTCTTGAATTCCTATTCAGGTATCGCAGCTGCCATGGCTGGTTTTGTCATCAACAACAACCTGTTGATCATTAGTGGTGCGCTGGTCGGGGCAGCGGGACTGATCCTCACCAATATTATGTGTAAAGCCATGAACCGAACCCTTGGAAATGTACTTTTTGGCGCTTTCGGAGGTGCCGCTTCAACCGAAGGTGGCCCGGCGGCAGATACGGATAAAACGGTCCAG
>JASFMR010000113.1:0-9278 GCA_050117475.1 Balneolaceae bacterium | reverse complement strand
TTAACATTAAATCTTTGTTTAATAAGCGGGGGATGAGAAGTCTATCCCGCCGAACACAGTGAGGGAAATGGAAATCGGGGAATCCCCTCTCTCCGCAGCAACTTCGATCGAGTGAAAGGCAGGGTGCCTTTTAACATTAAATCTTTGTTTAATAAGCGGGGGATGAGAAGTCTATCCCGCCGAACACAGTGAGGGAAATGGAAATCGGGGAATCCCCCTCTCTTCACACGATGTATATGAAGATTTGATGCCCATCTTTTGTATTCCCGTTTTTACGCGTATGACAGCCTTAGTTTTTCAATTCTTATAAGTATATGCCATTCAATTTGTTATCTTAAAAAGTAGCAACAAGTTTGTTTTCAGACTTGTTATTTTCAGAAATAGGTAGTTTTTTTTCAGCATTATAATAAGGTAGCTAAAACAGACGGCGACAAAATAAAGGTATAAAGTGTGATGGCAACCTCAGGAAAAATAATTTAACTTCCGAGGTTTAACGCCGATATAGTATACTCTATACGATAGTTGGATAAACGTTTTTAAAATAGACAGACGGGGTAACATACATAATGAAAAGAACGCTACAATTCTTGGCATGTCTGGGTATCTTAACATCTTTTTGGGCATGTGAACGTCCGAAATCCCCTGATTTTAAACTGGATCATAAATTACAGGCGCCTCTTACTGTAGACAAAACGTACGCCTTTTTGGGGAGCACGGATGCCCTTATTGATACGACCTCCAGCAATTTTTCGGACCTCTTTAATACCGACAGCAATGGTTTGGTCCGGTTGTCAAAAGATGAGAATTTTAATTTTGGGGACTTAAACGATGCCATCCCTGATGTCAATGTCGATCCGGCTTCTGTTAATGCGCAGGTTGGTGAAATAGGACTGACGGATTTTTCCTCAAACGGGAACGTAGGTTCTGCCAGTTTCCAAAACGTTACCGGTTACCCTTCTCCACTTCAGAAAGGTAACCCTGTACCTGCAGGCTCAACACCCGGCAATATCAATATCAGTTTTTCGACCGATTATTTTCAAAGTGCGGTGATTAAAAAAGACGGAGATTTGCAGCTTACTCTTACCAATAACCTGGGGTTCGATATTGATCAGTTGAATATCACTTTGAATTCTGGCAGTTCCGCTGTGGGGAGCACCACAATTGCCCCTTTCAATAATAATGCTACCGATACGGGAACCATTACAATCCCTGCATCAACGCAGTTGCAAAACCTGAATGTGGATATCAGTGCCAGCTGGTCTGCGCAGACGATGCAGGAAGACGGCAACAACCTGGTCGTCGACGATGTTTCGGGTCAAAATCTTGTCGCTTCACAGGTGACGGCTGTCATAGATGCCCAGCACTTTACCGACTCCGGCACCTCCAGTGTGGATAACAGTACGATTGAATTTACCCAGTCCGATCATTTTGTGGAATTAAGCAGCGGTGAACTTTCTATAGATATCACCAATCAAATAGATATCGGTATTCAGGATCTTGCCATCACGTTCCCCGACATCCGTGATAAATCAACCGACAGCCCGCTGGTTCTGAACATGTCAGGAATACCAAGAAGCAGCTCGGGTGGGACATATTCAAATACATACGATCTTTCCGGGTATCGTATTTACGCTCAAAACAACACCATATCATATGATATTGATGCCACAACCGAGAATACACAACAGGGCAACGGGTCTGAAGCTCGGACTATTTATGAGACAGACCAATTACAAGCGACGGTAGGATTACATAACCTGGGGATCAGCCGTGCCAAAGGTATCATCAAAACAAAAACGGTCTTGCTAAACGATGATGCAGCTTCGAATGGGACCAATAAGCTGGACGTCTTTAACGATAATGAAGCCGAAGTGGTCAATATTGACGGCATCAATGATATCTCGGAGCGTTTATCCAATATCAATTTCGTTAATCCCAAGCTGAGTGCGCTATACCAGACAAATTTGGGAGTAAGTGCGACTATTTATGCAGCTATAGCGGGCACTAATGCGGATGGGAATACCGTCTACTTGTCGGCCGGTACAAATTCTCCATATCATGTCTCAGCCGGTGAGGTCCCTTCGCAGCTGGAGGCAAGCGGCCAACCGCTGAACCAGGATCAGTTGATTAAATTTAAAATTGATACGTCTCCGGACGGAACTCAGATCAGCGGAACTACAAAATTTGATACAGCACGGACGAATACTTCTGATTTTTTCAGTAATCTGCCGACGCACATCCGTTTTGTTGGGATAGCCAAAATAAATGAGCAAAACACAGAGGGAATAGTCGTAAATCCCGTCTCATTTGACCCTAGCCTCAGTGTTGATTTGCCGCTTAATTTTTCTGCGGATAATGCTACGTTTAAAGATACCTTAGATGCAGATCTCAGCAGTTTACCAGGCGAGGGAGACGAGCAGCAACTTTCGGAGGCAACGCTTACCCTTGATTACATAAATGGACTGCCATTTCAGTTAAGCCTTTCACTGGTGATGCTCAATGAAAATGGAAATGAGGTTACCCATTATCCTCTTTCCCAAAATCCACTGAGCGTGGAGGCAGCGTCTGTTGATCCACAAACGGGATTTGTTGAAAGTGGCTCAGAAAAACAGGGAAAGGTCCAGGTCAGTTTTACCGAAGATCAGCTAAAACTTCTCAATAAGACGAGGTCATTGATCATAAATATCGATTTTAATACGTCTCAGCAAGAAGCTGTTAAAATCCGGGCAACCGATTCCATAACGCTGCGGATGAATATGAGTGCAAACGTAACTTCAACCGTTAACTAAATTTTCAGTTTTCATGACAACCGGTAGACGAATACTCATTTTTTTTACAGCAGGACTGATTATAGCGGGTTGGAGCTTTTCAGCTGATGCTCAATCGACTCACTTGACCGCAAAAAATTTAGGTCTTGGAGGTGGGGGCACTGCTTATGTCGACGGATACCATGCCAATTTTATCAACCCGGCAAACCTTATGCTGGGAGAGGGCAGGGAGCCCAGATTTACAATCGGTCTGCTTGGCGGTATTAGTACCGATTTGGGTGGTCCCTTGGTCAATATCAATGTGTATAATCAGTACTTTACAACGGGGGCAACCGTTACGGGCAGCCTGGCCGAAGAGGCCTTAAATAAATGGTTTGGCGCTGACCCCACACAGATGAAACGATTGGGAATTCAAACTGATATCATCCCCGTTGGCCTTTCCTACAGGGGGAAAAATTGGGGAGCAAGCCTGGCTTTAAGATCTCGTTTACTGCTAAATACGGCGGTGAATAAAGGATTCGCGCAACTGGGTATTATGGGATTTGACAGTGATGTTTTCTCAGGGGGACAACCCGTGAACTTTTCTGCGGAGGCATTGTCATTTTATGAGGTTTCGGCCGGTTTTTCCATAAAATTACTGGAAATCAAGAATCTAGGATTTGCTCGGAATGTAAAGGTTTATGCCGGTGCGGCGCCTAAAATGTTATTAGGGGCTAATACTTCAAAAATCAATTTTAATTCGGTTCTGACCCTTAAGGGAGCCGGTCAAAATGATATCGATGAAATAATCCATGATTTCGAGTATACTTTCGAAACCAATGGGGAGCTGACTGATCAACTCAAGCAATTTTATGAAGATCGCCAAACTCAGCAGGATACGCCGGATATAAGCGATTATGTAGATCCGGCCCCTGAAGATTTTTATGGCATCAATGCCACCGGCTATGGCCTAGACCTGGGAGGGACGATTGAAATGGACTTGAACCTGCCGGTCCTCGGTGCATTTTTTAAAGGGCCCGAGCACCTGACAGTCGGCTTGTCCCTTACCGATTTGGGGAGCTTGTCTTTTGATCAAAAAGTGGATCGCTTCAAAGCGGATGATGTATTGGATTGGAAGGGATTCAATTTTGACCAGAATGAGATTGATAAAAAATATAATGGTAACCGGGACGATTATGTCAACCATGTTTTGCAGGATAGTATCGCAACTGAAATTTATGGCAGTTTTAGCCCACAGGGAGTTGCCTCATTGAATCGAATCCTTCCCACAATGCTTAATTTCGGGAGTCAGTTAAGGCTTAATAGGTTACGTATTGTGCTGGATTTGTCCCGGGGATTCAACTATGAGGGCACAAACAGCCGACGAGTAGCGATGTCAACGGGCATTGAGTACGATCTTTTTGGGTTTTTGCCATTGCGTGCTGGGCTAAGAACGGGTGGATATTCATCAACCACTTATTCGGCCGGCCTGGGACTTGAATTCCGTAATTTTGAATTTAGTTTTGCAGCTTCCACAGTTGCCAGATCACTCAATAATGGGACAAATGTCGGAGCTGCCTGGAGTGGAATCGTCCTGAAATTTTAGAAATTTAAAGACACAATCGGAAATCATTTATTAAAAGTTAGGGTTTAGTTAATACATACGTCCTGACTTTTGATATTATGATTATTACCGGACTTGCAATTTACGAAGTAGCCGCTTTACTCATTTCAATACCTTTGAGTTATCTGCTAACGCGTATAGTGAAACGAGTGCAACGATACAGTTATGAAGATGATGTTCGGACGCTTTTTTTCATTTATTGGGATGGAAGTGAGGAGGATGAACTCTATGCATGGTATAAAGTCCGCCATGTACTTTTGAAAAGGGAAAAAGAAGAGCGCAAACTGCGATTTGTAGAACAAAAAATAGCCCAGGTGAATAAACAGCGTCTTTATGGTGAGATGAGTATCGATGAATCTGGTGAACTCATCGATGAAAAAGCTTCAGACCACAAGATGCCTTAACTATTCAAACCGCTTAATGTCGACTTCAGGATAAAGCTTTCTCCCTTCAAGCAGATGATCCACATAATGGTCTGCTAAAAATCTACCGTACATGAGTCCTTTCGATCCCAGACCGGTAAAAACGTATAAATTTTTGTTTTCAGGATGCTGCCCTAAGATAGGTTTTTTGTTAGGAGTTGATGTGCGAGCCCCGGCCCATTGATCTATCGTAATAACCACTTTTTCCAGCTGGGGAAGCGTTCTTCGCATTCTTTTGCGCAGGTATTTTTCGCCCTCTACATCCGGAGACAGGTGATTGAAATCATGCTCATAAGTGCTCCCCTGCACAATTATATCTGGTTTGCCGGTTCGGGCCATATATCCCAGGCTGGATATTGAATGAGAGAAAGAAAGGGGGCCGTCTACCGATTTGAATGTTGCAACTTGTCCTTTGATCAGATGCAGCGGGAGCCAATCCCAAAAAGGTAATTCTTTAGTGCTGTGACCGGTAGCAAATACCAGGTTACGGGCTTTTATGGTTGTATTATCCAACTCGATCTGCCAATGATTAGCCTTGTCGATCTTTTGAGGAGGTTCGGATAAGAAAATCTTGGCGCCTTTATCCTTAAGAAAAGTAGCATAGGCCTGTAAATATTTTCCTACATTCACAGTAATCCCAATCGGCAGCCAGAGTCCGCCATCGACACAATTTATGCCGGGATGCATTTCTTTGATTTCCTCTTCGGTTTTCCATTGGCACCAGCCCTTTGGCCACGTAGTATTTTCAAATTGTGCCCTCATTTTTTTAGCCATTTTTTCAAGCAGGGCAGGGCGAAGCAATCCGTTGTTCCGGTAAAATTCTTTATCCGTAGTAGATTGTATCTTTTTGAGCGTGGAGGATATGGCCTCGTAACATTGTTCGGCTTTCCAGGTTTTGGTAGCCCTACGTCCCGTTGCAGGATTTACCAATCCACCCGGTGTTCCGGAAGCTCCGGCTGCAATGGATTCTTTGTCAATGACGGTTACAGATAGGTCGCGCTGCATTAAAGCGTCTGCCAGGGAAAGACCTGCTATGCCTGCCCCCAGGATACAATAATCCGTAGTGTGCTCCATCTAAGAAGAGAGTATGTCTGTTGAAGAAATTTTCTTTGCACCGGCCTTCAGCATTTCGTTCCACGCCTCATTTACGGATCCCTCGATGTCAATGCCTTTAACGGCATCTTCGACAACATAGAGCTCAAATCCTTCTTTTAATCCATCCAGGACCGACCATTTTACACAGAAATCGGTAGCCAGTCCCACGGCATAAAGCGCATTGATATTACGCTCATCCAGATAGCCTGCAAGGCCGGTAGTAGTCTTATTATCGTTCTCATAAAAAGCAGAATACGAATCGATATTTTTTCGAAATCCTTTGCGAATGATAAGCTGCGAACGATTGGTGTTCAGATCGGGATGAAAATCTGCTCCCTGGCTTCCCTGTACACAATGGTCCGGCCAAAGCACTTGTTCCCCATAAGGCATTTCTACCGTATCGTATGGTTCCTTGCCCTTATGACTTGATGCAAAGGAAGAATGCCCTTTGGGATGCCAGTCCTGAGTTTGAATTACCGCATCAAAATGTTCGGATAATTTGTTGATCACAGGTACGATAAGATCCCCGTTGGGTACTTCAAGGGCCCCTCCGGGACAAAAGTCATTTTGTACGTCAACAATTAAAAGTGCTTTCATAAATATGAAATCAACTTTTCTTTAGAATTTGGGTCAGCTTGTCACGAAGATCCATTAACTTTTTACTGATCCCGACCTTGTAAATGTGCGGGTTGTCAAAACGTTTATGCTCGGGATTTAATTTAGCCAGACGCTGTCGGGCGTAATTGGCACTTTCCAGGGGGCTGGGAAGCGCTGCGCACTGCTCCCCATTTTGCATGACAGCATGCAATATCGATTCGGAGTGCAGTGAACCTACATCGGCGTGTTTGGCGGGGTAGTGCGGATGATAAATCGTCTCGACCTGATCCTCTTCCGCAAGTACAATGCCATCCCCGTAAAAAGCACCATCCGGTTCTGCAAAGCGCAATACTTTCTTACGCCCGGGTAGGGTGATTTTCTCTATATTTTCTGAAAGTTTCAGCTTCGGTTTATTATTTACCGAGGATAACTTATACACTCCGTCCAGGGCCGGGCTCTCGTGCCCCGTAACCAATCGTGTGCCTACACCGAATAAATCAATAGGAGCGTTCTGGTTAAGCAAGCTTTTGATTAGTCGCTCATCCAGTTGGTTTGAAACAGCTATTTTTACATAATCGAGGCCGGCACTGTCAAGCTGATTCCTGGCCTTTCTCGAAAAGTAAGCCAGGTCGCCGCTGTCAAGGCGAATTCCCTGCATACGATGCCCCCGCTCTTCCAATTCACGAGCTACAGTGATGGCATTGGGAATACCGCTTTTGAGCGTATCGTAGGTGTCGACAAGCAGAATAGTTTCATCGGGATAATAATGGGCATATTTCCGAAAGGCGGTTAACTCATCCGGGAAAGATTGAATCCATGAGTGAGCCATCGTGCCGCTTGCCGGGGTACCGTGCATGAAAGAAGAATAAACATTTGATGTGGATTCTACACCCCCTATAATGGCAGCTTTGCTGGCCTGAATGCCTCCAAAACCCTGTGCACGACGGAGCCCGAAGTCAAGTACTTTGTGATCACCCGCTGCATATTTCATCCGTGCCGACTTTGTCGCAATCAACGATTCAAAATTGAGAATATTAAGTAGCAGGGTTTCCAGTAACTGTGTTTCAATCAAGGTACCCTCAACACGAACAATTGTTTCCCGTGGAAAAACGATTTCCCCTTCTCGAGCTGAATACAGATCAGCTTCCAACCTGAAATTACGCAGGTAATCTAAAAACTCCGACCGGAATCCATGGTCCGCCAGATATTCCAGTTCATCTTCGTGAAATCGGAACTCTTGCAATATTTCAAGCAGATCGGAAATGCCTGCAAATACAACATAACCGCCGCCGAAGGGGGTGTCTCTGAAAAAGTAGTCAAAACAGGCTTCTTCATCCTTTCTCCCCGACAAAAAATACCCCTGCGCCATTGTCAATTCGTAATAATCCGTATAAATGGCCGGACGTTTTAGTAATGAGGTGGATTCTTTCGATTTAATCAGATCCATACGCGGAATTTTGACGATTACTTTTGCTCAATAAAGATACATAATACAATGGATAAGCGATAACCGTTTCTAGGTGAATAAGCATACCGTATCCATATGCATTCCGTTTTGTTACAGCAAACTTTTCAAGGTATAAAGGCTTTTAAAAATTTGTATCTTAAGCCGAAATGAAATTTAAGTGATTATATTTCTGTGAACAATTACAGATGGTTCGATGCCGTTTTATTATGGCTGTCTTTTATGTTATCCTGGGGATGTGCTACTCCTACATCACCAACAGGAGGGCCCCCTGATAAGGAAGGGCCTCGAATTGTCGAAACTAATCCAGAGACGGGAACTACGAATTTCTCCGGACGGACAATCACCCTGCATTTTTCGGAATTTGTGAGCCGTTCGTCCCTCAGACCCGCAATTGTGATTGAGCCTGATATTGGGATAAACTATAAACTCGATTGGGGACGTAAATCTGTGAAGATTGTATTCGATCAAGCCATCCCGGATTTGACGACCCTTATTGTTACGATAGGAACCGAGTTTAAGGACATAAATAATAATTCTATGTCAGAGCCTTACAAAGTCGCCGTTTCAACAGGACCGGAGATTGATAAAGGCAAACTGTATGGAAAGGTGATAAACGCCCGGACCGGTGAAAAGGGAGAAGGCCAACGAGTATTATTGTATCGTTCTCCCTTCGACCTTTCGGAGAAGGCAAATTATATCGCCTCAACCGATACCAGCGGTACCTTCCAATTCTCCTACCTGCGTGAGGGAAAATATAAAGCCTTTTGGGTGGATGACCGCAACCGGAATAAAATATGGGATCAGGAACGGGAACGGGCTCAGCCTTTTAAACAAGAATTTATTGAGCTTTCCCAAGCGGGAGAGGATACCCTCGGAACGGTTTATATTACGACAGTCGATTCTACAAAGCCTAGCCTGGAGGGAATAGGATTGTTTTCTTCCCGCAGGCTGAGGATGCGATTCAGTGAAAATATTAAGCTTACCGACAGCACAAGGATGGAGGTTACGGATACTACGGGAACCATTCTGGGAGAAGCCTATCCATTATATATTCAACCGGATGAACCTTTTGTGCTATTTGGGCAGAGTCGGGATGCCTTGTTGGCTTCTCAAAGCTATAGTCTTGATATCCGCGGTATAACAGATGAATCTGATAATGGCCTGCAAAAAGTCACACAGGTTTTTACGGGATCATCGCAGGAAGATACCACCCAGCAGCGAATTGTAAAGCGGAACAGCTTAACGGGATACTATCCCGATGATCCCATTGAAGTGACTTATGCAAAGCCCATTGAGGATCCGATAATCAGGGATTCTTTAAAAAT
>JASFMR010000112.1:0-9760 GCA_050117475.1 Balneolaceae bacterium | reverse complement strand
AAAATTGAATTTTTTATTCAGTGAGGAAGTTCAGGTCACCAATATCATAGAATATGGGATGGCCTGGGAAGATCTGTTATCCTCCCGGACCACCATCCCTCCACAGGGCGCTCGGTTTGACATTGCTTTCGAAGCTACTTTTAAGGGGCCTGAAATTTCAGGAACCCTCAAGGGTATTGACTTTCTAAAGGTCCGTCCCGATGGAAAATTCATGATTGATATACAAGCGACTATGATTACCCGAGACGGGGAGTCCATTGCCCTTCATGAGAACGGCGTGTTATACCGGGATGCAGAACAACCGTACGTGGGTAAATTACGCTTGACAATGGATTGTTCTACAGCTTCCGAAAAATACAAATGGGTCAATGACCTCCAAATCTGGGGCAATGGCATGATCGATATGAGCAAAGGAATTGGTCATATCGAAGCTCATTCTTAACGACAATAAAACAATACAACGGATCTAATCATGATATTCACAAATTTAAACAACCTTGAACTGCAGGAATTCATAGCACAGGACGACGAGAGTCAACACTGTAAGGCAACATTCCCATTATTTGGTGCACATGGCACTTCAAAGGGAGCAACGGTCTATTTTGAACTAAAACCGGGCCATAATCTTGGCCGACACACCGACAGTTCTGAAGAACTCCTTCTAATAATTGAAGGCTCGGTTGAAGTATCTGTCGGCAAAGAAACGGCTGAAGCAGGTGAAAACAGTTTAGTCCTCGTGCCAGAGATGATACCACACGATATCAAAAACATCGGAAATTCAAAAGCACGTGTTCTTGGATTTTTCGGAGGCGATAACAATATCATTGCCACTTTTGAAAAAACCTGGAATCCAACAAACTCAAATGTAGTAGATACATCAAAAATGTACTAAATTAAGCATAATCAATAATATGGGAGAAGGCACTTTATTGTTATCTTCTCCCATATGTATACTGCTTATGATTGAAATGACTGAATATAAACCTTCGCACGGCCTCTCTCCTTTTGTAGAACTTTATTGGACTGCGAAATTCAATACCGGGCAAGCACAACTACTTTCTCAGAAAGTGGTTCCTAATGGATATGTTGAGCTTATTATTCACACCACCGAACAGCACTGTCATCTGAATAAACACGGATTGTGGTCGTTGTCCCCGGACTATACCATTATCGGCCTGTTTACAAATCCATATGAAGTACGCTTTAAAGATCTGGTAGAAGTATTTGGTATTCGTTTAAAACCGGAAGCCATATATAACCTATTTGGAATACCGGCGTCCGAATTTCACCAACAGTACGAGGATATGGAATTAGTTCTGGATAAAGAGTTTCACACCTTTTGTTCAAAGATAAGGAGATCGGAAAAGGGTAAAAAGATCCAGCTGGCAGAAGAGTACCTTTTAAATAACCTGCAACGGACCAACCAGCCCCTGAGTTATGTAAATCATGCGGCTGAAATTATTCGCACCAAGCATGGATTTCTCAGAATAGAAGAGCTCTGTAATAAAGTATATATCAGTCTGCGTCAACTCCAGCGCCAGTTCAAAAAGGTCGTAGGAGTTTCACCTAAAATGTACATGAGAATTTCACGATTAAATACTGTATACCAATTGATTGAAGATGATAATATGTTAAATCTTTCTCAAATAGCATTTCAATGCGGCTATGCTGATCAAGCCCATTTCATCCGGGACTTCAAATCTATTATAGGCGAACGTCCCGGGATTTTCACTACTAATACCGCTGAATATATTATTAATGCGAATACAGTTCGAAATTTAGAATAAATGTTATTATAAAGGGAACTCCTTTCAAGAAAGGTAGTAGAACTATAAGTTATTTTTCATATATAAGTATTTGTTTATATTTATTTTATTCTCAAGAGTTGGCATTCCAATGTTGATCTTTGTTTTGTAAGACAAGGATTTTGTCATCTTCAGCCAGGTTATGCTCCGGGCTGTGTGTTAAAATTGTAACACCAGTCTATATCATATTTAACACTGTAAAAAACAGGAATAACAACCATGGCTGACATATCCAATGAAACCATACCAAAATTAAGAAGTGAAATAAAAGGCAATGTATTGCTACCCGGTGATACTGATTACGAACAGGCTCGCGAGATATGGAACGGTATGATTGACCGACATCCTGCCGTTATCGTGCAGTGTAAAACAGCGGAGGACGTCCCACATGCAATAAACTTTGCCCGTGAGAATGACCTCATCATTTCAATCCTGGGAGGGGGTCATCATATCGCCGGAAATTCACTTTGTGATGATGGATTAGTCATCGACTTTTCTAAGATGCGTGACGTGAGAGTAGATACACGCAACAGGCGCGCTTTTGTACAACCCGGGGCTACCCTGGCTGATTTCGACAAAGCGGTTCAGGTTTACGGTTTGACAACTCCCACTGGAATTAATTCAACTACTGGAATTGCCGGACTTACGCTGGGCGGCGGCTTTGGGTGGCTTACGCGTAAATACGGCTATACGATCGATAACCTGATTTCTGCCAATATGGTAACAGCAGATGGCAAAATGCTGCGCCTCAGCGAAAATGATAACCCAGATCTTTTTTGGGCTATAAGAGGCGGCGGAGGCAACTTTGGCGTCGTTACAGAATTTGAATTCAACTTGCATCCCGTAGGACCTGAGGTTCTGGCAGGACTATTCGTATTCCCTTTTGTACATGCTCAAAAAATTCTGACCCAGTACCGAAAGTTTGTCAAATCCGTTCCTGAGGAGTTCAATGCCTGGGTAGTACTTCGTAAAGCTCCGCCCTTACCTTTCCTACCTGAGGATGTACATGGGAAGATGGTGGTTGTCATTCCCGTTTTCTACGACGGGGATTTTTCCATCGGTGAGAAGCTAATTTCAATGATCCGTACCTTCGGCGATCTTCATGGTGAACATGTCGGGACTCAGCCCTATACTGCATGGCAACAGGCATTCGATCCATTGCTTACACCCGGTGCCCGTAACTACTGGAAATCACACAATCTTACAGAGCTTAAGGATGATTTTATAGATACGGCAATTGAGTATGCTGGAAAAATGCCTTCGCCCCATTGTGAAATATTTATCGGGTTAATCGAAGGTGCACCGAACAGAATTGCACCGGAAGCAACAGCTTATGTCGCACGCAATGCCAGATTCATCGTAAATGTTCACGGACGATGGGAGAAAGCAACCGATGACAAAAAGTGTACCGCCTGGGCTCGCAACTTCTTCAAAGATACTTTGCCCTATGCTTCAGAGGGAGCCTATGTGAATTTTATGACCGAAGAGGAGAAGGATCGTGTTTCGGATGCTTACGGATCAAACTATAAACGTCTCGTGGAAATAAAAACAAAGTATGATCCAAGTAACATTTTCCACATGAATCAGAATATAAAACCCCAGCTGGTAACGAAATAAATAAAAAGGGCTGATACAATCAGCCCTTTTTATTATAAGGGAACCTTTTATCCAGAACCCGATAAAAATAGGTACGGCTCGAAAATATTAATCAATTTCACGGGGTAACTTATGCTCGATAAAATATTCAGTTTCCTTATTTACTATATCACTTTCGGATTTCATATTGCAGCTCAACATATTATGACAATGGAGGGAATGATCGGACTATTTTTTGGGATATTTTTTCTGGGTTTTCTTTCAAGAATCCGATCCAGTTACTAGCACTGACATCTGCCATACATATCAATTTTCCAGCCAAAACAAATTCTATTTTGAATTCATTGCGGGCCAAAATACACTGCCATATAAAATTACTGCAAACACATAGATCATAACTATATGCCCTGCATATAATTATGCTATTCTATTTGATAATAATCTTATCAAAGGATTTGTCACTTAATTTATTTTTATATCTAGTTTAATCAGATACTTACATAAAAAATGAATCATCACTCCTCTTAAAAATAAAAAAGAGCACCAAAATACCCACCCTTTTCACCTATCTCGGGCTACTCAAAAGGTAAGAATCCGATGCTCTTGCTGAATTCAGGAACAAACTTCTACTTCTTTTTTGGGGAAGTCTTCATGCTCTCTTTTTTTTCGGGAGCAGCATGCTTTTTCTCAGCTTTCTTTTGTTTTTTTCCTTTTTTAGGATCCATTGGAAATCTCCATTAATTTTGGAACCAGGTTTTTTGCCATTTTGACAAAACCTACTACTCACCTTCAATAGAATTAATCTGATGAAAAGTGATTAAAAAAAGATACATAAATCGCCCTACTACATAAATGTATGAAAGCCCATTTGTTGTGTAGGATTTTCACTAATTGCATTAGGAAACTTTCTCTCACCCCCAATCTGCAAGAAGAATTTTTAAGAAGATGGGATGATATTTTTGACAGGCTACCTGACCTGCTTCCCTGTTATAAGATAATCGACTTTACAAAATAACCGATGGCCAACGCCAATAAAGTAGACAGTAATGTACCGATCAACACATACTCAGCAAATGTGCGGCTCTTAAAATCCTGGAAACGGGCCACTCCTTTGGCGGCGAGTATAAAACCGACTGCCGTGTATTGATTTAACAAAACAAATACAAACACAAATATCCGTTCCAGCAAGCCGATAAGTCGACCGGTATTATATTCTCCCTGACTTACTTCCTCTCCTTCCGATGCCAGGGGCTTCAAGCCCAGCAACTCAAGGATATATCTCAATACCATATTCATCTCATTCAACACCATCAATAATCCAAATAAAAAGACTTGCCCGTCTAATACATTGGAGGCAGCTATACTTTTTCCCGGAACCATAACCCTGTCAAAGAAATAAAGCATAATTCCCGGCACAGAGTTGAATTCCAAATGCAAAAGTGGACTGCAAAACAACCCGATAATCACCATATGCAAAACTATGATCAATCCACGATTTCGGTTGAGTTTGACTGTCGATTGCTCGGTAAAGTACACGAGCAACGGATGCAGCAGTAAATAGGCAAGCAACAACAACAGGCTCCCGTTTATCTTTAAAAAGAGCAGTATCAGTAAAGGGGTGCCGCCCATAAACAGTAAGTCAATGGTGGTGGCTCCTTCATCCCTGATGATTAATCGCAAACGTGAAAGCAAAATCAGGTTCAGGATGCCCAGGAAAATAGCATAGTTCATAAATCCAGTTCTTGATTTATAAATTGAGCTATATTATCACTCAATTCATCGATAATGTCCAGCGATCCGGCATCTTTGTTTTTGTAAAAAGCTACTTCTGAAATTTCTAGTTCATCAGTAATAAATTTATAATCGTAACCTTCTTTAATCATCTGTAGGATGAAAAATCGTCGCTTATTCCATTTTCGCATTTGATGCGACATCAATTGCAAGCTATTGTTGATCACTTTTAGGCTAAGATTTTCTTCCCCTTCCATTCGGAGACCAAATAGGTCCCCACTCTCTTTTAAGCGCTTAATGCCCTCTCGTGCTTCATGGAATGCCGGGCCATCCATACCAATAGCCTGTTCTCTGTTTATTGGCGTCACAATACTCCCAATTCCCAGCGAAAACCGTACAGTGACCGGGTGTAAGGCAGCCTGTATCTTAAATAAGTCTGCAAAAAGGTGATCTGCAATCGCGAACACTGCCTGGAATTCATCACCCAGAGTAATGGTATAAGGCGATAATAGCCCTACATTTTCTCTGCTGAGATTCTCCAAGACTCCTTGGAGTTTTTGCTGTAGCTTATTTCGCTCCCCTTCTTTTACTTCTTTGGAACTTTCGATATCCGCTATAAGGACGAGTACATTATCCATAATAACTATATTTAACTATTATGGTTTAAAAAATCAATTTTTAACCAAATTGGTTAAAATTAAAATATTTAACTGTTATGGTTTAAAATCAACTGTTCGCTGTAGAAGATTGGTACATATTCACGATGTCGGGAAAAGAAAGACCGCTTAATAGATCTTTGGCTTTCAGCTGCTCCAAAAAAGAAACAGGTACCTTATTTTGATAAAAGGCGACAATACCGGGAAATGAAAAATCCCGTACCATCCCGGCACGCTGAAGTTTCTGCAGGTAGTCTAGGGAGACATTGTTTTGATAGAACGAAACTATAGCAGGAAAAGAGAACTCGGAGAAAAGATCAGCATCTTGATATTGGTCAAGATATGCAACGGGTACACTGTTTTGGTGGAAAGCGACAATAGCCGGAAAAGAAAGACCGTCCAGGAGTCTTGCCTGCTTAAGGCTTGCAAGCCAATCAACGGGAACATGATTTTCATAAAAAGCGCGGACAGCCGGCAGGGAAAAATCCTCCTGCAATCCTTTTTCTTTCAATTGTGTCATATAGCTGACAATCCCCTCATTAAGCATAATGGGAGCTTCGGGAGTCGCCGGAGCTTCCGGTAAAGGAACAACGGGATTGTCCCTAAATAAACCGCTAACCGCTTTTGTAGTTTTACGTGCCATATCCATCGGTTGCCAGTCAAAATACCAAAGAACAGGAATAATCAGGCAAATAATAATTGCCAGAGTACTTCTCAGACCATAACTCAAAGACCTGCGGAATGTTTGTTCTTCGTGAGCGAGCTGTTCATCCGTAGCATCATTACCCAACGCCTGATTCAGATGCAAGCTATCAAGATCATTGCGTAATTTCTTACTGGCGATTTTTTTTCTTTTTTTCATATTAACCCCTTTAAGTAATCTGGTTAAGCCCAGCTTGGTAGGATGCCTTTAAGGTTAGACGATTAACAAAGGCATATATTACAAAAATAAATATAAACATAATCGTTACGTCAGACATATTTGCTTTTGATGCTGCTTTCTTTAAAATGATTATATAAGGACTATCAAAAGTAGATGCCGGCATTTGAAATTATTATAAAAACCCATCTTCATGAACAAAATTTCAGGATCATCAAAAATTCTCAGGATTGTCATAACTATCCTCCTGGCGCTTTTTTTACTGGGAGCATTCACCGACTGGATTATAGAGTGGCTTTGGTTAGGAAACCTTGGCTATGATGAAGTTTTCTGGACAATCAAAGTGACCCAGACGATATTACTCCTTTCCTCTTTGTTCATTGCCTTGTTGTATATACTGCCAAACATGCATTTCCTTTCGAAGAGATTTACCGGGATGGATTTTGGTCAATCGCCCCTGGCACAATTCAATTTGCAAAATATTAACCCAAAGAAATTCCGGAATTTCTTTTATATCATGGGTTCTGTAATTAGTGTTTTCTTTTCCCTGGCTTTTTTTATGCAATGGGATAAATATTTCCGTTTCCATTGGAACGAAACCATCGGGACCGTAGATCCTATTTTCGGTCACGATATTGGCTTCTATCTATTCCGCCTGCCATTTATAGAGCTTATACAAAACAGCCTTATATCGCTGGTTTTCTTTGTGACGATAGTGACCATCATTTTATATATCTACACCGGTGCCCTCTCCTTGCAATCAAATAAGTCGATTGGTGCTTCTAAGGGGGTCAAGAAACAGATAAGTATTAATATAGGGATATGGCTGCTTTTACTTTCCTGGGGATACTACCTGGAGCGATACAGCCTTCTTTACAGCAAAAATGGTGTTGTATACGGGGCGGATTATGTGGATATCCACGTGAAATTGCCGGTTATATGGATACTTTGCATTCTCAGTTTCCTCTTGGCGCTATTTGCTTTCTATCAACTTTACAAAAGTCGTTTCAAGTGGTTGCTTATCGGTGGAATTTCCATATTTGCAATTGGAGCAATAGGTAATTCAGTACTTCCGGGCCTGGTGCAAAAGTTTGTGGTGGAACCAAATGAGCTACAATTGGAGGAACCCTACCTGCAAAATAATATCAGGATGACCCGCAGTGCATATAAGCTTGACAAATTTCACCTGCGGAACTATGCGGCTTCAGACACTCTTACCTGGCAAAAGCTTGAAAACAATGACGCCACACTTAGTAACATTAGACTTTGGGATCCCCGTCTTTTGATACAAACCTACCGACAGCTCCAGGAAATCAGACTCTATTATCAATTTTATGATGTGGATGTTGATCGCTATCACACGGATGAGGGATATCTCCAAATGATGCTTTCAGCTCGAGAACTGTCCGATGAATTACCGGAAAAGGCAGACACGTGGGTCAATCGAAGATTACAATATACCCACGGTTATGGCCTCGTTATGAGTCCAGTTGCACAACAGGGTAGCCAGGGAGATCCTAAACTTGTGATTAAAGACCTGCCCCCTGTTGCAGAAATGGGCCTTAAGATAGATCAATCGGCTATCTATTTCGGAAAGCACAACAGAGACTATAAAATCGTGGATACCGATGTGAAAGAATTGGACTACCCGCAGGGCGACCAAAATGTGTATACGAATTATGGAGGCAATGGCGGCGTCTCTATTGACAACTTTTTTGAAAAACTCTTATTCGCCTGGCATTTCGGTGATGTAAATATTCTTTTTAGCGACTACCTGCATGAAGGCAGCCGGATTTTATTCTGGAAAACAACCAAAGAGCGGGTACAGCGAATAGCTCCCTTTTTGCGTTTGGAGGACGACCCCTATCTCACCCTTAGTGACGGGAAACTCTATTGGATACAGGATGCTTATACCGTATCCCCCGACTATCCCTATTCCGAACCCGTAAAAACAGGCGGATACAATTATATCAGGAACTCGGTTAAGGTCGTAGTGGATGCCTATAATGGCTCCGTTAATTTCTATATTATGAATGACCATGATCCCATTTTAAATGTTTACCGGGATGTTTTTCCGAAAATGTTTAAACCGCTTGGTAACATGCCGGAAGATCTTCAACAACACTTACGCTATCCTAAGCATTTTTTTGTCACACAGATTGAAAAATATAATGCATATCACATGACAGATCCTCAAGTATTTTACAATAATGAAGATCTGTGGGCAAGCCCCAACGAGAAGTACGGCGGCCAGCAAATCAAAATGGAACCCTACTACCTGCTTAGCAAACTACCAGGGGATAATAATTTACAATACCTGCTAATCAATCCAATGACCCCGCAAAATCGTGACAATATGATCTCTTGGATTGCTGCTAAATCCGACTTCCCGGAATACGGGGATGTAACGGTTTTTAAACTTCCTAAAGAAAGACTTATTTACGGTCCGGCACAGATTGAAGCCAAGATTGACCAGGACACCGAAATTTCGCGACAGCTTTCACTTTGGGATCAACGCGGATCCAAAGTTATTCGCGGGAATCTAATGATAGTACCCATCGAGGATTCATTCTTATACGTTGAACCGGTATTTCTTATTGCTGAAGGAATTGATATCCCACAGTTACAGCGGGTCATTGCAACAGATGGTGATCAGATATCGATGGAGCCCACCCTTGATGCTGCACTTCGGGGAGTCTTTGGCAAAAAGCTCGCCACACCCCAAACCGTTGCTGTCAGGGATACAGTAGGTAAAACTACTCCGGGACCGGATTTGAACCAATTCCGCTCACTATGGAGAGACGCCTCGCAAGCTCTTAAAGATGGCAACTGGGAAAGCTTCGGAAAGAAAATGAAGGAAATTCAAGATCTGTTGAATAGCGACAACGCTGATAATTAGTTTTCCAGCTCAAATACCAATAAAAATTCAGTTCCGGGCTGCATATTTTTAAAGGAAGCCTCGCCACAGAGTTGTTTTGAAAGGGTTTTGATAAGCTTAATGCCCAGAGACTGTGGATTTTTTAGATCGGTATTCTCAGGGATGCCGATGCCGTCATCTGTAATCTTTAACACGATCTCAGGGCCATCTTTTT
>JASFMR010000111.1:0-9955 GCA_050117475.1 Balneolaceae bacterium | reverse complement strand
CTGCTGTTCATCTTTCCCGTACATTCCTGCCTGACAGCCAATCTGATGGGATCCTATACCTTACAAAACGGTAAGATTATTAAACAGTATAATTGAGTTGTTCCCTAAAACAGAAAGGGGCGTTGTTTCCAACACCCCTTTCTGCAATTACCCCGAAGAAACTCATTTATTCGCTTTTAACATATAACCAGGCACCCGAATTTTCATTCTGCTGAATCTGTGAAATCGCCGTTTTGGCACTATCCAGATCATCATATTCCTGATATGTAACGAACATAAAATCATTCTTCTGCAAAATTACGGAATTGTAGCCTTCCCCCTGTAATTTATCTCTGAATTCACGAGCGTTGGCCTTCTTCTTAAAGGATCCTCCAACAATGTAATATTTTTTCTGAGAACTTGAACTATGAGTTTGATCATCCGATGAGGTACTCATCCGGTCCTGTACTTCATTGGATGAATTGGTATCAGTCGCGATCTCATCCCCTGCTTCCGGATTTCCTTTCATTTCCTCATGGCCGCCGAGATCGAGCTGTATCTTTTGAGGATGAAGTTCCGGATCCGATACAACGGGAGACTTTTCCTTCTTTTCTTCTTGTTTCTCCACGCTTTGCTTCTGTATATCCGAGTTTTTGTCCTTTTCAGCTTTTTCTTTATTGGGCGTTTCCTGCTTCATCATACTTTGTTCTTTCGAAGCTGAATCCGGTTCATCAGAGACATTCACTTCTGATTCCTTGTCCATTTCACCCTTCAGAATTTTTTGGCCGTGTTTAACTTCATTTTCCATGCGCTGCCGTTCATCATGCAGTACTTCATAGGAATCTTGCTTCTGACTTTCATCAGCCAAGCGTTCCGGGATAGTAGGCTCCAAAGAAGCCTGTATTAAAATGACAAGTTCCCGCGTCTGGAAATCTTTCGAATTGTATCCGAAGAGATAACGCAAACCAAAAAACCACGGCGGCAGGTCCTTAAGGATGGGTATACCTTTTCTGACTTCCGTTGATTCTGTATTGTAAAGGCCGGCAATGACCGTAGATTCTCCGTCCAATAACAAGGCCTGTGTTTGAGCCTGCTGTTTGTTGATAACAGTGCTTACCGGATCAGGCTGTGCGTTGGACCGCTGAGCATCGATATCGAGATGGATAAATGTGGTATCATTTTGCTTGATAACCTGCGGTGTTACTTCAAGTATGGTACCAACACTAAAGAATTTATCGACCACATTACCTGAGAAGTCACGCTGCTTGATAGAAAAATCCTGTCCTACCTGTATACGGCCCTGTTGCCCATCCAATACCTTAATATTGGGTGATGCCAGAATCTGCCCCAGGTTATCGGCTTCAAAAGCACTAAACAAGGCTTGTACCCTGATGCCCGTATTCCCTACTTCCCCAAAGTTTATAATCGAGTTAAACACATCCTGTGAAACACTCTGAGCTCCTTTGGCATTTACCTGCACAAAGGGGCCGTTAAAGCTGGAGTTGGGAAGCTGTGGGGTATTATTCTGGCCACTCTGTCCACCACTACTACCTCCGCCCCCCTGGCTGCCACTGCCACTGTTTAAAATGGCATCAGGCACATTTTCTGAAATGGTTGACCAGTCAACCCCAATTTCCTGCAGTGCACGGCGATTGCCCTCAAAAAATATCGCTTTTATACGGACTTCTTCAGAGTGCGTTGTGGCTACCGGGCCTTCCCCTTCCTTTCCACCCCCTCCATTACCCTTTTTAAGCTGGGCCTGAGGCTGCAAAGATTCGGGAGTAACAATCTCATAGTAATCTTTCTGTTCGACAAGCCTTAACCCTTTGACATTCAAAATTAACTTCAAGGCATCCATCCAATGCATGGGGGGAACAGAGATACCTATATTCCCTTCTGTCTTCGTTCGATCGATAATTATTTTATTCCGGTAACTTTGGGCAAACTTATTGATAACATCCAACGCTCGGGTAAAAGGTGTAGTTCGATCAAAAGTCACAACTTCGTTGGGATTCGTGTACTCCCTCACCGGGAGTTTATCCTGGATTTGATTTTGACTTTGAGCCCATCCACTGCTGTAGATGATGCAAACAAGTGCAAAGATAAAAGGTAAAATTTTACTGAATCTGTAGACTTTCATATTAATTACTGCTTTGATTTCCGTCATTATTTACCTGTAAGGCATTAACCTGTAGGGTTACCCGATCTATAATACCGCCTTTATTAAGTGTAAATGAAGCTGCGCCCTTATTGAGGTTTATTGAAGTCAATTTGCCCAAATAAACCTCATCTCCTTTTCGCAATGTTTGCATTTTCCCCTCCTGATCTAACAAAAAGGCTTTATTCCCACTTACCGCCAAGAGCTTACTTGCTTCTATGTTAATTAGGTTATCTTCATTGGTTTTTACGGACCTAATCAACGGGAAAAATGGATTATAGACAGAGGCCAAGATATCGTTTTTAATAACCATGTCAGGCTTTCCCAATAGCTTAACCCTGTCATAAAAACTTTTTAAAGTGAATTTAAAATCTACCTTTCCATAAGAATCCAGCTGATCAATGGGATTGACTGAAATCCCGCCAATCTTATTAAGAGGCTTACTTAGTTCAATCTGACGTACAAAATTGATAAAATTCCGATAATACGCCTCCCCGGTAATACTCATTTGCATAGTACCGAACTTACCCTGGCTGGTAGAATCCTGGAAATTAAAGGTAAAATCCGTATACGCTGATCCTGAACTTACCGTATTTAAAAAATCGTATACATTATCTTCATTATTTGTAGCATAAAGAGCTTTATTGTAATTATTGAAAAAATTAGTTGCCTTTTTATACCTCTTTAGCAACATAGGATACTGATCTGCTTTCTCTTGTTTGCTTTGCAATTCTTGCCGGGTCTTTTCGACTTCCGTTTCTAATTTTTTGACCCGTGGCTCTTGGTAAAAATAGAGATAAGACCATCCTCCCACGACAAATGTGGCTAACACAACTAACAAGATAATGGTATTACGTAATCCGTAGGACATATAATCAGCCGCCTGCTTTATTGTTCAATTAAATTCTTAACTTCCTTAGGTTTGGGAGGGGAATAAATAGAATCTGCTTTTGTAAAACTTTTTACAAAAATGGAAAAAGAATAGATCTGTTTATCCCTCACTTCTTCATCATTTACACTGAGTAAAGTAGCCTCATCAAAAATATTAACAAGTTCCGGAATCCTATTTCGGTAAAGGGTATAACCTTGAATAAATGCACCTTGTTTAGTCTGAGAAAACGACGTAATCCAACTACTTTTAACATTCCTAACGCCTTGGTCCAGAATCCGGAATTTTTCACTCCATTCCCTGCTTCCCCTGGACAAGGTATCCAGCATGGTTAGTTTCTCTTTCAGGATGGATAAATTCTGATTAAGTTCATTGGCACTGTTAACGGTTGGCGTTATGGCCTTAATTTGCCCTTTCATCTGACTCAATTCGCTTGACAGAGAAGATATTCGTTTAGCATTTTGGTTGTAAAAATAATTGAACGTTATTGGGGTAAGAAAGATCAAGAATAAAATTAAAACCCCGTGCCATTGCAACTTAAATATCTTCTGACGGTCGGCTACGTATTTTGGGACAAACGACAGCTTTGGGAAATGCTCTTCCCTCGTTTTTGATGCTGCTAAAGCCGCCCCGATAGCCGTCGTAAAAGAGGCCACACTTGAGGGATCAATATTCTGGGAATCAAAAAAATCTTCCTTCAATTTGAGATTTTCAACATGAATGTCCGGAAAATTTTCTCTGAAAAATTTAACCGCAGAATCCCCTCGCGTATTATTGGCTAAAATAATACGATCCAAGTTTGGCACTTCCCCCGTATCCAGCTGGAATAGGATTTTACTAAAGACTGTATTTAAAAACGACTTCTTTTCCGTGCCTTCATTTATGATAGGCGAAACCAGCCAAACTTCCTCTCCCTTCATAAACACGACTCGGCAGCTTTGCTTGCCAAACTGAATAACCCCAGTCATCTCATCGGGTTCCAAGTCGTAATTAGCTCTAACCAGGCCCACAAGCCCTATCTCATCCGGGATTATATCCTCAACGGTAATTTTACCGTTATAAAATTCTCTGGCACGGTTAACCAGCTGCAGTGTTATTGATTCCTCATCAATGGATCCCAGCAATAAGGAGCCATCTTCACGGATTTCATAGGAATAGTTATCCGGGGATTTGGGCATGCCGTAAATGGACTCCAGCTTTTCCTCCAAATCCTGGACCAGGTCCTTCTTTTTAACCTCCTTAAAATCTGTATCTCTAATGATCTGAAAGATGGTGCTTCCTGCCGGAATATTTAGGCCCAAATGAACTTTTTGGGGATCAATGTCTGAGAGGATGTTGTAAACGAGAAGCTCATTCGACTGAACCGTCTGACTTTCCTCGACCATGTCAAGCGCCATATCCTCTTCAGCTTCTCCCGCGGCTTCAAGATCTTCAAAATCGATTTCTTCATCCTCTTCCTCTCCTTCCCCTTCCTCAAGCCCGAATATGGCATCGGCATCTTCATTCTCCTCGAATGACATATCCTCTCTATCATTCTCAGGCTCTTTCAATTGAAGATCTGTTTTCATTTTTTCGACCAGAGAAAAACGATCCAACTTGACCAGTTTCAGTTTTTTTCCGTCGAGGCGGAGGCGTGCCACACGAATGACATCATCCTGAAGAGTAAATCCTACATATTCATTATTTCCAAACATCCGGTAAAATTATCCGTCGTAGATTAATATTGAGTTTCCGAAATTAGCTGTTTTAAACGCTTTTTATTATTCGCGTTATTCATTGCTTCTTCTTTCGAAATCTTTCCCTCATCATACAAGCGTTTGAGATCCTGTTCCATGGTATTCATTCCAAGATCGCCGCCCTCCATTAACATTTGATAAATTTCGTTTACATTATTATTCCTAATGGCGGCTTTCACGGAACTGGTAACTAAAAGAACCTCTTTCGCTAAAACACGTCGTCCATCGAGACTAGGAATCAGTTTTTGACTTATCACACATGTTAGCACATCAGCCAGGCGGCTTCGCACACGATTTTGTTCATTAACCGGTATTTCCCCCAAAATACGTTCTATACTTTCCATTGCGGAACTGGTATGTAAGGTACCGAAGGTTTTATGGCCCGAATCAGTAATCTCAAGGGCCGTCATTATCGTTTCGGGATCCCTAAGCTCACCAATAACAATGATATCTGGGTCCTGTCTCAATGCCTGTACCGCTCCAGCCTTAAAAGATTTCACATCACGGCCCACTTCCCGGTGTCTCACCACGGATTTGATAGGTTTATGTACCAGTTCAACCGGGGATGCTATAATAACAATGTGAGAATCCACCGTACGGTTGTTTGCATCAATGACCGTATCTAAGGTTGACGATTTACCCGAACCGGTAATACCCGTAACGAGGGTTAAGCCGTATTTATAATATTTAAGGCTTAAGGCTTTCGCTACCTCCGGATGGAGACGAAGCCCTTTAAAGGGGCGTATCTCATTGTCAATCTTTCTCATATTCAATGCCAGATGTTCTAAATCAAAGTAAACATCTGCTCGAAATCTCTTGGAATTGGCTATGGATTTCTCACTGTCAAGAGAATACGAGAAATCAAGATTGCGATTTTCCAAAAGGTGCTCACGCTGACTGGGCATCAGCAAGTTATGCAACATGAAATCGGTTTCTGTCAGCGTAAATTCGGGCCCATCCCGTAACGGAGCTTTATCTCCATGTATCCTGTACCATACCTGATGATCACATCCGGGGCCGCCCATATCAATATCTGATGCTTCATTCTCATACATCCTTTCCAAAAAAGACTCCACAACTGTTCGAAGCTCAGCACGGATATCCTGGGGTTGTTCCTCCAAAATAGCACCAATTTCTTTTTGGCGCTCTATTCCCTTTAAACTGGACTTTATTTGGTTTTCCAGTGGGCTAATAATTTCCTTAACTCTATTTTTTACAACCCCTACTTCCATCTGTAGATCAACTTTTTCTTCATTAGTCTTACACTAACCGTTTAAAAGAACAACAAAAACCCTATTTGTTACGAAATTATTTAAAATAATTGAACATACATCTGCAAATAAATCCGAGAATCATAAGATACATCATCAAAAACATTAAAAATTTTTAATATTTCAACATTATCTCATGTCCCTTACAATGATTTCTTCAAACCCCATAAGGGAAGTTGCCATCTTTTTTCATTTCGCACTATTTACCAATTTATATCGTCAAAAAGGCGCTTTTTTAATTGCAGCAGCTGCAAATTCATATTACCGATCTTTTTCTGTTGAATCTCAATAATGTTACGGGTAAAAATGTTAAAGAGCTTTTCAGGTTTTTTTCGAAAGAAATTAAGCGCCTCATACCGTTCAAATTTCAATAGCTGCGTGTCGCCTTCTGAGACTACTTTAGCCATCCGGTTATTTTTGCTGAATAGAAATGTCTCACCCAGAAAATTACCTTTAGACAGGCTTGTCAATTGAATATTGTCTTTCCAAATAGAAACCTTGCCGTCCACGATCAAATAAGCAGAATTAACATATTCGGCCTCATTAATAATGACATCATCCTGAACGAATCGCTCCTCTTTGCCAAGATTAAGAAACTCCATAATATCCTCATAATGGAAATTTCTTAACAGCAACGGCGGTTCTTTCAAAAATTGCCGAATATATTCCGGCGTTGCATCTTTTTCTGCCTGATTATTAGTCGCCATAACCATTTCTCCAAATTTGAACTTGTGCTAACCCCATAAAAAACACATTAGTTAATAATTTCATATTCCAACCCTAAAATGTTAGTCTTCTATTGTAATAGCCACAATCTCTTCGATGGTCGTCAAACCGCTTTTAATCCGTTCTCGTCCCGATGCGCGTAAACTCAGCATGCCCTGCTGTATAGCATAATCTTTGATTGCAACCTCATCAATTTCCTCACCGGATTCAAGAATCATTTTCCTAATTTCTTTGTCAAAATAAAGGGCCTCCATAATGGCCGTACGCCCCTTGTACCCATTGGTACATTTGTCACAGCCAACTGGACGGTAAAACGTAGTTTCTTCAATTTCTTCTTCAGTAAAACCGATCCCTTTGGCCGTTTCCGGATGTGGCTCATAAACTTCCTTGCAATTTTTACAAAGCGTCCGTACCAAGCGTTGTGCCATAATCAAGTTTACAGCATTGGCAATAAGAAATGGTTCTACTCCCATTTTGTAAAGTCGGGAGATGGCACTGGGGGCGTCATTGGTGTGCAAGGTTGAAAACGTCAGGTGACCGGTATTTGCAAGTTTAATAGCAATTTCAGCTGTTTTAAGATCGCGAATCTCACCTACAAGTACGATATCAGGGTCATGACGCAATATCCCACGCATCGCCTGGTCAAAGGTCATATGATTGCTCAGCTTTAACTGTCTTGCCCCCTCAATCAAATATTCTACCGGTTCCTCAACTGTCAGTACATTTACAGAAGGATCAATCACATAATATAATGCCGCTACAAGCGTCGTGGATTTACCACTCCCGGTGGGCCCGGTTATAATGACGATGCCGGACGGCTTTTCAATCGCCTTTACAAAATCGGCCTTGGCTTTTTCCTGCAGGCCAAGCACATTCAGATCGGTTATCACCTTGCGATCGTCAAGAACACGAATAACGATCGATTCAAACTTTCGGTCAAACTGTTTTCCAACCATCGGTATGATAGATACACGATACCGGATACTGTGATTATCCACAATGCGCTGAATAAAACCGTCTTGAGAGGCATCCCGCTCGAAGCGATCCACATTTCGGGTCTTATCCTTGACCACCGCTGATATGGCTTCGGGCTTCACATTGTTCTGCTGATGCCAAAGCTGCAATTTCCCGTCAATCCTGAACCGAATATCAGTCGATGCCGGTCCGGATGGCACAATATGTATATCGCTCACTCCCTTACGAACCGCTTCCACCAGGAATCCCTCAACCAGGGAGTTGAGCATGCTCTGGTTAATCTCGGCATCAATCTCCTCCTCGTCAATCTCTTCGGTCTCTTCCTGAAGATCCGGCTCTTCGTATTCAATTTCCTCCAGAAGGTCGAGAAACTCATTTTTCTGCTCGTAGACCTGGGTCAAAATCTGTTCAACCAGCTCGTAACGGCAGTACAGAATTTGGTGCTGCTTAAAATTGAACTTGGAGATAATAGTGGAGAGCGTCGGATCGGAAGGGTCAGCCGCAGCTACTGTAAGTGAATTTTGCTCTATTCTCAATGGGACAGCCTTCTGATGTACCAGCTCATCTATCACCTCGGTCGGCAAATCATCGATATGGGATTTGATGTTATCAATGACCTCGCCGTTAACCGAATCCTGCTCCCCAAAAATTTCGTCGAAAGCATAGATCGAGGCTATCTGGCTCATCACCTTGTGACGATCGAGGCCCAGATCCTGGTAAAGAATCTGGCCGAGCCTCCTATTCGAAGTTTCCGGCTCTTCACGCAGTATAGCCAGCGCTTCATGCAGCTGATTCTCGTTGATAATCCCTCGATCAACGAGAATGTCTCCTATATACCGTCTGGTGTTTACTTTTCCCATTTATGAAACCAACGCTTGCAGTTGGAGATGATGATCTTTGTTGAAACCGATTATAATATAAGTGTTAAAAGATGGAATGAAAGTTAGAATGTTATTATGAACTCTATCATATAAATTTTTGTACAGACCTACATTCCAGGACCACTATTGGGTTGAACCAATGCGGATTCAGAGGATACAATCGTGATAGCAATCAATGCAACCATAATAAAAAGGTTCACAAACAGGTTAATCATGTCAATAACCGACTCCATTTTATAGGTCGTCTGTGTTTCGTAATACTGAGCCAATTGTTTGGCATTCTCTTTCAATGCCCCGGATTCCGCTCCCAGCTTAAACCGGCTGATGGCCGTGTCGGTAAAAACGCCCGTCGCATTGAGGGATTCGATGAGCCCCGCCCCCTCTTTTAACATCATCTTGATGGCCACTTCCTTAATCTGTTTCTCCATATATTTATTCCGGCAAGCTTCGGCCGCTACTCTAATCACTTCAATATTCTGTCCGGAACCACTATATAAGGTATAGAAGACCCTTGAAAAAATTTCGATGCTTGTTTTATGCATTAGGTCCCCAATCACCGGCACCCTGATGATATTCTTATCTAGCCACAATTTACCCTTGGGTGTTTTAACGTAATAAATAAAGGCTGAAATAGGAATGAGGATCGATAACAAAATCGCAATCCAATGATCTTGCAGCCAATAACTCATTTGGAGTGTAGCAGCCGTCATCGGCGGCAGCTTGATATCCATTTCTACAAAAAGTTCGGCGGTGGCGGGAAATATATAGCCGACATAAAATAGAATCACCCCGATGACAGCCAATACAGTAATAGTCGGCATCATCAATGAGCGGCGCAGGTTTTTCTTAAATTCGGCATCCCGTTCCAGAAACTTGGCCGTACTTTCGAACACCTGGGCCATATTACCACTGGTAGAGGCAACGCTTAACATATACGAGGCAAATTGCCCGAACACATCTTCATGCTTTCCATACACCTCGCTCCCCTCTTTTCCGTCCTTTAAATCTTTCTGGATGGTCTTGATAACCTCTTTCATGCGCTTATTCTGCGTATCCTCATAAAGCAGTACCAAGATCTCATCAAAGCTGAGCTGCTGCCGCAGCAGATCAGCGCACAAGCGAATAAAGGTTACCACTTCTTTCTGGGGAACACCGCCTTTAAAATCAAACCACTTTTTGTTGATACTAATGACCTTATATCCCAACTTAACCAGGGCCTTTTCCACTTCTTCCTTGGAATAGGCCTCCTGCTCCCCGGTAACCGGCTTTTTGGAGCCCCGTTTTACTTTGTATTGGAAGGTCTGCTTCTTGTCAATGGACTGAACTTTAAATCCATTTTT
>JASFMR010000110.1:0-10044 GCA_050117475.1 Balneolaceae bacterium | reverse complement strand
GAATCCGTCGCTCTCACCAACTGAACTTCGCCATCGTACGGTACCGTTCATAAAAAAAGCCCAACGATGTTTTTTCAACATCCCCGGGCTTTCATTCAGTAGCGTGGGACGGAATCGAACCGTCGACCTCCGGGTTATGAATCCGACGCTCTCACCAACTGAGCTACCACGCCATCAAAGAGTTGCCAAATATAAAGCAATTCTTGTTAAATATTAAGACCCTCGGAAGATTTTTTCCACAAATCAAAAGGAAAATGGACATCTTTTTTTGAGGCTCCTTGAAATCACCTTATTTTCAAGCTTATCAATTTTTAAACCATTTACGAACCGAATTCCCTTATTTCTCATGGCAAAGAAGATTACTCCTAAAGACGAAGATTTTTCTCAATGGTATCAAGATGTAATCCGCGAAGGCAAACTTGCCGACCATTCTCCTGTGCGCGGCTGCATGGTCATTCGTCCCAATGGCTATGCCCTCTGGGAAAACATGCAGGATGCCCTCGATCAAATGTTCAAGGATACCGGTCATGAGAATGCCTATTTTCCGCTTTTCATCCCTAAATCATTCCTTTCAAAAGAAGCCCAGCATGTCGAGGGTTTTGCCAAAGAATGTGCAGTCGTCACACACAGCCGGTTGAAAAGCTCAAATGATGGTGTGGAGGTAGATCCTGAATCCCGCCTGGAAGAAGAACTTATCGTTCGGCCAACATCCGAGACTATTATCTGGGACTCCTATCGAAACTGGATTCAATCGTACCGTGATCTGCCTATTCTAATCAACCAATGGGCCAATGTGGTACGCTGGGAAATGCGCACGCGCCTGTTTCTGCGAACGATGGAGTTTTTGTGGCAGGAAGGCCATACCGCACACGCCACAAAAGAAGAGGCTGTGCAGGAGACCCGACAAATGCTGGAAGTGTATCGTACATTTGCAGAGGAATATATGGCCATGCCGGTGGTCACCGGGGTGAAAACCGAGTCTGAACGTTTTGCAGGGGCTGTTGATACCTACTGTATTGAAACATTGCTGCAGGACAACAAGGCATTACAAGCCGGGACGTCACACTTCCTGGGACAGAATTTTGCAAAAGCCTTCGACGTGAAATTCCAAAGCTCCGAAGGTGAACACGAATATGTTTGGGCTACCAGCTGGGGAGTTTCCACTCGGCTTATAGGCGGTTTGATCATGACGCACTCTGACGATCAGGGCTTGGTACTGCCGCCGAAACTGGCGCCTAACCAAGCGGTAATTGTACCTATTTGGAAAAACGATGAACAAAAAAGCAAGGTGCTGGATTACTGCGATGAAATTATACAGGAACTAGAAGCATTGGATATTCGCGTTAAGCTTGATAACCGGGAAAATATGAGCCCGGGCTGGAAGTTCAATGAGCATGAAGCCGCCGGCATACCCTTGCGATTGACAATTGGTCCTCGCGATCTGGAGAATAATAATGTAGAGCTGGCACGACGTGATACCCGCGACAAAAATATCGTCAGCCGGGAAGGCATCGGGCAAAAAGCCGCTGAACTGCTCGAAACCATTCAGGAAGAACTGTTTGAATCTGCCCGTGAACGAATTGAAGCAAATACCCATTCTGTTGATTCATATGAGGAGTTCAAGGAGGTTATTGACAATGAAGGGGGCTTTATCTATGCCCATTGGGACGGTACAGCCGAAACCGAAGAAAAAATTAAAGACGAAACCAAAGCTACCATTCGTTGTATCCCTTTGAAAGAAGGGGAGGAAGGCAAATGCATGGTGACAGGCAAACCTTCCAGGCAGAAGGTACTATTTGCCCGGGCATATTAAGAAAGACAGGTAATTTGGATCGGATATCAACATATAAAAACTTTAGCTTAATCAAACGGCTCCAAAAAGACGGTCCCGCACGGCTGATATCCGATCTGATCAATCCTCTTTTTTTGCCACCCGTAGTTATCGGACTAACTGCCTGGCTGCTGGGGTTAATGGATAGTACCATCGGTTGGATAATGGGGATTTCCCTCTTTTTTTATACCATAACTCCATTTACAGCGACCTTTTATCTGCTTCGTAAAAAGTATATCAGCTCCCTTGATCTCCCGGAGCGTACTTCCCGAAACAGACTTTTCATTATTTCAATCGGATGTGCCTTCATTGTCTTTCTCTGCTTTAGTCTGACCCTTGCTAGTACGTCGAGGGTTCTAGCAGCCATTTCGTTTGTATTCCTCATTAATCCTCTTATAGGGTTTATCATCAATTTTATTTGGAAAATGAGTATTCATACTGCAGCACTCTCCTCGGCGGGGGCTATATTTCTTTATTTGTGCAGGATGAACATAATACCGGCGGCAAATTTCACATATATTTTATCCTTATCCATCCTTTTGCTAATTTTACCACTTATGATATGGGCACGATACCGCCTGAATATTCACACGCTGGCAGAATTATTCGGAGGCGCTTTAGCGGGATTCCTGCTCACTATACTTGAGTTAAGCATGCTAACAAATTTATGGTGAAAGAGACTTTAAAAGCTCCATACTCACAGTATCTCCTGGACTCAGAACTGAGCCGGGAGGTTGACCGCAAGACAATCTCAAAAATGGGTATAGAAGGTTTTACCCTCATGGAAATCGCCGGTTTGTCGGCTGCCAAACATCTGCTGCAGGCTCATGAGAACTTATCCCACGGCGTTTATTTGTGCGGAAAAGGCAACAATTGCGGGGATGCCTTGGTCGTGGCCCGTTATTTAATGCAGCATGATTCGAAAGCAACCCTCGTCTTCCTGGACGGTATCGAAAATCTCTCCCCGGATGCTGAAAAGAACCTGGAGCTGCTCCAAAATTTCAGTACCGGTAAACAAGTAACCATTTTTGAACGGTGGAACGATTTCCAGGAAGGGGCTGAGTTTGATTTTATCATTGACGGCATGCTGGGTACCGGACTAACAAGCGAAGTTCGAGGTGATTATCAAAATGCCGTTGCATGGGCCAATGAACAGAGCGCACCCACTTTCTCGATGGATATCCCCACAGGCCTCCATTCCGACTCGGGTAAAATAATGGGCAGTGCCGTTGAAGCTGACAAAACGTTTGCATTTGGCGGAATGAAACAAGGTTTCTACCTGAACGAAGGCCCCCGGCTAACAGGTCTCGTTTACTACTGTGAACTTCCCTTCCCGAATACCTATAAAGAAAAATGTTCTACCTTTTTGTTGGATGAAAACTGGGTCCCCATGGAAAGACCCAATCCAGGTAAACACAAATACGACTCCGGCGTACTTTATATTGTAGCGGGATCCGAAGGATTGACCGGTGCTGCCATCATGGCCGCGGAAAGTGCCTGGGCCGAAGGCCCCGGGGCTGTCATACTGGTTTGTCCCCGTGGTGTGTTATCCGTTTATGAACATAACCTCCCTTCCATTATTAAAAGGTCGGTAGGCAGCAGGGATGATTTCTGCTTCAAAGAAGAACACACCGAGAAGGTTCTTGATATTGTAAACGAGAAAAAAGGCAAAGTACTTCTTGGGCCGGGGCTTGGGCGTGATGCATCAACTACGGCATTTGTAGAACAATTTTTATCTCACAACAACTGGGACACCGTCATCGATGCAGACGGCTTGTGGTGTTTATCACAACTTTCGGAATTCAAAAAACCGAGAGAGGTGGAATGGATTTTGACCCCGCACCCGGGTGAATTGCAAAAGCTGTTAAAAAAAGATGTGAGCGATGACAGTGATCGACTTCAAAAAGCGAGGGAGTTTTCTACCAAACATAAACTTACGTTGCTCTCGAAAGGAATGCCTGGAATTGTGGGAACACCTTCAGGCAAGTGCTATTTAACAAACTACAATACCCGTTACTTTGCTCGGGCAGGCAGCGGCGATGTATTAGCCGGAAAAATAGGCGCTTACCTGGCTATGGAATTCGCCTCCGATCAAAGTTGTGCAATGGCACTATTGCGCGGGAAGCAGAAACTAGATTATTATTTACAACACTACGACGGAATTCCTGAACCCTTAGATTTTGTATGAAGCTAACATCTATCTATTCATTTCTATCTGATAACAGTTATTTGTTGCCAATAGGTATTGCATTTTTAACGATCGTATTGTTATTCCTGACTCTTGTACCTTCCAATGTTTTAGGAGACAGCAAAATTTGGCATTATGATAAGCTTGGACACCTGCTGATGTTTGGCAGCTGGACTTTTTCTGTAGGCCTGTATAGTTACATTAAAACCAAGTCGACGGCTAATTTTTGGATCATCTTCCTCATTGGCGTTACGTTTGGCGCCTCGGTCGAATTTCTGCAATACGTGATGCCCTATCACCGTGATCCCGATCTTTACGACTTGCTTTTTGATACTATTGGCTGCCTGTGTGCCACTTGGCTATTAAAACTTACGATCCCAAAAACCGCACCGGTCTCATAGAACCGAGCTTCAATCTAATCGATTACTATTCCCTCCCTCTCCAGGCCAAAGTGTTGCACACTAAGATTCCTATACTATACGTTTTAAAAACAAAAATAAATTTGCATTAAAAGCGGAAAAACATAAATTAGTGAAATAAACACTCGGGGTTGAATAATCAACGACGAAGCAAAACAAAGATATGATAAACGAAAGAAAACATACCCAGGCAGATCTGCGGAAGTATTATACGCTTTTTCTTGAGATCGGTATGATTGCCGTTTTGTTAATATTCATTGTGGCAATGAAAATGGATTTCAGATCAGAACAGAAAAAGGTAGATCTTACGCAGGAGCAAGAAGTTGTAAAAATGGAGGAAGTCATTCAGACCAAGCAGATTGAGAAGCCACCACCCCCTCCTCGTCCACCGGTACCCGTTGAAGTACCCAACGACGAAATCATTGAAGACGAAATTTTAAATATTAATGCCGAGCTGGACCTCGATGAGGAGATGGATTTACCTCCACCTCCACCGGAGTCTAAAAAAGAGGAAGAAGAAGACTTCTTTGTAGCTGTTGAACAGATGCCGGAACTTATTGGAGGGCTCGCTTCCCTTCAAAGTACCATTCGGTATCCGGAAATGGCGCGAAAAGCCGGTATTGAAGGTCGTGTGATTGTACAGTTTATCGTTACTGAGGACGGCTCCGTAGAAAATCCGCGAGTTATCCGCGGTATTGGAGGCGGTTGTGACGAGGAAGCTCTGAGGGCTGTCAAAAAAGCGAAGTTCAAACCGGGTCGTCAACGCGGTGAAGCCGTACGCGTTCAGTACAGTTTACCGGTTGTATTCCGGCTTCAGAACTAGGTACTTTATTTTATAATTTTACAAGGGATGCTGCCTGCAGCATCCCTTTTTTTGTTTGCCCGACTCTTTTAATCATTTTAGGAGACTAGAACCGGGTAAAATGAATGGGAGGCACTATTCCTATTAGGCGTTCAGAAAACGACAGGTAGCAATCCAATCTTCAGAACTGGTACAAATTTCTTGGGAAATTAGCATGATCGCTCCTTTTAATATTCCTGCATTCTTATTTTCATAAAAAAGGTCAAAATGAAACATTTTCCCCACTTTTCCTGTTATTAGGGTGGAGATTGGGTAAAATTATTTGTTTCATTAGTACCCAAAACTGAAAATTTACGTTTCAAATTACGCGGAGGAAATTTTATGCGTTCAGACAGGAAAAAACCTAAGTCTGATTTAAGGAAGTATTATAATGTTTTTCTTGAACTAGGCTTGGTGGCTGTGCTCCTCATTTTCATTGTAGCTATGAAGATGGAGTTCGTTTCAAAAAAACAAAAGGTGGATTTGACGCAAGAACAGGAAGTAACAAAAATGGAGGATGTCATCCAGACCAAGCAGGAGAAAACCCCACCTCCCCCTCCTCGCCCACAGGTTCCTGTTGAAGTTCCCAACGACGAAATTATCCAAGATCAGAATATTGATATCAGTGCTGACCTGAATATGGATGAGCCTCTAGACATGCCTCCTCCCCCGGAAAGCAAGAAAGATGACGACAGCGAAGATTTCTTTGTGGCAGTAGAACAAATGCCAGAACTTAAAGGTGGCCTTGCTGAACTGCAGCGAAAAATAAATTATCCGGAAATGGCCCGTAAAGCGGGCATCGAAGGCCGGGTAATTATTCAATTTATTGTTACTGAAAATGGTAACGTTGAAAATCCTAAAGTTATTCGCGGCATTGGCGGCGGTTGTGACAAAGAAGCGTTAAGAGTTGTGAAACAGGCAACGTTTAAACCTGGACGACAGCGTGGACAAGCAGTGCGCGTTCAGTACAGCTTGCCTATTGTTTTCAAATTGCAAAATTAAAAAAGTCCGAAACAAAATATTTAAAGGACACGTCTAAATGGATGTGTCCTTTTTTTATTTGTGGGTCCTTTGTAATGTCCCGGATACCTGTCCCGATGACGGATTAATTTCATAAAGATAAATTGTGCCCGCCCTGGGAAAGTCAATTAGATAAGATGTTTCAAAGATCCCAAAAATTGAGAGGGAATTTATGATCTGAAACATTTAAATCATGGTTATTTTAATTATCAAGGAGGGAAAACCATGAGACCTACAATGAGGAATCCACTTGCCAGTCTAAAGAGAAATTACGTGTTGTACTTCGAAACCGGCCTTATCATTTCACTGCTGTCTACCATAGGCCTTTTCAAGATGGAACTGCCCAAAATCAACAAACAATCGATTTGGAACATCCCGGGAAACGAGGTAATCTCATCGGAGAATATTCTCCTAACCACTCACTTTTCCATACAACCGAATCCGCCGCCAAGTATCTTTGTACCCTACAAATCACCGGAAAATAAACTACTCTGGGATCCATTGCGCAATCTTCAAATGGAATTGAAGTTGCCCGATCCAATGCCCATAGCAGAAGTTCCGCTCGCAGCTTCTAACAGGCATTTCTATAAACCCCTTTACGAAACCGATGAAAAGGCATTATCGTATGTTGACATCATGCCCCAATTGATTGGGGGGAAAGAAGGGTTACGCCTGAAAATCAAATATCCCAGGAAAGCAATCAAAGACAAAGTACAGGGACGTGTAATTGTTCAATTTGTTGTAGATAAAAGAGGAAAAGTCCACAACCCGGAAATTGTCAAAGGGGTAAGATACGATCTCAATAAAGCGGCACTGAGAGCAGTTGCAAAATCCCGCTTTATACCCGGCAGCCTTAAAGGCAAACCGGTTGCGGTCGAATATGTCTTATTTATCCATTTTCGCCTGGAATACAATTCTTAAGCCTTGTTATTGTACCAGCTTTCAAATAATTCCAGAACCGAAACAAGATTTTGATATCCTACCAGCCTTTTTGCCATGGCAAGAGTGTGCCACTTTACCTGCTCAATGCCCTCTTCATATTGAGGCTGGAAATCATCGTCATTTGAAGCCAGTTCCATTGCATACCAGTGTGTTGTTTTTCCAAAGTGGATTTGGTTTTGGTCATATTCATGGTAGGTATCCGTTAATTCAGATACGATATGCGGCTCTTCCGTAATTCCAATTTCTTCGGCCACTTCCCGTACAGCACAGCCTTTCACACTTTCTCCCTCCTCCAATTTCCCTTTTGGAAGATCCCAAACCTTCCGGCGGTAAATAAGTAACACCTCCGGCTCGGGTTTCCCGGATGGATGCCTGAAAATAACCCCTCCTGCGGCAGTGACTGGCTCTAATGCAGACATCTATGCTTGCTGTTCTTTATCGGGTTTTGAATCATCCCCCTTTTCTTTTTCATCTGCATAATTCATCCGGAGATTATTTAAGGTTTCCGTCAGATAACTGTTCAATTTCTTGGGCAAATTACCTTCTGTAAACTTCTGAAGCATCAAAAGGGTATCGATAGCAAATTTAGCCGATTTTAGTTCCCTCTCAACTTGCCCGGTTTGTGGATTTTCAATTTTTCCCATACCCATCATTGCTATCTGCTGGTGTTGCTGAACCAACATCATAAAAAGCAATTGGTCTTGCTGATCTTCCGAAAGGTTCTTCCCGTTGAAGTTCATTTCATCCATAATTATCCATTGATTTAAATTTATTGTGAAAAATAAAAGCTTTTCGTCGAAGGTTAATAATGCCGTATCAAAATTTTTAAAAAAACTCTTTATAAAAAGAAAACATCCAAGTACTTTTGAAGGCTTATATGTAATAGTCTCAAAATGATTAATAGAAATACCAAATGGCAATTTTACACCCTTTTAAAGCCTGGCATCCAAATTCTGAAAACGTAGAAGGAATCGCTTGTGTTCCTTATGATGTTATAAGTGTTGCTGAAGCCCGAACATTAGCTGAAGGTAAACCTAACAGTTTTCTTCATGTTATTCGACCCGAAATTGATCTGCCTGAGGGAACCGACCCTCACGATGATACCGTTTATCAAAAAGGGGCCGAGAATTTAAAAAAAATGTTGGCAAATGGTCCCCTTGAGCAGGATGAGATCCCTCATGTCTATGTCTATCGTCTAACCAGAAATAACACCCCCCAAACCGGCATCTTCTCTTGTGTTTCTGTAGAGGACTATGATAATGAAGTCATCCTGAAGCATGAACTTACAAGGCCCGACAAAGAAGACGACAGAACTCGTCATATCCTCACCCAACAAGCTCATGCCGAACCGGTGATGATTACTTTCAAAGACAATAAACGAGTACAAAATTTAATTGATAGCACAATTGAACAGGAACCGCTTTTTGATTTTACTGCCGATGACGGGGTGCAGCACCAACTTTGGTTAGCTGATGATACCAATGAATTTGTAGATGCCTTTGAGGCTATTCCAAAATTATATATTGCGGATGGACACCATCGCTGCAAAAGTGCTTCCCGTGCCGCGGCAGAAAAGAAAGAGACGAATCCCGGTCATTCCGGAAAAGAGGAGTATAACTTCTTCCCGGCGGTTGTTTTCCCCATGTCGAATATGAATATCCTTGCATATAACCGGGTAGTTCATTCGATCCCAGACGATTTTTTTGAAAAACTGGAAAATAAATTTGAACTGAAATCGGTTACAAATCCCGAGCCATCACAAAAAGGTGATATTTGTATCTATATTGATGGAAAGTGGTACGGGTTGACATTGCCTTTAAAGGATCATCCGAATAGCGTAGAGAAACTCGATGTTTACCGATTACAGGAATACCTGTTGTCTCCCATGCTTGATATTACAGATCCCCGAAGAGATGAAAACATTTCTTTTGTTGGCGGCATACGCGGAACCGGAGAACTCGAACAGCTTGTTGATGATGGAGAGGCCGCGATGGCTGTCAGCATGTACCCTACAAGTATCGAAGAACTAATTGACGTGTCTGACGAGGGCTTGTTGATGCCTCCGAAATCAACTTGGTTCGAACCAAAATTAAGATCCGGATTACTGGTACACACTTTTTAATTCACAAAATCATAAATTTAAAAAATATTATTATGTATCGTGTTCACAATTTTAGTGCTGGGCCCGCAATATTGCCCCTGGAGGTTTTAGAGAGAGCCCAGGAAGAGCTCACCAACTATAAGGATAAGGGTAGCTCGGTTATGGAAATAAGTCACCGGAGCGCCGAATACACTGAAATAGACCAGCAGGCCAAATCACGACTTCGAGAGTTGTTGGGACTGGGTACAGATTTTGAAATCATGTTTTTACAAGGAGGAGCCAGTTCCCAGTTTATGATGGTTCCTTTTAATTTCCTATCCAAAGGAAAAACTGCAGATTATATCGATACCGGCCGCTGGTCGGACAAGGCAATCAAAGAAGCTAATATCTTTGGTAATGTACACAAGCCTTTCAGCAGTAAGGATACCGGCTATGATCGCGTGCCCAAGAATTCTGAACTAGCATTTAGTGAAAAGCCCGAATACGTCCATTATACATCCAACAATACGGTAGCCGGCACACAGTTTCCGACAGAGCCTGAAACAGACGGGGTTCCATTGGTTTGTGATGCTTCATCCGACTTCTTGTCCCGCCCGATTGATGTTTCTAAATACGGAATTATTTATGCGGGAGCCCAAAAGAATGTGGGACCGGCCGGTGTCACTATTGTTATCATCCGCAAGGACTTTCTAAAAAAAGCAA
>JASFMR010000109.1:0-10255 GCA_050117475.1 Balneolaceae bacterium | reverse complement strand
AAAAGGGTACTGACGTTTTTATGATCATAGCATTTTTCGATCAGCCCCTGCTCCAATTCCATAAAAATTTTAGTACCTTCTTGCACTGACACAGAAAAAATTTTGTAGCAACACAATCGCAAAAAAAAGCAACTATTATTATGGCTAATGCAATTTTTGAAATACGGGAGCCAAGTAATGAGCCCGTCAATTCGTATGCACCGGGCACTCCTGAGCGTGAAAAGCTAAAGCAAGAACTCAAACGACTGAAGTCCCAGGAAGTTGAAATTCCTGCCATCATCGGGGGTAAAGAAGTCAAAACAGGACGTACTGCTGATGTAACTATTCCACATAACCACAGTCACAAATTGGGCACTGTTCATTTATGCGGGGAGAAAGAAGTTGAAATGGCTATTGAATCAGCGCTTGAAGCACAAAAAAAGTGGTCCAAAATGCCTTGGGAAGATCGTGTGGCCATTTTCAAAAAGGCAGCTGACCTGTTGTCAGGATCTTGGCGCTATACATTGAATGCGGCAACCATGCTTGGGCAGTCTAAAACCGCTTATCAATCGGAAATTGATGCTATAGCTGAGCTTGCAGATTTCTTTCGCTTTAACGCTTACTACCTGACCCAGATCTATCAAGACCAACCTTATTCTCCTGACGGCATGTGGAACCGTTCCGAATATCGTCCGCTAGAGGGATTTGTATTCGCTGTCACCCCTTTTAACTTCACCTCCATTGCCGGAAACCTCCCAACCGCACCGGTACTATGCGGGAATGTCGCCCTCTGGAAACCGGCCACTTCTTCAGTGTATTCCAGCTACTATCTTATGAAGTTGCTCAAAGAAGCTGGGCTCCCGGATGGTGTCATTAATTTCCTACCGGGCAATGGCCCCGATGTTGGGAATCCCGTACTTGAAAGCGAACATCTTTCTGGGCTTCACTTCACTGGTTCTACGGGTACTTTCCAACACCTGTGGAAAAGCATAGCCAATAATATTGAAAAATATCGCACATACCCTCGCATTGTTGGAGAAACGGGCGGTAAGGATTTTATATTTGTTCATGAAGAGGCCGATATTGATGCTGTAGTCGTGGCCGCTCTTCGTGCTGCTTATGAATACCAGGGACAAAAATGCTCGGCTGCTTCCCGTATGTATATCCCTGAATCCTTATGGAAGGAGTTCAGAGATAAATTTACTTCGGAAGTTGGCAAAATTAAAATGGGAGAAGCCGAAGATTTCAGCAATTTTATGACGGCAGTCATTGATAAAAAAGCATTCGACGGCATCACGGAATATATCGACTTTGCCAAAGATGCAGACAATGCTGAAATACTAATGGGCGGAAATTATGATGATTCCAAGGGTTATTTCATAGAACCTACGCTCATACAAGCATACGATCCTAAATTCAGAACTATGAAAGAAGAGATCTTCGGTCCTGTTCTTACAGTGTATGTTTATGAAAATGATAAATTTGAGGAAACCCTGGAGCTTTGTGACAATACTTCTCCTTACGCATTGACCGGAGCTATCTTCTCGCAGAATAGGTACGCACTTGAGGAGATGGAAGACCACTTAAGACAGGCGGCCGGTAACTTCTATATCAACGACAAGCCAACAGCAGCCGTTGTTAACCAGCAGCCCTTCGGAGGTGCAAGAAAATCAGGTACCAATGATAAAGCGGGAAGTGCCGCCAACCTGATGCGCTGGATCTCCATCCGATCGATCAAGGAGACCCAGGAACCTCCCAAAGGCTGGACATATCCATTTATGGGGGAAGAATAAGTGAGTACATTTCTACTTTCTATATAGTTGATTCTTTTCTATCGACAAAAGGGCATGGCGATTACGTCATGCCCTTCTTACTATTTATAGCGATACGGAATCTACTAAGAATCAATGCCAAGTTTATCTTTTAGATTGGTAAAGGAACTCTTTAGGCTATCAAGCCGATAATTAATATTTTCTTTTAGATTATTCCAGTTCTCTTTTGATTGTGCTTCCACCTCGTCTATTTGGTCCTGCAGTTTTTGTTTCTTTTGTTTCAACCGATCCCATTGCTCCTGTAGATCAGCTTTTGCTTCCCCGGATTTCTGATCAATTTTATTCTTGACCATATCCATCTGTTCATCAATAGCATCCAGCTGATCCTGTACCTTTTTCACAAATTCATCTCTGCTTAATCCAATACTCTTCTTAGCGGATTGGTAGGCTTCCTGTACTTCCCTTCCGGTATGGCCCATTTGTTGTTTTGACTTCTGGGTACAACTGATAAACGTAAGTGCGATAAAAAACGTTAGAGCTAAGCACAAAAGGCGCATCATAATCTGGTTAATTTTTTGATATTAACAGTTAATTCTTAAATACTGCTTACAAAACGTTTGTTTCGTTCTAATTGAAAAAAAACCCTGCTTAATGATTGCCCATATAACAACGAGAAATAAAGAACAATGAAAATAAGCATTTTGGGTTGTGGCTGGCTGGGACTGCCGTTAGCTGAACATTTACTCAGTGAGGGACACACTGTAAAAGGATCAACCACTTCAAAAGAGAAATTTAGTCTCCTTAAAGAGAAGGGCATCAAACCGTATCTGATCTCTCTTAACCCGGATTTACAGTGCGATGATTGCGATGATTTCTGGGAGGCTGAGGTGCTGGTATTAAATATCCCTCCCTCTCGGGGAGGAGATAATGTCATTGAGTTTCATCTTAGACAAATCGCTGCTGTCATAGAAAAGATCAAGAGATCACCAATCAGATTTGTGGTTTTTGTTAGCTCTACATCTGTTTATCCGGAAAAACCGGGTATTGTAAATGAAGTTGATACTCAGCCCGGAAATGCTGCTCGAGACACCGGTAATGCCCTGCTGGAAGTAGAGCATATGCTCTTTTCACAATCGGAATTCCAAACAACGATTATACGATTCGGTGGCCTCTATGGAAGGGACCGTCATCCTGTCAAATATCTGGCAGGCCGGGAAAACCTGGATCGTGGCAATGCCCCGGTTAACCTCATCCACCTGGATGATTGTATTGCCATAATTCAAAAAATAATCAGGGAAGGGATCAAGGGAGAAATCTTCAATGCGGTTTCGGATGGGCACCCGCCCAAAAATATGTATTATCCTGCCGTTGCAAAGGCATTAGGGTTGGAACCTCCTACCTTTATAGAGGATCCTGGTAAAGGATACAAAGTAGTTTCAAATGAAAAACTCCGGCTATTTTTAAATTATAACTTTAAATACCCCAACCCTATGGATCGAGTGAATTTGAGCTGAGAAACTCCAGTTAGATTTCGAAATGAATGTTATAATATCGATATTTCTTAGCCACTTGGCACACAAACAATCGGTTTCGCAATGCCATCAAAGACTGTTGCCCAAAAGATGTATATCAAGCGTGGAATGACCATTGGATTTTTTAACGCCCCCGATAACCTAAAGGGACTACTGGGTAACCTTCCAGAGGGTATTACGATTCGAACTCCGAAAGGACAAGCCAACCTGGATTGGGTACTTGGTTTCATTGAAGATCAAAAAATGCTGGAAGATAAGCTGGGACTACTAAAACGATCGATCATCCCAGAAGGGGCATTATGGATCGCCTACCATAAAGGCAGCTCTTCTGTAGATACTGATATCAACCGGGATGACATTCATACATATGCATCCACCCTTAGTTTAAAAGGCGTTGCAATGGTTTCAATAAATGAAAACTGGTCAGGATTTAGATTCAAAAAAGTATAGATATGCAGAAATTATTTTTAACAGTTGGCAGCATTGCGATGGCCCTGGCAGTATCATTGGGCGCCTTCGGAGCTCACGGGCTTAAAAACAGACTTTCGGCTGAAATGCTTGATATTTTTCAAACAGGGGTCACCTATAACTTTTATCATGCTATCGGACTGCTTATTATTGGTATTATTGCTTATCAAATGCCGGAATCGGGATTCCTCAAATGGTCTGGCTGGTTGATGACTGGCGGCATCCTGGTATTTTCCGGAAGTCTTTATTTGTTGGCCATTTCTGGTGTCCGCTGGCTGGGAGCAATAACACCTATCGGCGGCCTTTGCTTTATTGCCTCCTGGATTTTATTTGCTTTGGCAGTCTGGAAAGGGCTGTAAAAACAAAATGCCCCAGGCTCTAAAATTAAACTTGCAGTTCCGATTCATTATTATAACTTATCACTAATTATAAAGAGTCGCCTCAAAAGCCCCTGAGACCAGTTTATAGGCTTATACAAGCACAAGATTTCCATTTTCGTTTCGTTATCGAACAGAAAAGCTTACAATTTTTATAAGCCATGGCAATATTTGTTCATGAATATCGGAAATTTCTGATTGCTGCTGTCTTTTGCTTGTGTAGTTCTTTAGCATGGGCTCAAAATGAAGTAGTAAGGGAACAAAGTTCCCTTAAAGGCATAAATGCCTTGGGATTTACCGTGAACCTGGAAAAAAATTCCCCACTTGCGAACCAAATTGAAATAAATGTTACTTCATTGCAGCACATGGGGGAAACTGCTCTACAAGAAGGGGGTATTACAGTTTTACCCGATAAAGAAGTGGAGCATTCGGACGAGATTCCCTTTTTATATATGCATATAAATACGATGGATGCCGGACAGGGGCTAATACCCTTTTATATCTCTTTGTATTTTTATCAGCCTGTCAAGTTAAGCCTGAACAGAGATATACAAACAACAGCCAATACTTGGGAATCAGGTACGCTTGGGCTGGTCTCTTATGATCGATTAGAAGTTATAAACAAAGCAGCCAGTGATTTACTCCAGGAATTCATTGACGATTACAACAAAATAAATAGTACAAATTAGCTAATTGGAACCAACGAATTATTAATTAGCCAAGCTAAAACATTGAAAGCTAATAACCTCTTATAAACTTAATTATTTCATGAATATCGAAGATTTTAGAGAATTCTGCCTATCATTTAAAGGAGTATCTGAATCGTTTCCTTTTGATGATAATACCCTGGCTTTCAAAGTCATGGATAAAATATTTGCCTTAACCGATGTGGAAAAGTTTGATGGAATCAACTTAAAATGTGATCCAGTTAAGGCGGCAATGTTACGAGATCTATATGAAGAAGTGCAACCAGGCCGCCATATGAATAAAAAACATTGGAATACCATCGATCCCAAGGGTAAACTGGATGATGAACTCATCAAAGAATGGATAAAAGATTCTTACAATTTGGTGGTTGACGGCCTGTCTCGTAAAAAACAAAAGAAGCTCGAAAAGCTTAAAAAGTAATCCGAATCTGCATGTCCCTACTTTGCATTTCAGCGAGTTTACTTTAGGCAATCATTTATTAATCAGGACGATTCGGCCACCGGCTCCTTAGCTTCTGTGCTCAATGCCTGGTGGAGCTTAAAACCAATATAAACCGTTCCAAAAATGATGAGCGCTGTTATATAGAAGGGCAATCCAATAGAGAGGCCAAATAAGAAACCGCCCCATGTTGGTCCCAACATGCGGCCGAGCCCTGAGATACCTTGTGATGTCCCCATGACAGCGCCTATATTTTCTTCTTCGGCCTCTTTCGAAATCAAACTCATTATGGTAGGAGTATTCAGGCTGAATCCAACTGCCATAATCCCCAAATATATACTCAGGGTTAGGGTACTGGCTGCCAATGGAATAAGACCCAACCCAATTCCCATTAACACATTTCCCACCGTAAAAATATGTTCTTCTTTGAACCACTTCGTTAGTTTCCGGATTAAATAACCCTGGATAAACACGGCAATCAACCCGATATAGAAGAACTGCATTCCTACTTGCTCAGGTGACATACCCAACTTGGCTTTACTAAAAAGGGGAAATGCACTGTACAGGCTTGACTGGCCAAAGGTCAGGATGAAGTAGGCAATGAGCAGGGGAATCAACATCCCTTTTACATCGGCACCGCTCTGGGCCTGTAACTTCTTCCAAAAGGAAGAAGAAAAGACGCTATACCGCACTTCCCTGTCGTTGGGTCGGGGGGCATCTTTATCCACGGTTTCCGGGAGTTTAAAAAGCACCAGCGCAAAACTGCAAAATGACATAAATGCTGCAAAGAATCCGGGCAGGGCGTATTTGTTAGCAGCCATCCAACCGGCAAGGTTCGGAAGACCTATGCCAGCTATCAAACCATGCAGCGAATCATGGATTAAGGCGGTGGCAAGCGCCGGTCCAACCATAAACCCAATCCCAAACGCCGCGCCAATCAGTCCCATCCCTTTGGCCCGTTCTTCCTTGGAGGTTACATCCGATATATAAGCTTGGGCCGTAGATATGTTTCCGCCCATTATCCCGGCTACTATGCGGGAGGCAAAAAGCAGAAACAATGAATTTGCCAGGCCGAACATTATGTAGGCGATTACCGCACCAAACGTACTTAGCAACATTATGGGACGCCGTCCAATACGATCGGAATAGCTCCCCCAGATAGGCGAAAATATTAGCTGTGAAAATGAATAAACGCTGTACAATAAACCTACGACTATGGCTGACGCCTGAAAATTCTTGGCGTAAAATGGTAGAAGGGGCAGCACAATCCCAAAACCCATCAGGTCAATAAGGACTACAAAAAATACGGTAGCGAGTTGAGTTCTTTTCTTCATCGGTTGTTAATTATTCTCTTTTGCATCAAAGATGGCTTGGACTGATTGATCAGCTGCCTGAATGGTTTGATCCAACATTTCTTCCGTCAGACTATTCGCAAGAAAAAATGATTCAAAAGCCGAAGGCGGCAGGTAAATGCCTCGTTGCAACATCTGGTGGAAAAAAGTTTTAAAAAATTCTGTATCCGTAGTATTAGCGGTTTTAAAATCAACAACATCCTGATCAGTAAAGAATATGCTCATCATCGAGCCAACACGATTAATAGCCGTTGGTATTCCATGCTTTTCAAAAACCTCCTTAAGTCCCGTGTAGAGATAAGTCGTTTTTTCTTCTAGCTCATCATATTGCAAGGGGTTTTCCTGTAAATCGGAAAGCAATGCATGCCCCGCCGCCATGGCCAGTGGATTACCGGATAATGTTCCCGCCTGGTAAACGGGGCCAACCGGGGAAACAATATTCATTACTTCCTTTTTACCGCCAAATGCTCCAACAGGTAACCCGGCACCAATAATTTTGCCATATGTCACCAAATCGGCCGTCACACCATATCTTTCCTGGGCCCCTCCCTTGGCTATACGGAATCCGGTCATTACTTCGTCAAAAATAAGTATTGCATCCTGCGCATCACAAAGTTCTCTAAGCCCGGGCAAAAATCCTTTTTTAGGCGGGATACAACCCATATTTCCTGCAACAGGTTCAACAATAACAGCTGCCACCTCGTCTTTGTGCTCCTTAAAAAGCTTCTTAACCGAATGCAGATTATTGTAATCCGCTACAAGTGTATCTTTTGCCGTCCCTTCCGTAACACCCGGGCTGCTGGGAGCACCGAGCGTCAACGCTCCGCTTCCGGCTTTGATGAGAAAGGAGTCTCCGTGGCCGTGATAATTGCCCTCGAACTTGATAACCTTATCCTTACCCGTATAACCGCGCGCTACACGAATGGCACTCATGCATGCTTCCGTTCCGGAATTAACCATCCGTATTTTATCGACGCCCGGCACCATCTTTCGGACCAACTCCGCCATCTTGACTTCGATCTCGGTAGGAGCTCCAAAAGAAGTGGATTTCGCCGCTGTCTCTTGAACGGCTTTCACCACCGGTCCATAAGAATGTCCCAATATCATCGGGCCCCAGGAACCTACGTAGTCGATATATTCTTTACCATCGACATCAGTTAGAATAGATCCCTCCGCCTTCTCGAAAAAGACCGGAGTCCCGCCTACAGAACTGAACGCTCGGGCCGGCGAATTAACTCCTCCGGGTATAAATTTTTGTGCTCGTTGAAATAATTTTTGACTCGTTTCTAGCATGTTCTAAAAATGAATTTTGACGCAATGTCATCCTGGCCGCTGCAATAGATACTGAACGGATACTGAAACGAGTTCAGCACTGAAGGTTCAGCATGACATATAGTCCATCGTTTTCAATTAGTGTTCATTCAATAATTTTGATGCTTGTTTGGCAAAATAAGTTGCTATTAAATCGGCGCCGGCCCGTTTGAAACCGACCAGAGCCTCCATCATCGCTTCTTCTTCGTTGAGCCATCCATTGGCCGATGCTGCTTTAATCATCGCATATTCCCCGGAGACATTGTATACGGATACCGGTACGCTCACATTTTCTTTGACGGCCCGGATTACATCCATATAAGGCAAGCCCGGTTTTACCATCACAATATCCGCACCTTCCTGTTCATCGAGCTTGGCCTCTTTGATGCCTTCCTTAACATTGCGCGGATCCATTTGGTAGGTTTTCTTGTCGCCGAATCCGGGAGCCGAATCCAGGGCGTCCCGAAACGGACCATAGTAACTGGAGGCATACTTGGCACTATACGCCATAATGCCTGTGTGCTTGAATCCGGCTTCATCCAAAGCCGTTCTCATTGCGCCGATACGACCGTCCATCATATCTGAAGGCGCTACCATATCGGCACCGGCCTCAGCATGACTTACAGCCATTCTAGCCAGCACTTCCACTGACTCGTCATTCAGAATTTCTCCATCTTCCACAATCCCGTCATGGCCATAACTGGAATACGGATCCATCGCCACATCAGTCATTACCAACATCTCAGGAAATTCTTTTTTTATCACCCTGACAGCCGTCTGCATGAGTCCCTTGGGATTAAGTGCTTCGGTACCTTTATTATCCTTTTTCGCATCAGGTACTTTAGCAAAAATAAGCACTGACCGGATACCAACATTCTGTAACTCATTAACTTCTTCAAGCAACAGGTCAAGCGTATAGCGATAATAATCAGGCATGGAAGAGATTTCGGCTTTCTCGTTCTCTCCTTCCATCACAAAAAGGGGAGCGATAAAATCTGCTGGTTTCAGATGATGCTCTGCCACCATATCACGCAAGGCTGCACTGGTTCGTAATCGTCGTCCTCTTATGTAAGGGAATTGTCCGTATGTCATAAAAATTATCTAGCCTTCAGATAGTGCTTATAGCCGTAAGCCCTTATCTGCATTCAAATTATTCTGTTAAAATTCTTTCTTTCTGACCATATTCAATCCAGTTGATGGGGTGTTTCAACCGTTCAATCAAATAAGCCTCGCGGCTATCTTCCTCGACCTGGAAATCATAATCCCACCGCACTCGCGGCGGCAAGCTCATCAAGATAGATTCTGTACGCCCATTCGTTTTCAACCCGAACAAGGTACCGCGATCATGAATCAAATTAAACTCTACATACCGCCCCCTGCGGATCTCCTGGAAATAACGCTGTTTCTCATCAAAAGACTCCTCCTTTCTACGTTCAACAATGGGCACGTAGGCATCCAGAAAGGCATCACCTACTTCAGTAGTAAACGCATACCAATCGTCGGCCGAACGTTGCTCCGCAGGACGTAAATAATCAAAAAACAATCCGCCGATCCCACGTCCTTCCGATCGGTGGTCGTTATAGAAATAGTCATCACACTCTTTTTTAAAGCGAGGATATAAATCCTTTCCATGCTGATCACAGGCTGTCTTCAATACCCGGTGAAAATGCACGGCATCTACATCCCATAAATAATAGGGCGTCAAATCCGCGCCGCCTCCGAACCAGCAATCGCGTACTTCCGACATCTCTGCATCATCGTACAGTTCAAAATAGCGGAAATTGGCATGTACTGTTGGTACCATCGGGCTTTGGGGATGAATGACGAGCGATATACCTCCTGCCCAGAACCACCCTTGATCGACTTCAAAACGCTGCCGTATAAGCTCAGGTAATTCACCATAAACGGTCGAAATATTGACACCGCCTTTTTCAAAAACGGTACCTTTCTCAATAACACGGGTATGTCCGCCGCCCCCGCCTTTGCGATTCCAGTCGTCGTGACGAAAGCGGCCCGTACCATCAATCTGCTCCAGGCGATCACAAATCTTATCCTGAAGACGTTCTATATAAATCTTAAATCTCTTTTTAAGGGTTGGTTCCGAGTCCAAAAGTCTTGACTATGCCAATTAAATTAATATTATCATTTTCCACAGGTTTACTCATACAAACGGGTCAGACTGTAGACATCTGAGTTAGCCTGTGGCCTTAGTTACACTATATTCCTTCACCGTATCCACGAAAGCACGAGCATGATCCACCGGAATATTCGGCAGGATGCCATGACCCAAATTCACGATATAACGCTGCGTGCCAAAT
>JASFMR010000108.1:0-10370 GCA_050117475.1 Balneolaceae bacterium | reverse complement strand
ACTATAGGAGTGGCGTTCTGGAATTATTTCCGGGTTACACATGACCGGGCCTGGCTGAGGGAAAAAGGATTTCCCGTCCTTAAAGAAATTGCTGATTTTTGGATCAGCCGTGTTGAAAAGGATAGTGAGGGGCACTATAACATCAACAATGTGGTAGGGGCTGATGAGTGGGCCGAAAATATCGATAATGATGCCTATACCAATGGTGCGGCTATAAATGCCCTAAAAGCGGCAGTTAAGGCCGCCGGAATTCTGGGAATACAACCGGATCCTCAATGGTCGGAGGTTGCCGAACATATTCCAATTTTGGAATTTGAAAATGGGGTTACAAGAGAGCATGCTTCATATGAGGGAGAACAAATTAAACAGGCGGATGTAAATTTGCTTTCTTACCCATTGGGAATCGTTACGTCGAGGGATCAAATTTTGAAGAACCTTACATATTACGAACCCCGCATAGGTGCAGGACCTGCGATGAGTCACTCGGTACTTTCCGTATTGTATTCGCGGCTGGGAAAGGCTGAAAAAGCCTATGAACTGTTTAAGCGCGGATATAAACCCAATGAAGTTCCGCCGTTCGGAGTGTTGGCGGAGGCTGCGGGTGGTACGAATCCGTACTTTGCCACGGGAGCCGGGGGGATGTTACAAGCTGTGATAAACGGATTTGGCGGTATTGAGATTACAGACCAAGGAATAAAGCAGCTCGAAACCCATTTGCCTCAAGATTGGAAAAGCTTGAAAGTGACTGGTGTTGGTACTGATGATAAAACATTTGAAACCAATTGACAGCTAATATATTAGAGCTATTATTTTTGCCGAGATGGCTGTTTAATTCTAAACAATCCACGCACAAAAGATAATGCTCATTGTCGAATTTTGAGCCAGGAGGGGGAGGAGTAATGTTCCCATGCCTATGCTAAATTTTTTCTTTTGCAGGCAATTTCTATTAATGATTACGGAAGCCCTCCAGAGAATAATAACCTGCCTTTATTATCTACTGGGAGCCTAATAGGTTTTTAATATGCACAGGGGCCTCAGAAAGGTATAATCAAATTTTTTCCATCTCACATGGTAAATTTGCGTTGCTTAGGAAAAAAAATCCCATGAGAATTAAAAAAATTTGCTTATTACCTAAAAAGATTAAATAATTAGAAAGCGATATTATTAAACGTTAGGATTGAGCACATTAAAGGTTAATTAATCAACTGGACCGTTTCGATTTATTTCGTTTTACATTATTCAAGAATCGGGGTGCTTTAATCGGGCGATTTACGATGGCTGATACTATTATCTGCCATCTGCATTTATAAATATTTGATACTGACTTACTAAGTATCGTGGTCATTACGAACATAACAAAAACCTAAAGGGGAAAATCTATGATTACGAATGCGATACGGAGATTTAGGGCAATGCTCCTAATATCAGCGGAACGGAAACGGCGACGTTCTCCGATTCGCATCTCATCTCTAATAACTCGAATAGGACTTGCAGCCTTTTTGATTTTGAGTTTTGGGACATTACAGGCTTCTCAGGCTCAAGGTTTGAAAGTTAGTGGTACTGTAACGGACGCCAGTGATGGAGGCCCATTACCTGGAGTCAATGTTGTAGTAAAGGGAATGCCCACACGCGGAACCTCAACGAGCGCAGACGGGCAATATACATTAACAGTACCTTCTGAACAGGATACACTGGTATTTTCGTTTGTTGGGTATGTAACACAGCAGATTCCGGTTCAGGGTCGGTCAACTATTGATGTTTCTTTATCGACTGATGTCCGTGAATTAGAGGATGTTGTGGTTGTTGGATATGGAACGCAAGAGAAAAAGCAGATTACGGGTTCTGTTTCCAGTGTTAATTCTGAAGATTTTAACTCGGGAAGCATTAGCGACCCATCCGGATTGATTCAGGGGAAGGTCCCTGGTCTCGTAATCAGTACAGCAGGTGGTGATCCTAACGGTGATCCTACGATCCGGTTGCGCGGAGTCACTTCTTTTAGTGGAAGTCAGGAACCGCTTGTTGTTGTAGATGGGGTTGTAGGTGCCAGTTTAAAAAATGTGGATCCCAATGATATTGCTTCGATCGATGTACTAAAAGACGCCTCGGCCTCTGCTATTTATGGAACGCGCGGTGCCAGCGGTGTTATCATTGTCACTACCAAGCAGGGTAGTGGAAATGTTGATCCCTCTGAAGCGTTTAGTATTAGCTATCAGGGCTATTATTCTGTGGAAACAGTCGCCAATAAGCTTGATGTCCTGTCTGCTGATGAGTACAGGAGGCTTAACGATATAACCGGTGTTGGTATCAATGACCTGGGAGGAAGCACGAATTGGTTTGATCAGATCTCGCGAGTTGGTAGTAATAATGTTCATAATCTTTCCTTAGCAGGTGGAAATCAATATACGACTTATCGCATTTCGGGTAACTTCCGAGATAGGAACGGTCTCCAAAAAGGAACAGGCTTCCAGGAGATTAACGGTCGCTTAAATTTGACTCAGAAGGCCCTTGACGATAATCTTAAAATTACGTTTAACCTGTCTGCTACCGATAAACAAAGTGATTTCGGATTTGGTGAAGCCTTCCGTTATGCTGCTATAATGAATCCAACGGCACCCGTTCAAAGCAGTGGTTTTAGTACTACTGGTGATTATACCGAGATTTCTGCCTTTGATATTTTTAACCCGGTATCGATTATCAAGACAGGTAGTAATGAAGGGGAAGAATCAATTTTCTCTGGTTTTGCAAAAGCTGAGTATGATTTTAGTGATTATATACCTGGGTTAAGCGCTTATTCTTACTACTCCTTGCAGACTGACAACAATAATACCCAGCTTTTTTATTCTAAAACGAACAAATTTAGGGGTGGTGCCACTTCAACAAGTTTTGGCCCCGGTTTGGCGGAAAGATATGCACAGAGAACCCGAGAGCAAGTATTTGAAGGGGTTGTTAATTATGACCAAAGCTTTGACAAGTTACAGCTTGAATCACTAGCTGGATATTCCTACAACGAGTTTACCAGTGATACAACTTTTGCTAGCGGAGGAGATTTTATTACTGATGCAGTGGGAACAAGTAACTTTGGATTTGCACAGGATTTTAGCCAGGGGCAAGGTACAGTCGGAAGTGGTCACCATTCTCACAAAATTATCGGTTTCTTTGGAAGGGTGAGTCTAAACTACGATGATACCTACTTTGTGAATGCCAGCATTCGACGCGAAGGTTCTACCCGATTTGGTGTGAATAATAAATGGGGTACATTCTGGTCAACAGGTGCAGGTATTGAATTAACCAGCCTGGTTGATATTCCAGAAGTGAATCAATTGAAATTGCGTGGTAGTTATGGAGTCAGTGGTAACGATGCTCCCTTCGACGGAATTTCAAAACTTCGATTTGCTCCCCAGGGGAACTTCTTTGTCAATGGTCAATTTGTACAGCGGTTTGGACCGGTAAGTAATGCGAACCCCGATTTGAAATGGGAAGAGAATCATGAATGGAATATCGGATTAGATTTTGAAGTTTTTGATTCAAAACTTACAGGTAGTGCCGAATACTACATTAAAAATACCAAGGATTTGATATTCCCGGTGCAAGTTCCGGTTCCACCAAATCTATTTCCTACGACCTATAAGAATGTTGGTGAACTTCAAAACAAAGGCTTCGACGCTAGTTTGAATTATGATGTATTTCGTGGTAAGAAACTGAATTGGAATACCGGATTTACTTTCTCCACGTTCGATACTAAACTGACTAAATTTGTTTCGGGTGATGAGATATTTGTCTCAAATGCCGGTTCACCGGGCTTGAACAGTACGCCTCTGATCAGGGTCAAACAGGGTGAGCCAATCGGTCAGATTTGGGGTCCAAAATTTGCTGGAATAGCCGCGGACAGTACCTGGCTGTTTTTTGATAAGGATGGCAATAAGGTGCCCATTACTTCTATCACCCGGGACGATGAGCAAGTACTCGGTAACGGATTGCCTGACTTTAGCTTGGGATGGAGCAATCGGCTTAATTACAAAAACTTTGATTTAAGCATGACGATGCGCGGTGTGTTTGGACACGACATGGTAAATACCTATCGTCTCTTTTACCAACCACCTAGTTCCATATCCACTTGGAATGTGTTGCAATCAGCTTTTGATCTGACTAATCTTAAATCAGCACCTAAATTTTCGAGCTATTTTGTGGAAGATGCCAGCTTTGTTAAGCTGGAGAATCTGACCATCGGATATACCGTACCCATTAATAGTACGTCACAAATTCGAAAATTACGTCTCTATGTATCCGGAAACAATCTGTTCACGATTACGAATTACAAAGGGGTGGATCCAAGCGTGAATTACGAGGATCCGGGCCCAACAGACAGCGGTAATTTAGCAGGTACTCCAAATCCTCTGGCGCCGGGAATAGAACGCCGAAATGGTTGGTATACAACCCGTACCGTTAGTCTGGGTGTACAGCTTGATTTTTAATAGAGTCTTAATTCAAAAATTATTCAATACTATGTTTAGACAAACACATAATATTATCAAAGGATGCATGGTGTTGTTAATCGGTGCTGCTACACTATTGTCATCTTGCACTGATCTAACAGAGAGTATCGACAACCAGGTAACTTCAGATCAATTCTTCAAAACCGATCAGCAGTTTATTTCGGCACTTGGTGATGCCTATGGGCCGTTAAGTACCTGGGGGTCACACAATGGTTGGACTTCTGCAAACCACATCTCTTCGGATGAAGGTATTATTACACAGAAGGGAACCGACTGGTATGACGGCGGCATTTGGATTCATGCTAAGCGTCAAAATTTTCAGACAGAAGATGCTGAATTAAATAATGCGTGGAACAACCTGTACAGCGGGGTTAACAATTCGAACCGGTTGATTTTCCAGTTCGAGTCCCTGGTACAATCTGGAGATGTAAATGAAGCGGATGCGGCAAAGTTCATCTCTGAACTTAAGGTGCTGCGCGGCTTTTATTACTACCAACTTCTGGACGGATGGGGCAATGTGCCTCTGGTAACCAGTTTTGCGGATGCGCCGGAAAACCCGTCCCAGGAAAGCGCAGATTTTCAGCAGGGTAGGACCGCCGTTTTTGATTTCGTCGTTGATGAGGTCAAATCCAATATGGATAATCTTAGCGGGGATGCAGCTTCAACCTACGGGCGTTTTAATAAATGGGCTGCACATATGTTGCTTGCCAAGCTGTATCTGAATGCGAATGTATATCGGGGTATTTCAAGAACTAGTCAAGAATATCAAAACTACCTTGATCTGGCCGTAGCACACTGTGATTCGATCATAGACTCAGGCAATTATAGCCTGGTGTCTAATTATTCGGATAACTTCGTGGCCAACAATTCCGGTTCTCCGGAACTTATCTTCGTCGTACCCTATGACGAGGTATTCCTTAAAGGATTTAACCTGGATCAAATGACGCTGCACTATGCCAGTCAGGCCACTTATAATTTGGATCAACAGCCATGGAACGGCTATGCAGCGATGCAGGAAACCTATGACCGGTACATTGATCCTACGGAGAACCCCGGCCCCCAAGGCGATGTTATTGATGACGATGGATCGACCACAACCGGTACCTTGGATGAGCGCCTCAGTAATTTTATTGTTGGCCCGCAGTATGATGCCCAGGGTAACCGTTTGGAAGATCCCGGTGCTACCGATGCCGATCCGGATGGTAAACCTCTTACGTTTACTCCCCATATCGAACATTTGGAGCCTAACGGCCTGCGCCAAGCGGGTGCTCGTATTGGGAAGTTTGAATTTGAGAAGGGGGCCAAGGCCGACATGAACAACGATTACCCGATTTTCCGGTATGCAGATGTCTTGCTGATGAAGGCAGAAGCCCTGTGGCGATTGAATCAACAGCCAGCTGAAGCTTTACGTCTGGTGAATCTGATTCGCGAAAGAGCAAATGTAGATGATTATGCATCACTGGATGCCCAAAAAATTCTGGATGAACGCGGCCGGGAAATGTTCTGGGAAGTAACGCGCCGCCAGGATCTGATTCGTTTCCAGGGAGACCAAGGGACAACCAAGTTTAATGATCCCTGGACATTTAAACCAAATGTGACGGATCAAACAGTGAATGTATTTCCCATACCGCGTGATCAGCTGGAAGCCAATACCAATTTGGTACAGAATCCCGGTTATTAGTAGTAACGTGATATAAACTGAAAAAGGAAGCACGCCGTCAGGTGTGTTTCCTTTTTTAATTTAAGAGGGGTATTGTAGTATGCCTCTTCATATATTGCTGTCCCGAGAACAATGTATCTGCTCTTTTAAACCATTAACTGGCCTTTAGCAGTGGGTTTAGACAGATCGGTTTTGTAAAGCTTTTTGAAGTGATCAACCTATTATCCATTTTGCTACTTAAACGGTAAATACGTCTAGTCCTTTTTATATATATAAACCAGTTTATGAAAGAATGTTGAGTTGGAGATTTAAAGCTACTTTCCGCGGGTTATGCACTGTTTTGGTAGTGCTTATTTTGAGTGATTGCAGTGGTTCCAGCTCTGATAAAACCCTTTTTCAAAGAATAGATCCTGCTGAATCCGGAATCCATTTTCAAAATAAGCTGAATTATACCCAGCAGCTGAATCCGTATACCTACCGAAATTTTTACAATGGCGGTGGGGTTGGGATTGGTGATTTCAATAATGACGGCTTGCCGGATATTATATTTACGGGGAACCAGGTTTCAGATAAACTTTATCTGAACAGGGGTAATTTTCGGTTTGAAGATATTACCGAGTCGGCCGGGGTACATACTTCTTCCTGGTCGTCGGGCGTAAGTGTGGCAGATGTCAATGGGGATGGTTGGCTGGATATCTATATTTGCAAATCCGGAGCGCCCGGCGGTAAAAATCGACATAACCAGCTCTTTATTAATAATGGGGATTTAACATTTAGTGAAGAATCCGCAAAATACGGTCTGGATGTTACGGGCCTTTCCACGGATGCGCTTTTTTTTGATTATGACAGAGATGGCGATCTGGATATGTATTTGTTGAATAATTCTTTTGAACCGGTTACCGGGACTTCGCCTCAAAGAGGACTTCGTAAGAGGGAAGATCCGAAGGGAGGGGATAGGTTATTTCGCAATGAGATGATTTCTAACGGGAAAGAAGGCAATGGAAAGAATCTTTTTACGGAGGTTACAGGAAAGGCGGGAATCTATAGCAGTTCCATCGGCTTTGGTATGGATGCATTGGCCGGCGATATTAATTCGGATGGATGGCCGGACCTTTATATTACTAACGACTTCTTTGAGCGGGACTATCTTTATATTAATAATCGTGATGGTACCTTCACGGAGATATTACCGGAAGCTGTTCCCTCCATCAGTTTAAGTTCTATGGGCGGGGACATGGGGGACTTGAATCATGATGGAAAGCCAGAAATATTCGTAACGGATATGTTGCCTGAATCTTGGGGGCGGGCAAAAGTCAAAACGGCGTTCGATTTTTGGGATGAATATAGTAACCGCATTCAAGAAGGCTACCATTATCAATTTGTAAGAAACACATTACAGTGGAACAGGGGTATTAATCCCTCCAAAATGGGTTGTCCATGGTGTGTTAATTTCAGCGAGATTGGACGCATGGCCGGTGTTGAGGCTACCGATTGGAGCTGGACCACGCTTTTTGCAGATCTTGATGAAGACGGTAACGAAGATATTTTTATTACAAACGGGATTTATAAAGATTTGACTGATCAGGACTATGTAAATAGTCACACTACGATCCGGAAACTCCGTTCCGTCGTGGAAGACAAAAAGCCGGTTAATATCTTGTTTGATGATATTCCGTCTACACCTGTTGCGAATTATGCCTATAAAGGTAGCGGAAGCCTGGCTTTTAAAAACGAATCAAAGTCTTGGGGATTGGGGACACCTGGCTTTTCAAATGGGGCAGCCTATGCGGATCTCGACAATGACGGTGACTTGGACTTGGTAATTAATAATGTGAATGAGCCGGCAGATATTTACCGTAATAGGGCGGAAACACTAAGGCCGTCTAACCACAGTATTTCATTATCATTACAAGGCAGGAAAAGAAATACCTATGCCATTGGTGCAAAAGTGAAAGCATGGACAAACGGGAAACTGCATTACAAAGAACAGTATCCCAATCGTGGGTTCCAATCCTCTGTTGATACGCGGATTAATATCGGTTTGGGAATATCGGCTATCGTGGATTCACTGCAAATCATTTGGCCCGATGGTGAGCATTTTCAGTTGGAGAATGTAAAAGCTGATACTACTTTAATATTAAAGCAGGGCTATGCCGATGCTAGTAAATCTTCTAAACTAAATGTACCTGCAACAACTACCTTATTAAAGGATGTCACAGATCAAATAACGTTGCCCTATCGGCATCATGAAAACTCATTTGTTGATTTTGATCGTGAAAAGCTGTTATTCCACATGCATTCTACAGAAGGTCCGGCTGCCTGCGAGGCCGATATTAATGGCGATGGTTTGAGTGATTTATATCTCGGGGGCGCAAAGGGGCAGGCTGGTGGCATATTCATTCAAGAGCCTGATAAATCCTTTCACAGGTTGGCTTCCAAAGTTATTCAACACGACAGGGGAGCAGAGGATACGGATTGTACCTGGTTTGATGCAGACGGTGATTCGGATTTGGATCTGTATGTAGCCAGTGGGGGCAGCGAATTTCCGGCAAGTTCTTCAGCTTTGGGAGATCGCCTGTATATCAATGACGGTCTAACGTTTATTGATGGTAGCAGTCGGTTGCCCGGGAGTCGGTATAACGTGAATTCGGTGGTCGAAGCTGCTGATTTTGATGGGGATGGCGATCTGGATCTATTTACTGCGTCCCATTTTAAACCCTTTGCTTACGGGATACCTGCAGACGGGAATATATTAATGAATGACGGCAGGGGAACCTTTAAGGATGTCACAAAAAGCTTGGCTCCGGGTTTATTGAACTTGGGGCTTATAACTGCTGCAAAATGGGCGGATATTGACCGTGATAATGATCTTGATTTGGTGGTAGCCGGAGAGTGGATGCCTGTGTCTGTTTTTAAAAATAAACTTAAAGAAACGGGTAAAGTGGAATTTGAGAATGCAAGTCGCGGGATGGGATTGGAAAAAAGCTCGGGGTGGTGGCATTCCATTGAGGTCTCAGATATTGACTCGGACGGGTATGATGATATTATAGCTGGAAATGAGGGATTGAACAATCGTTTTGTGCCCTTTCTGGAAGATTCCCTGGAGCTTTGGGTAAATGATTTTGATCAAAACGGTTCGATTGAGCAAATTCCAACATATCGAGAGGGGGGGCAACATATTCCACTAATACTTAAACAGGATTTAGTGGACCAGTTGCCCCAGTTAGACAGTCAAATTAAAAGTTACAAAGAGTATGAAGGCTTATCTCTGGAAGACCTTTTTTCGAAAGAAACCTTAAAAGGGTCCGCCAAACTACACCTTAGTTCATTACAAAGCACGGTTTTTTGGAATCACGGGGGTACTAAATTTACTGGGGAAGCCCTTCCGTCTGGAATTCAAATTGCACCTATTTTTGGGATGTTCGTTTCTCAACCTCCCACTAATCCCGTACATTTTTTAACCGCCGGTAACTTATCGGCCGTTAAGCCACAGGTGGGAGGATATAGGTCATCCTATGGAACCATGGTTACTGTCGAACAATCCAGGCAACTCAAAACCGTTCAAGCTTATAAATCCGGCTTTTTTGTCAAAGGCGAAGTGCGTGCCATATTGCCTGTTGCAATGACAGACGGATCGTATATTTTGGTCGTAAGAAATAATAAAACTCCACGCTGGTTTAAAATAAAGTAAACAACAGTCTATGAATCGTAAGCTGATTGTATTTATCATTATTGGATTCCAATTTCTGATTAGTTGTAATCACAAAAATGAATACCGGAAAATTGTTAAACGCGAGCTTGCGAAGGGTACCCGAAATGACAGTTTGTTCCTGGGATATTATTTTGGGATGCCTCGTCAGGAATTTTTTGATTACAGTTGGAAACTAAATTCACAGAAGAAGGTAGTCCAGGGTTCAGGTAGCCATAGTGTCAGGTATGACGATGTAACCGGGTTTGACCATCCCATCCACATGAATTTTTATCCACAATTTTATAATGACAAAATTTATAAGATGGAGTCTACTTATTCCTATAATGGATGGGCTCCCTGGAATCGCGATTTATGGTCCGATAGCCTGGAAGTCAAAGTTTTAAAGAAATTTCAGAAGATCTATAAACATAAATTTATAAAGATGAAACACCCGGAATTGGGTATCCCGGCTTATATTATGGTGGATAAAAACAAACGAATTGCCATTTTTACCAAAGGTGATGAG
>JASFMR010000107.1:0-10397 GCA_050117475.1 Balneolaceae bacterium | reverse complement strand
ACCTGGGCTGCCGAAAGGGGACAAATTTTGGCCGGGAGCCTGGACAGTAGTGAAGGTGGGGGGATGGGCCACCTTAAGGCCTTCGGGCTTTGGAAATTAGGGAATAGCAAGTATCGAAATTAGAATGATGAACAGAGGGTTTTATTAAAATTGAATAAAACTTTTCATGTCATGCTGTCCACCAGACGGCGGATCAGCATCTTTTGCTATGTTAACCTTAAAGCTAGCGGGTATTGATTTTTGGTTTAGCGTGTTCATCAACGAAGTACTGCTTGGCGCTACATGCTAATTCTCATCCTCATCCTCCTTTTTCGTTGGTCGTTCCGGCCACCCGGCGCGCAGGTCGTCCCAGTTCAACAGAGTATTAAATACCAGGCCATGGCTGGCATGTGTTTCCCATCGCCAGAAGGGATGCGGGGCAAACATGACCACATGCCCTTTTCCCGTCGGTACATCCACTACCGCCGGGGCCCCGGCTAGCTCTTTGCCTCCTTTAAGCATCCCGCTTAAAAGAAGTGATTTGGTATTCTTTGCAAAGCGCATTATCACGCGCGGATATTCTTCGCTCCAGCGCTGGTCTTTCAGCCAGTCGGGCGTCATATAATCATCGGGGCCGCCGACGGTCGTATCGGCTCTGAATACCGGCCGCTGACTGAAATAGACTCCCAGGGTGTCGGGATACCCGTAGCTTATAGGACTTGTGGAATCGACCATCTCTGTTTTAAATACGCTGCCGTGCGTTTCAAGATTCCGTGTTGTTTTGATGCTGATGTGACGGGTAAAACCCAAGTCAATAGGAATGGAGGCGCTTCCGGCATCGGTGATTAATACTCCTCCGTCTTCTAAAAATTGTTTTAGATTGGCTATACCATCGTACCCCATGCCTTCACGCTGGTCTGCAGTTTGATCAATCCGCCCGAGATTCGGGGTCAGGGCTGTCTTTTCCCAGGGAATGCGCGGGCCTGCCTTACTGACTCCGTGTACCAGATCTTCGGTATTGCCATAGGTTTCCGGTAGGATGATGACATCGTATCTGTCCGGGTCCATAGTTTTAAAATCCTGGGTGGAAAGATAGTTGTATGGAATGCCGAGTTTGTCGAAAGCCAGTCGCCACCATCCGGCCTTTTGCGGAGTGGGAATCCAGGTATGAACCAGCGCAATCCGAGGAACGTTGGCATTATGCATTGCTACTTTGGGAGCGCGGGATACACCGGTAACCGTTATTCCGAGTTCATCGGCTTTTTGGGCAATTGATTCATGTTGAGCAACATTTAAATCACCGGCTTTTATGACCAGCGACCCGGATGCAAAATCCTTTCCATTCGCCTGGAAGGATTTTTCCGCAATTTGCATAGGGATGTCTGGAAGTTGCATACGAAATACAGTAATCTGGTTCTCAGTAGTATTGTTCAGTAGATATACCGATCGGTTTGGACGATTAATCCGGCCTTCGATTTGTACATCCCGGTTCATTAACTGCATGTCAGCTTTAAGGATGTCAGGATCTTCAACCTTATAAGATTGGACTTGGTAAAGGTAAGGCAGGGTCCATCCCACATCATCATAAGGTGCGTTGTAACGATCGGGAAAATCCTGTCGGTCAAGCAGTGTGCCAACCAGTGTTCGATATGGCTGGTCCATGCGAATGATATATGCCCCGCCTTTGACGGATTGTTTGGATGATTTGTCATCCGAATTTTTATTCGGTTTGTCTTTCTTTTGATTGTTCCACGACACTGTTTTGTAGGTTTCCTGTACCTCTATCCCGTTTTTTCGCAACAGGTTAATGAGTCTCGCAGTGGCTAACGGGCGCCGTTGACTTTTAGGGATTACAAAAGCATGGGGCGTTTTATCTTGCCCGTTTTCAATTGCTTTCTTCGAACGCCGATAAAAATTTTCCAGGAATTCTTGTTTGTGAATGGCCGTATAATCCAATGTTGAGAGGACGCCCGTTTCCATGTAATTAATGTTATCCCGCAGCGACCAGGTGGTTTTTTTAACCGGCGGGTTCATCCGGTACCATTCCGTGGAGGTTGCACTTTTTGTCAGATGACGTTCCACCGTCTGGGGGATGGAATTGCCAAAAGTCTCGTAGAAACGGCCAATAGAGTTCCGGTTGTTAGCGATCCAAACCAGGTAGTTTCCGGCCCAGCCGTTAAAAAATCCCCACGTCCAAACGCCCGGCATATCACGGCGTGTGAGGGCATCCACGTCGTTATAGGCTAACTTGTTCCATTCATCAACGGTGGTAGCATCAAAATACGGATTATAAGGGCCCCGGCCGGTTTGGACGTACAGGAAGGGGATAGATTCATGTAAATCGTGCATGACGGTCGGCTTCCAGTGGAGATAACTGTCCAGGATGTTGTTGGTAAGGTCGAGGGCTAATCCGTAGGCATCGCGGTTATTGTCATGTGCCACATAGTGTCCCCAATACGTTAGATTGGGTGTTACCCCTTTGTGAGCATCCCGCCATCGGTATATGTCAACTACACGGTCACGTCCGTCCGGTTCGGTAACGGGCGAAATTCCGACAATCACATTCTTGCGAATATTCCGGATGTTGGACGAATTATCCACAGCCAGCCGGTAGGCCAGTTCCATGACCATCTCAGGGCTGCCCGTCTCAGGGGAATGAAGACCTGCCGTCAGGTAATAAATGGGTTTGGCTTTTGCGATGATTTGCCCGGATTGGTTTTTATCCAGGGTTCGGGGATCCGAAAGTTGGTTTAGGTATCCCCGGAAGGTATCGATATTCCTGATGGTAGCTGAATCCGCAATAAAGACCTCAATCATATCCCGCCCTTCTTCGGTTTTGCCAATGTTACGAACGATCACACGCGGAGATCTTTCTGCCAGCTTTCGCATGTAATCATAGATCTGCTTGGTGTAATGCAAGGTATCGGGTGCTCCCACGATCGTACCGAAATAATCCCTGGGACTGGGGATTTCGGAAGAAGCGGGGAGATGATCCACCATTTCATTCAGATACTCCGGCTTGGTGGTGTATTCTTCAATCTTTTGGCTGTATTCTTGGTCCATCTTCTGCTGGGCCCGCGCGGGTGACATCCAAAGGAGAAATAGAAAGGCAATAATTGTTGATTGAGATAATAGCTTCATAGGAATCCGTAGGTTATTAATAAATCCGGAAATAATAGTTTCAAGTGATGAAGCTGTCAAAAAGTTGGATAAGCGGCAAACCTTGGACGTAAAAAGTTGGTAAAAGTATTCGACAGGCAAGAATTGTAGTATTTGAGAATCATTAGAAGTGTGAGATTGTTCCTTTATTCTTGGGGAATTTTCCAAAACCCTTTAAGGTTATACCAAATTTGTTTCAGCATATATTCATATCATCTGCGTTCAGAAGAAAAGGACCTTCACTCCAATGATAATAAATCTTACCTTTCAACTGCTTTAAGTAACACACACATCTTCCGTCCGGATGGTGGAGTTGCAGTCGGTCGGGTTCGAAAGCGTTAAACAACGTATGTTGGTGCCTTAGGCATTAGGTTCATTTTTTTTTAATCCACCGGATGGCAAAGTCAGCTACCCGATGGGAATAATTTCAAAATTCAACCAATTTGTCCGGCCTTTATATTCATATTCCTTTTTGCAAGCAGGCTTGTTCGTACTGTGATTTCTATTTTGTGACCCGAGCCTCGGAGCGTGAGCATTTTGTGGCCCGGCTGATTGAAGAGATTCGGGACTATGCGAAGACTGAATATGCCCGTGAAACCGTCGAGACGATTTATTTTGGGGGAGGTACACCATCCTTGCTAAATTCCGGGCAGGTTAGGCGAATATTATTTGCTATTGGGGATGTTTTTGCCGTTGATACGAAGGAAGTTACCATTGAGATGAATCCTGACGATGTATCGGCAGATTTTTTGTTATCACTGAAGGACATAGGCATCAGTCGTGCGAGCATGGGGGTACAGACCTTCCAGCCGGACTTGCTAAAGTTTATGAATCGTGCTCACTCTCGTGAAGAAGCCCTGCGCTGTATTGAGGTGCTCGGCAAAACTGGGTTCGAAAGCTATACGGTGGATTTAATTTACGGAAATCCCGGTCAGAGCCTGGATCAGCTTGATGACGATTTGCAGATGTTACTGCAGTTTGAGCCTCCCCATGTTTCAGCATATTCACTGACTATCGAGCCCAGGACCCGGCTGGGGAAGCAGGTGGAATTGGGACGCATAGCTCCACCTAAAGATGACAATGTGGCCGAACACTTTAATTTGATCAATAAACGGTTTCATAAGCGGGGAATCCATCGTTATGAGGTTAGCAACTACAGTAGGCCGGGGCGGGAGGCTATCCACAACAGTAACTATTGGGAGCATAAAAATTATCTGGGTTTTGGTCCGGGAGCACATTCCTTTTGGTGGGATGCGGAAGCAACGCGCTGGGAAAATGAACCGGATTTAAAGAACTATCTTCAGGCGGAATCGAATCCCAAAGAAAAAGAAATACTGACGAACCTGCAGTTGGCCGAAGAACGGCTGATGATGGGGCTGCGCACACGAAAAGGGGTGGGTTTTACAGAGCTTGAAAATCGATACGGTTACGTGTTAAACGAACGGCAGATAGCCTACCTGGATGAACGTCAGGATGAGGGCAAATTGGAGCTGACTGATTACATTGTTTTAACTGATGTAGGTATCAAAATTGCCGATGCAATCATACTGGATTTGGTTACGCTTCATTGATTGCTTTTCTTCACCAAATCGAACAACTTAAGGCCGTCGATAATGGCTGTAACTGTTAAAAAAAACTAATGAAAGGAAGTTTTAGAGCTTTTATGAAAGGGATTATCGACTATGCGGGACTTTTTCCGCCGGCAGATCTTTCCCTTGATACCTCTATCCAAAATTACAGTAGATACAGGAAAACAGAAGATGCCTGGATGCTTTCCCGGTTTATTATTCCGGCTTCACGTTTGAAGGAACTCGAACCTTATGGCGATACGCTGTTCTCGGAAGGCGGCCCTTTTGCTTTCTCGGTATTGGGCAAGGGAACAGAAACCTTAGCCGAATTTAAAGAGCATATACAGGAGCTTGCTGAGGAAGTTATACGGTTTCATGAAAAGCATGGTGAACGTGTGACGACCGATATTTTGGAAATCAAGCTGCCCCGGGAGGCGGTTTTTGCCAATGACACGGGCCTGTTGTCCGATGTTTATTCAGAAACTTCCAAAGTGTTTGATGGTTCTGCATTGACTCCAAACCACATTTTTTTCGAGGCATATTTCGAGGAAAACTGGAAGAAGGAAGTTGGCTTAGTCCTTGAGGTAATGGGCGACCATGAGAAAAGCTTTGAGGGAAAGCACGTTCATCAGACCGCGTTCAAGCTTCGCTGTGGCGGGATAAAAGCGCATATGTTTCCCTCTGTAGAAGAAGTTGCTTTTTCGCTCAACAAAGCTCGCGAAGTCAATGTTGCACTAAAAGCTACTGCAGGTTTACATCACCCGATCAGGCATTATGCCGATTCTGTACAAACCAAGATGTATGGTTTTTTCAATGTATTCGGAGGGGGCATGCTTGGCTATGCTTATGATCTCAATGACGAAGAATTGTCAGAGATCTTAAGAGAGGAAGATCCTGATCATTTTCAATTTACCGATGACGGTTTTCATTGGAAGGACCTGACTGTCTCAACGAATGAGATAAGCAAATTGAGAGAAGTGGCATTAATTTCATACGGCAGCTGTAGCTTTGACGAGCCGCGCGAAGATTTGCAAGGCCTTGGGCTCTTATAGATTCTCAAATATTTAGTAACAATTCGAAATTTTTAATCCAAAATTTGTACGATGCACCCAACCAACGATCCCAATCTTAAATCCTTTGTTGACGTAGATTCCAAATCCCATTTTCCCATTCAAAACCTTCCTTATGGTGTCGCCCGTTCAAAAGAAACCGGGGAAGTTTTTATTTGTACTGCTATTGGTAATTATGTAGTTAACCTTGCAGAACTGGACGCTGCAGGTGTTTTTAATGGTCCCCGGTTGGATGGCAAGCACGTGTTCCGGGAACGAACGCTGAATAAATTTATGGAACTCGGGGCCGAAGCATGGGCTGAGGCCCGCAGTTATATCAGTACGTTGCTGAGCGCTGATGAACCCACATTGCGAGACAATAGCTCTCTGCGGGAGCGGGTGTTGGTGCCTATGAGCCAAGTCGAGATGATGCTCCCGGCGGATATCGGCGATTATACCGATTTTTATTCTTCAGAGCAGCACGCTACCAACGTCGGCAGCATGTTTCGTGATCCCGAAAATGCACTGAAGCCTAACTGGAAACATCTGCCGGTCGGCTATCACGGGCGGGCTAGCTCGGTAGTGGTAAGCGGAACGGACCTGCATCGTCCACAGGGGCAGATTTTACCGCCTGACAGCGATGACACGCCTGTCTTTGATGCCTGTAAATTACTTGATTTTGAGCTCGAAATGGGGTTCGTGACCGGTCCCGGTAACGCTTTGGGAAATCCCATACCGGTAAAGAAGGCTCACGAACATATCTTTGGGTTGATGCTGGTAAATGACTGGAGTGCCCGTGACATCCAGAAGTGGGAGTACCAGCCGCTGGGTCCGTTCCTGGCCAAGAACTGGGCTACTTCGGTTTCTCCATGGATTGTTACGCTGGCAGCACTCGAACCATTTCGTATTGAAGGTCCAAAGCAGGATCCCGAGCCGCTCCCATACCTGAGATCCAAAGGGAATTGGACCTTTGACATTAACCTGGACGTCTTTTTGCAGGGTCAAAAGATGGAGAAGCCTCATAAGATTTGTGCATCCAATGCTAAAAACCTGTATTGGAACATTTGCCAGCAGCTGGCTCATCAAACGATTACGGGTTGTAACGTTCGTCCCGGCGATTTGTATGCTTCAGGAACCATCAGCGGCAAGGACAAGAATTCGTATGGCAGTATGCTGGAGCTATCCTGGAAAGGTGAGAACCCGCTCAGTTTTCCCAACGGGGAAAAACGGACATTTTTACAGGACGGTGACCGGGTGACGATGACCGGCTATGCGGATACGGATGATTACCGCATCGGTTTTGGGGAAGTGACGGGTAAGATACTACCTGCTAAGGATTTGGGGTTGTAAGAGGGTAGACGGCAAAAGGCAGATTTAAGACATCATTTTCTGAGCCTTTTAAACATTAATTCCATTAATCATTTACTGGTAAGACCTGCAAGTGAATGAATCCTTACAAAAATTAACTTACCTCCATTTTTCTATCTTTTATCTACCGTTTGCCTTCTTCCGTCTCTCGTTTTGCTTACTTAATCAACGTCATTTTCTTGGAAATTTTCTCTTGGTCGGTAACTAATTGGTAGATGTAAACGCCTGAGGCGATATCGGAGCCGTCGAAAGGAACCTGGTAATATCCGGCGGGAAGCTTCTCATCACGCAGAGTTTTAACGAGTCGCCCGGCTATATCATATACTCTTAGCTGAACCTTGGTTTCATCAGTAAGAGTGAATTGAATGGTTGTTCCCGGGTTAAAGGGGTTGGGATAGTTTTGCTTCAAGGTGATTCGATCCGGGATGCTGGGATAGGCTTTGGCTATATATTCTGAAGATGACTGGTCACTGCTGTTGGTAGCAATGATGCCAATGCGCTTAATTTTTGACCACTCCCAATTGGTTTTTATGGTTTGGGGCTTCAAGTTGCCTTCTCCGAGTTTTGTCAGGACATCATAGGTGCCGTCCCTAAATTCGGCAATAAGCCCCATACCGGTAAAATGCCCGGAAAATGAGAAGTTCACGTTTACTGCTCCTTCACCTTGAATGCCCGGCTCCAGTTCTATGTAATGGGCCGCAAAAGCCGGTATGTCAATGGGTGTTTTCAGACTATCGATACCGGTAAATCGTCCATTGATAGCCGAATTTGGATAATTCTCTTTTTCCTCAAAACCAAAATCCCCGATTGAATTTTTAGTCCCGGAAGCATAATGCCAAAGCTCCGACTGGATATATGCCCGGTCAAACTTAGCACGTCCGCCCAGTTGCTGACTCATGGCCTCTACCATACTGATATTGGGATTGCTGCCAATGATTTGCCAGACCTCAGGCCAGAATTGGGAGCCGTATGTTTGCTCGAAAAACAGTGCCCAGGTTACGTGATAGTATGATCCGGGGTAAAAAGAGTTCTGGGGACTGATGAAAATGGAACCACTGTTTCGAAGGTAGTTATAGTAATCGTTGACATTGTCGTAGACGAGTTCCTCTTCCAGGGTGGCGTCCATTTCGCCCCAATGGGTAGGTTCGCCGCTCCAGTGATTGATAACATAATTTATCGCATGCTTGAACTCATGCGCCATGGTCACTTTTATGGCGCCAATCTGATCGCCTTCAGGGTCCGTATTTGAAGGGAAGCCTTCAGAAAAATCGTTTTCAATCTGAATGCGGGTGGTCCCGTTTGCAGTATAGGTTTGACCATACAGGTACTGTAAATTCAGGATTTCCACATCGTAGGTTCCTCCGCTCGGGATGGGATCTGGATAGCCAAGGGTGCCGACTTCATGGCGATAGGATGAATCGGCGGCGGCGGCTACTTCTTCCACATAATCGGGAATGCCGTCATTGTCGGCATCATTGCTTGGGACGGCGTCGCTGCCGGACGTTTCGTAATGAACCAGGAATTTGCCGCCCGGGGACTGGTATGTTTGGGAACCCTGGATATGGCCAGGCTTCAATTCCGACTCAATCTCGGTGACGGTCGCTGCTGAAAGTTGGTTCTTGTTTCGGTAAAAATCGGTCACCGCCGGTGTGCCGCATTTTAGCGGCAGGGTATTTTTTGATTTAAACTCGGCAGGTAGCTTTTGGGGAGCTTTCCCTGCATATATTTTATACCGGACTTTTTGGTCCAGACTCAGCTTGCCTTCCCGATAAGCCTGGTCGATTTTCTGGAAGACGGGGTTGGGAGACCTTTCCTGGATATTCAAACGCTGTTGGGCCCTAAGATGTAACGAAATGAACAGGAAAACAGTAACCAGCAGTAATGACCGGAAGCAAATCTTCATCAGTAGGCAATAATTGGGAAGCAAAAAGAGTTCATTTCTTCCAAAAATACCCTTAATTTTGACACCTGCAAATAATGATACCGCCAAGTATATTTCTTTGTGTAAGCGGCGGGCCTCGCAAATAATTCCCATGTCATGCTGAAATAAAATCAGTATGACACTTAATCTTGTAAAATTCACTTTAGTGGATAAGCAAAAAAATAAGAATCAGATGTACGAAGTAATCCTCTATTATAAATTTAATCACATTGACGACCCTGAAGGATTCTGCGCCGAACACAAAGCGTTTTGTAAGGACCTGGGCGTAAAGGGACGAATCTATATAGGTGAGGAAGGCATCAACGGAACTTTGGGAGGGACTCCCGAGCAGGTCGCCCGGTACAAAGAACACCTGGCGAGTATCCCCGGCTTCGCCGGCATTGATTTTAAAACAGAAATCAGCGACTATATTCCATTTGCAAAGTTGAAATGTAAAACCCGTGAAGAGTTGGTTGCCATTCATAAAGACGGTGTGGACCCCGCTAACGGTGGAAAATACCTGGAGCCTCATGAGTGGAGAGAAGTAATGGAATCGGATGAAGATTATGTAGTCATTGATGTACGAAATGATTATGAGTCAAAGATTGGGCATTTCGAGGGAGCTATTACACCCGAAGTGGAGAATTTTTACGACTTTCCCAAGTGGCTTGATGATGTGGAAGAAAAGATTGATAAAGACAAGAAAGTACTGATGTATTGCACCGGGGGAATCCGCTGCGAAAAGTTTTCGGTCTTGATGAAAGAGAAAGGCTGGCACGATGTGAACCAGCTGCACGGGGGTATCCTGCGCTATTCAAAGGAAGAAGGGGGTGAGCACTTCAAAGGTAAATGCTTCGTCTTCGACGACCGCCTGGTAGTGCCGGTTAACGAGGATGATATGGAACCCATCGCCCGATGCGAGATCACCGGAAAGCCGGCCGATACCTATATCAATTGCGCGAATATGGAGTGCAACGAGCTGTTTGTCTGCTCCGAAGAGGGCGCTAAAATGATGGAAGGCTGCTGTAGCGAAGAATGCCGAAAAAGCGAATACAAGCGTCCCTTTGACCCCGAAAATGCGTTCCGCCCTTTTAGGAAATGGTATCATTACTTTGATGAGGATTTCAAAGAACGGGAAATGGAGAAAGAGTAGTCCAGTCCTGTGTAATAGATTCTGAATGTTTTATTTCTTGAAATAGATGCCGCAAGTCTCAGGCTTGCGGCATCTTTAGTATGTACAACCCTGCATGCGCACTGCTACGGCCAGCTGTGATAGAAGGTAATTACCGATAATTTTCAGACCTGAAATTAGGCAATGGGAAAGGCTATGTTTAGCCATGCCAATGGCATGTC
>JASFMR010000106.1:0-10819 GCA_050117475.1 Balneolaceae bacterium | reverse complement strand
GAATTCTCGTATCCTTCTAATCATCATTAAGCCAAATAACTGAACATGATTTCAAAAGAGGTTCTCAAAAAAGTTCGAAAGATTGAAATTCGAACAAAGGGAATGGTCAATAATATTTTTGGAGGTGAATACCAATCAGCTTTCAAAGGAAGAGGAATGGAGTTTTCTGAAGTCCGCGAATATACTTACGGGGATGATATCCGCCAAATTGATTGGAATGTAACCGCACGAACCGGCGAACCATTCATTAAACAGTTTGAGGAAGAACGCGAACAGACCCTGATGCTCTGTGTTGATATCTCGCAAAGCGGCATTTTCGGGAGTAATAACCAAAGCAAAATGGAACTTTCAATTGAGATTTGTGCCGTTCTTGCTTTTAGTGCCATCAAAAACGGAGATAAGGTAGGTCTGGTTTTATTCACGGACGAAATTGAGAAAGTTATCCCGCCCAAAAAAGGACGCCTGCATGTGCTTCGTTTAATCCGGGAACTTTTAACAACAGAACCAAAAGGAACCGGTACCGATATTAGCGAAGCGCTGGCATACGTAAATCGACTGCTGAATCGCAGAGCAATTGTAATTTTGGCAAGCGATTTTCAAGACAAGAATTACGACCGCCAAATGAAAATTACCAATCGGAAGCACGATCTTGTAAATATCTTTATCAATGACAAGCTTGAGGATGAGTTGCCAAAATTGGGCCTGCTCCCGCTTAAAGATGCCGAAACGGGTGAAGAAGTGCTTGTAGATACCTCCAGCGAGAAATTGAGGAATCGCTACCGTAAAAATCGCATCGCGCATAAGAAACGGTTGCGTGACCACTTTCTGCGTATGAAAATTGATACCATAGAGTTGGAGACAAATGAATCGTATATCAAACCCTTGATGTCTTTTTTTCGTCGTCGCATGCAACGTTATTAGAAAAACTCGGGTGCCTGTTATTTAGCAACCTGAGAAATGGCACGGCGATCGGCCTGTTGCTCTATACGTAATCTTTTCATTTCATGATCAAGAGAGTCCCGAACTTTTAAAAAAGCCCCCATCAAACTATCCGGGACGGATTCAGCAGAGGGCAATTCGACGGTAAGTGGATTTACTGCCCTGCCATTTTTATAAATCCTGTAATCCAGATGTGCCCCGGTAGAACGGCCGGTAGATCCCACATAACCAATGACTTGCCCCTGCTTTACTGTTTTACCGGGGTGGATCCCTCGAGCAAATCGCCTTAAATGCATATATGCCGTAGTATAAGTTCCATTATGCCGTACCTTTACAATATTACCGCTTGCCCCTCCGTAATGAGCTTCCAATACCGTACCGTCTCCGGTTGATAATACAGGGGTTCCCACCGGTGCAGCGTAATCAACCCCGTGGTGAGGCATTCTTCGATGAAGAACCGGATTCATACGATGTTCAGAATAATGAGAACTTATGCGATGACTAAATTTAAAAGGCATTTTAAGCAGGGCTTTTTGAACACTTTCGCCATTTTCGTTAAAATAACCGTCAATCCCGCCCTTTATAAACTTATATGCTTTATAAATCTTCCCCCGCGAGGTGAATTCAACAGCTTTGATAGCTCCAACGCTATAAAATTTGCCATCAATATATCGCTGATTATAAAGTGCTTTGAAAGAATCCCCCTCTCTCAAACTGTAAAAATCTATTTCCCAGGCAAAAATGTTAGCCATTTCATATGCCAGTAAAGGGCTTGCCTTTTCTCTATCAATAGTTTCGTATAGTGAGTTGTCGATCTCACCGCTTGTAACAGCCGACTCGGTTGTTAGGGGCCGTGCTGCCCTATAAACCTCAAAAGAATGGGGTTTCCAATCAAAAACGACATAGTCAACGGGATTAGGTTGCCAAACCATTTTTTTAAGCACCGATCCGCTATCAGCAAAAGCATATGTAAGGTACCGTTGTCCTGGTTTGAGACTACTCAAATCAATAATATTTCCGGCTTTCTGGGTTACCGAATAAATTTGTTGTGGACTAAAATCATATTTAGAAAGGATACGGTAAAAGCTCTCATTTCGTTTTACTTCGTGCTCCTTTACTCGCATACTATCTACGGGTTGGCCGAAGGCATCCAATGCACGCGAAATCGAGGAATCAACCGGTTGAACTTTGGGCTTTTGCGTAGGGATTTTCGTTTTCTTGTTTGGTTTGCATCCTACTAGAATACCCCCTAAAACCACTCCTAAAACTAAAGTGCTGCGCATATCCTGCATTTGTTTATATTTCTGTTTTATAAACATACCATTTTCCGAACCTCATTGCACAAAAAATTATATCCACCATTAATCTCATTCTTTTCTGAATGGATAGATTTTTTCTATTTTTAGCGCCAGCCTCTTAGCTGTGTACAATAATTATAACGATGTACTGTTTTTAAGCTTTTAACAATTTCTTCATAATAACAGTGGCAAAAATTAAATTACAGAAATACTTTTTTTTAGCAGCTCTCTGTTTTTTGGGCCTCTTTCCCTTTTTGACACAAGCACAAAGCGTTAAAGAGTTCACCACCGTGGACTCACTGAAGGTAGGTGATGTTTTTGATTACGCTATAACATTGAACAGAAACAAAGAGTATGACGATGTAGTTTTTCCAGACTCTTCGGATTTTGGCACCAGTTTTGAAATTCGTTCCCGCAAGCAGTATAAGGTCTCTTCTTTTAAAGATAGCGTATCCTTTAAACTGCAATTCTTTGGAACTTCTGACACTACCATTCCGGCCTTGGCTGTACATCTTGTGCAGCAACAGGATACCACTACTCTGTATACCAACCCAATACCCATAGCCTTTAAAACGGTGCTGGCTAAAAATGATCAGAAATTGCGCCCTCTTAAACCGATTTTTGATTTTGCATCCGCCTGGTGGCCTTATATTCTAGCAGTTATTGTCTTAGCTGGGGTAGGCTATTATATCTACCGGTACTATTTGAAACAACAGGAAGCAGAGCAGCCAAAAGAACCAAAAACATTCAAACCTGTTCCCTTTGTTAATCCTTTGCACGAATTTCAACGGGCAATCAAAGAACTTGACAAGATGGAGTTTTCAAGTCGGGAAGAATACAAGAAATTTTATATCCGCCTTGGGGACGCGATTCGCCAATATTACGAGTCACTCTATAATATTCCTGCACTTGAATCAACCAGCAGAGAACTACTGAATATGCTAAAAGCCGGTGCAATCGATGAAAACCTAGTGGCTGATACCCGATCCGTTCTCCAGGAAGCAGACATGGTCAAATTTGCAAAATTTACCCCCACCCCTGACCAGGCTGATCGTGCGCTAAAGAAAGCTTATAACTTTTTAGAACGGGCTCGGGAAGTAGACGGTGCACGTATCGAACATTTGCGCCGTAAGCATATGAGTAAGGTTGAAGCGGAACGCCAGCGTTTCATGGAAGAACAAGAAAAAACTGAGGAGGTAACTTCATGAGTTGGGCAAACCCACAATGGCTCTGGCTTCTTCTGCTGCTTATTCCAATCGCCGGCTTCCATATTTGGAAATATATTTCTAAAAAAGAACCCAGCCTCACCTTTTCAGATACCTCAATTCTAAAAGATATTACCGGGAACTGGCGTTCTTACGGAATTTGGCTTGCCCCTTTTTTACAATGCATTGCTTTTGCCCTGGTTATACTTGCCATGGCCCGACCACAGTACAAAAATACCACCGTTGAACGAAATGCGGAAGGTATTGATATCGTACTTGATCTGGATATTTCAACCTCAATGAAAGCTGAAGATCTTAAGCCCAATCGATTGGAAGCCGCTAAAAATGTAGCCACCGATTTTATCAATAAAAGAGTCTCTGATCGTATTGGCCTTGTCCTCTTTGCCCGAAAAAGTTTCACAATGGTCCCTCCTACTTTAGACTATGATTTGCTTAAACGGCTATTAGGGGATGTTGAAATGGGTGTTGTCGAAGATGGTACAGCTATCGGAATGGGGATAGCCACAGCTGTAAACCGCTTAAAAAAAAGTAAGGCTAAGAGCAAGGTGATTATCCTACTCACTGATGGACAGAACAACTCGGGCGAAATCGATCCCGTGACAGCGGCTGATCTTGCTGCTACCTATGGTATTAAGATTTATACTATTGGAGCAGGCAGCAGAGGTACGGCCCCCTATCCCGTGAAGGACCCAATTTTTGGGAATCGTTACCAAAATGTGAAGGTAGACATTGACGAAGAGATGCTAACGAAAATTGCTAATATGACCGGTGGAGAGTATTTCCGGGCTACCAATACAAGCAAACTTGAAAATATATACGATCAGATAGACAAGCTTGAAAAAACCAAGATTGAAGAAGTAATCTATACCGACTATAAAGATCTTTACCCGCGATTTTTGTTACCCGGCATTCTATTTTTGGTCCTTTCCATTGTTTCCGATCGATTTGTCTTCCGTAATGCTGTTGAATAAGCTATTTATATACTTGCGCTCATAGGAGGACACAATCTCATCAAATAAGAACCATTTAAATGCTTATCTTTGTTAATTAAGCAAGTAGCAAATATAAAGATAATTTTTTCTCCTTTTCATGGCCTTACAGTCGGTCTTAAAGTCATTTTCTGCCCAAATACCCTGGCGCGTCCTCCACTCCAACATTAAAGACAAAAATACAATATTTCTAGATCACTTTGTTGGATCAACCCCTGCATTCCTGGTTGCAAAATTAGCCCTCCAGCACGAAAAGGTGGTTGTTATTTATGCGGATTCGGAATCGGCGGAATTTATGCAGAGCGACCTTGAAGCACTTGGTATTGATCAGGCCAGCTATTTCCCGGCTACTGGTCACAAACCCTACGACAAGCAACAAATTACGGACAGTTCGCTGGTAGTACAACGTTCTGAAGTACTGGAAAAAATAACAAATAACCCTAAGTCGGTCCTTGTCACTTCTGCACCGGCCATCTTCGAGAAAGTAGCTCCGCCGGAAGTTTTTACAAAAGCATCCATAATTATAACGAACGGTGACACGGTAGAACCTGACAAGCTGAAAGAGATGCTTGTTGACCAAGACTACGATCCCGTTAAGTTCGTAAATCAGCCGGGAGAGTTTGCCCATCGAGGCGGCATTCTGGATGTCTTTCCGTTTTCTGGGGAATACCCTATAAGGCTGGAGTTTTTTGGAGATGAAATTGATTCTATCCGTGAGTTTGATCCCGACTCTCAGCGTTCGATCTCTTTTCTGAATACCGTACGTTTTGTACCCAATGCATCAACTCTTAGCGAGGGTAATAAACGCGGTCTGCCCTCCTATTTTTCCGATGATACGGTTATTGTACTTGTTAACGAGTCGCTAATTAAAGCTGAAATTACAAATCGTTTTGAAAAAGCATCAGAGAAATTTGCTGAGCATCGCTCTGATGGAAAAATATTGCCGCCGGAACAGCTATATCTTGGGCCCGATGAACTGCAAGCATCTTTTTCTAATAATACCACAGTATGCCTGGGAGGATTTTCTAAGGACAAGAAGGCGGATTGGCAATACCGTCTTGAAGCAAGCCCTCAACCCGATTTCAATGGTAGCATAAAACTGTTGCGCGAAAATATCGAAACGTTGAGTAAACAAGGCTTTGATACCTATATCCTTTGCGATAATGAGGGACAAAGAGACCGTTTCGAAGAATTACTCGGTGACCCCTCTAAAAACTTTCGCTATCATCTTTCGGTAGAAACCATTCATGAAGGATTTACCCTAAATGAGCAAAGGTTGGCCGTGTACACGGATCACCAAATCTTTAATCGATATCACCGACCCAAAGTTAGAAAAAAGCGCCACTCGGGCGGGATTTCATTCAAAGAGCTCCGAGACTTGAATATCGGTGATTATGTAGTTCACGTTGACTACGGGGTGGGTAAGTTTGCCGGATTCAAGAAAATTAAGGTTCGTGATGTTGAACAAGAATCTGTGGTGCTTCGTTACCAGGAAGATTCACTGCTCTATGTAAATGTCACAAGCCTGCATAAAATCCAAAAATATTCGGGAAAAGAAGGTACACAGCCTCGCATTACTAAATTGGGGTCAGGGCAATGGGCACGCAAAAAGGCCCAGACTAAAAAGAAGGTCAAGGATATCGCCAGAGACCTTATCAAGCTGTATGCCAAGCGGAAATCACAGGAAGCATTCAAATTTTCCCAGGACAATTCTTGGCAGACCGAAATGGAAGCCAGATTTGAATTTGAAGAAACCCCGGACCAAAGAGAAACTATTGAAGCTGTTAAGTCGGACATGCAAACTAATACTCCGATGGATCGTCTCATTTGCGGGGATGTAGGATTTGGGAAAACAGAAGTTGCTGTGCGTGCGGCATTCAAAGCCGTTATGGATAATAAACAAGTAGCCGTCCTGGTCCCCACAACCATCTTGGCCGACCAGCATTACAAAACTTTTGCGCGGCGGATGAAAGATTTTCCGGTCAGAGTCGGGGTCATCTCACGATTTCGGACACGAAAACAACAAAAACAAACGCTCAAGGAACTAAAGGAAGGTAAACTAGATATCATCGTAGGGACACACCGTTTGACATCCAAAGATGTTAAATTTGATGACCTTGGGCTCTTAATCGTAGATGAAGAACAGCGGTTTGGAGTAAAAACTAAAGAAAAACTCAAAGAATATCGGGCTACGGTGGATGTACTAACCCTCACGGCTACTCCCATCCCAAGAACACTACAATTTTCGTTGATGGGCGCCCGCGATCTAAGCATCATTAATACTCCCCCTCCTAACCGTCAGCCCGTTCAAACAGAGATTCACAGCTTTAACAAAGAGCTTATTCGAGACGCTATAACGCAGGAAGTTTCGCGCGGTGGACAAGTCTTCTTTATTCATAACCGTGTCAAGAATATTGAAGCTATATCCGATATGGTGAGACAACTGATACCCGACATACGAGTACGTTTTGCTCACGGACAAATGACTTCCAGCAAGCTCGAAAAGATTATTGAAGATTTCTACGATCATAAATTTGATGTACTGGTTTCTACAAATATCGTCGAAAATGGCATTGATATTCCGAACGCTAATACCATGGTTATCAATAGAGCTGACCGTTTTGGGCTGGCTGAACTTCATCAGCTCCGGGGGCGTGTGGGCCGCTCGAACAGAAAAGCATTTTGTTATCTTATAACGCCTCCAATACAAACCCTTACCGAAGAAGCCCGGAAACGTCTGCTGGCACTCGAAGAATTTTCGGATCTTGGATCCGGCTTCAATATTGCTATGCGCGATTTGGATATTCGAGGTGCCGGGGATATCCTTGGTGCTGAGCAGAGTGGCTTTATCAATGATCTGGGCTTTGAGTTATACAAAAAAATCTTGAATGATGCCGTCAGGGAACTCAAAGAGCAAGAGTTCAGTGATGTTTTCAGTGACGTGGAAGTTGAAATCGAGCTACCGGAAACCCAGGTGGAATTTGACCTCCCCGCCCTGCTCGAAAGCAATTATGTTGCCGATAATGTAGAACGTCTCAATCTATATCGAAAACTGGCCGGGGCAAATAAACTGGAAGAAATAAAAGACTGGAAAGAAGAAATAAAAGATCGCTTTGGCCCTATCCCTCAAGCTACACAAAACCTCATAACCTCGGCTGTCATCAAACTTTACGCCTCCCAATTGTTTTTTACCAAAGCCCGTATTCGATCAAACCGCATGTGGCTGAGTTGTCCAAATCACGACTCAGAGCTGGGTGAAGAATTTTATGGAAAAAGATTCCAAAAATTGCTTAAATCTGTCCAGGAAACAGCCAAAGATAAGTTCGAAGTTATTCAGAAAGATGAAAAAGTTCGATTTGTCATCCATGACATTCCGAACCTCAGGGCAGCTACGGATTTTTTAAAGGAACTTTCTGAAGCTCATAAAAAAGAGGTAAGCTTTGCTTGACAAATACGTAAAGCTAATTAGACAAGGAGAAATTGTTGCCTTCCCCACAGAAACGGTATACGGACTTGGGGCGGATGCCTGGAATCGGTCAGCGATTCAAAAAGTTTTTGCTCAAAAGGGACGTCCGCCAGATAATCCACTTATTGTCCATATTTGTTCCATCAAGATGGCAGAAGATTTTGCCAATATTATCTCTGAAGACGCCCGTAAACTCATGGAATATTTTTGGCCTGGGCCACTGACGCTCATTTTCCCAAAAAAGCCAGAAGTTCTGGATATTATCACAGCCGGTCTAGACACTGTTGCCCTTCGCTGGCCCAAGCATCCCCTTTCTCAAGAGTTAATCTCACGGACGGGCCCGCTGGTAGCTCCCAGTGCAAACTCTTCGGGCAAGCCAAGTCCCACAAAGGCGGTACATGTGAAAGAAGATTTTGGAGATGACTTTCCGGTAATTGATGCGGGTGAAACCGATATTGGACTGGAATCAACCGTGCTGGATATCTCTGCAGAACCTTACACTATCTATAGACCGGGTGCTGTCAGCCTGGAAGAAATTTCGAATATAATCAAAAAGGAAATTATCTTTGCACAACCTTCTGCGGATGATACAGCAGCAAAAAGTCCGGGCACCAAGTATACTCACTATTCCCCACAGGCTATGGTAAAGTGGCTTGAGGGAAAGGCCCAAAAGGATTCAAATGCTCTATACCTGATTCACAATCAAAATTTGAAATCTGCGGGTAACATTATCAATTACAACGGAGATTACAGGAGGATGGCGCATGAACTTTATGACCGTTTTCGTCAGGCCGATCACCAGCATTTGAAAACCATTTTCATTGAACCCTTTGACGCCACTCTTTCCAGGCAACCAATTGTTAAAGCTTTACGAAATCGTATTTCAAAGGCTATAGGCTATCCCGCTTGATAATCAGCGGCAGACTTTGTAAGTACCAAAAATGCTATTTCAATAATATTCTGAGGTGCTTATGAGTATATCATCAAGATTATTGAGCGGTATCATCGGGATTTTGGCGCTTTCTTCAACTTCAATTGCTCAAAACGTGGTCACTGTATCACCACCAAAACCAGAGTTCGGTGATACCCTTACCATCAGTTACTATTCGGATGCGCCGGGAGCGAAACTTCAAGATCCTGAGAATCTAAAACTCGTATTCGGCTATTCAACATTCTATCAAAAGCCCGACTCCCTGGAGATGCAGAAACATGGGAAAAAATGGACGATCTCCTGGGTAGTTCCCGATTATGCTAAGTTTTCCTGTTTCTACTTCAAGAGTGACACGACAGTCGACAAAGGACCCGGAGGTCACTATTATGAAACAATGATATATAATAACAATGACCAACCTGTAGATGGCGCTTACAGCAGAAAGCGCTTCAGTTTACATGATCGCTATAAAAACAAGCACCTGCGTGATTCTTTAATTCTTGGAATCTATCAAAAACAACTTGAAAGGGATCCTGATGATTGGTTGATGCAACTTCGTATTCTTAAGAAAAAAATGGATATAGATCATTCCCGTGAAGAGAGCATACGGCGAAGAGTTGATAATATGATCAACAAGAAATACCGGGAAGGTCCTGACTCGGTGGTTATACTTGATAAGGTGATTTCAGCCTATAGCATCATGGGCGAAAAATCAAAAGCAGATTCTTTACGAAATGCCTTAATTAAAAATCATCCAGAAAGCCAGGATGCTATCCGTAGACTCTATTCCAAAGCCCGTGACATGGACCATTCCCCAAAAAAGTTGGAAGCACTTGAAAAAGTCGCCCAAAAAACGGATACCAAACTTACTCGTAGCAATTGCTATGAAATGCTTTTTGATTATTACCGTGAAGAAAATAATGTCCAAAAAATGGCGGTATATGCCCACAAAGCATCAATGAGTGAATGGCCGTGGAAAGCCAAACAGTATAATAATCTTGCAAAGGGTTTCGCGGAACAGGGAGACAGCCTTGAGCTTGCTCAATCGTATGTAAAAAAAGCAATGGAAGCCATTCCTGACGAAAACGTGGGCCCGGTTTATGTTATCGATGACCGGTTTATAGGTGGATATGTTACTGATTCTGTGGCAACGAAACGCAGAAATAAAATTAAGAGTAGCATACTGGCAACCTATGGCCTCATCTTTATGAATAAATCTGAGCCGGACAAGGCTGAAGATTATCTCAATCAGGCTATGGAGATATCAGATTCCCAAGCGGCTCAACGGCAGCTTGCTAAGCTATATATGAGAACGGACCGCCCTAAAAAGGCCTTTGATACCTACAAAGCTCTCTTGATGAAAGATCCCACTGACGAAGCTATGCATAAAAAGCTCAACGAAGCGTATATCGCCTTTAACGGTTCGGAAGAGGGTTACGCAGCTCAGACTAAACAGATTGATGCGGCCTGGCGGGAAAAGATGATAAAAAGGTTCAACAGCGGACGCATTGATAAAGAGGCCCCTGCCCTTGATTCCATCACCGATTTAAAGGGAAAGCCGATTGATACAGATAAGTTAAAAGGGAAAATAATTATTTTAGACTTTTGGGCCACCTGGTGCGGGCCGTGCATGTCAGCCTTCCCCCATATGCAGAAAATTTATGATCAATTTAAAGACAATCAGGAGGTCAAATTTATCATCCTCAACAGTGGATGGGATAATACCATCAAGGAGGCTCGAAAATGGAAACAGAAAAAGGAGTACACCTTTCCCATATATTATGATGAAGATTCAAAAGTGACCCAAGCCTTTGGGGTACACGGTATTCCCACCACCTTTTTCATAGATCAAAATGGGAAAATACAATTCAAAAAAGTGGGTTTTGAAGGGAAGAAGATGGAACCGAAAATGAAGCTACATATCGAACTTTTACTGGGCAACAAAGGCAATAACAATACGAGTCCCAAAT
>JASFMR010000105.1:0-11117 GCA_050117475.1 Balneolaceae bacterium | reverse complement strand
AGGAAATACCTGAGCCAGCGCTTCAAAGAGATTCGCAATTTTAGCGAATACCTGGCTGAGCCCCTAGAGGTCGAAGATTATGTTATCCAGGCAATGGAGAATACCAGTCCCACAAAATGGCACCTGGCCCATGTGAGCTGGTTTTACGAGACATTTGTTCTGAAAGAGGCGGATACCGGATACGAATCGCTCCATCCGCAGTATTCTTATATTTTTAACTCGTATTATTTGCAGACCGGGGAACCGCACACACGATCCAAGCGGGGTTTGCTTTCTCGTCCCACGGTTAAACAGGTCTATGAGTATCGCAAATATGTTAATGAGAGAGTCCTTGCATTTATTGAGCAGGCTACTGAGGAGCAACTGGCCAAATTCGGCCCGGTCATTGAAATCGGGAATCATCACGAGCAACAGCATCAAGAGCTCATGCTTACGGATTTCAAGTATATGTTTGCCCAAAACCCGCTGGCTCCGGCTTACCGTGAACTGGATTTGTTAGAAGGAAACCCGCCGGAAGAGCTTAACTGGATTGCTTTTGATGAAGGCATTTACGAAATCGGGAATGAAGGCGATGAATATACCTATGACAATGAGCATCCAAAGCATCGTAAATTCCTCGAATCCTTTGCCCTGTCCGATCGCCTGATTACCAATAGGGAATTTATGGAATTTATGGAGGATGGGGGGTACCGGGGGTCTGAATTATGGCTTGACGACGGATGGGCTACGGTCAATGAAAAGGGCTGGGATTCCCCGCTTTATTGGCGGAAGCATGAAGGCGAATGGTACTATTACACGCTGGGGGGACGGAAGAAAGTGAATCCCCATGAACCGGTAACGCATGTGAGTTATTATGAAGCGGATGCCTTTGCCCGGTGGGCCGGTGCGCGACTGCCTTATGAAGCCGAGTGGGAAGTGGCTGCCGGTGATAAGCCCTATGAAGGAAATTTTGTCGAGCAGGAACACTTTCATCCCAAGCCGGTGCAGGAGTCGGGTGAAGGGTTGAAACAGATGTATGGCGACGTCTGGGAATGGACGCAAAGTGCGTATGAGCCTTATCCGGGCTATAAACCCCTGCCCGGTGCCCTGGGCGAATATAACGGCAAGTTCATGTGCAGCCAATATGTGTTGCGCGGCGGATCGTGTGCTACTTCCGAGACGCATATCCGCAAAACCTACCGCAATTTCTTTTACCCGGATGCCCGGTGGCAATTCAACGGTATCCGACTGGCTCGAACCATATAAATTACTGCTATGGAAAATCAAGTTACGGTAAGCCGGCAGTCTATGCTGGAGGATATTCTGCACGGGTTGCGTCAGCCGCAAAAGCAGCTGCCAAGCAAATATTTTTATGATGAGCGGGGCTCCGAACTTTTTGAGCAAATTACACGGCTCGAGGAGTATTATCCAACGAGGACCGAGAAGAATATCCTGGAACGAAACATCGATGATATTGCAAACTGCATCGGGCCGGAAACCATGCTTGTTGAACTTGGAAGCGGGAGCAGTAAAAAAACACGTCTGCTGATCGACAGGCTTTCACTTAAAGCGTATGTCCCTGTGGACATATCTGAACAGTACCTGTTAAAGGTGGTTAGTCAGTTGCGAAGGGATTATCCCACCATATCTATTATCCCGGTTTTTGCCGATTATACCTCCCATTTTGAGTTGCCTGAGGTAAAGGGTGATTACCGGAAGCAGGTAATCTTTTTTCCGGGATCGACGATTGGAAACTTTCGTCCCAACCGGGCCCGATCCTTTTTGCAGAATATCGCTTCTCTTGTAGAGAAAGATAGCGGAATGCTTATCGGCGTGGACCTCAAAAAGGATAAGGCCATACTTGAGGCCGCATACAATGATGCCCGCGGAGTGACCGGGGAATTCAACAAAAATCTTTTGGCCCGCTTGAATAGAGAACTCGACGCTAATTTTGATATCGATTTGTTTGAGCACCACGCTTGCTATAATGAAGAGGAGGGCCGCATTGAGATGTACCTGGTTTCAAGCACGCATCAAAAGGTAAGTGTCGGCGGAGAAGATGTTCATTTCAGGAAGGGAGAATCCATTCATACCGAAAATTCGTATAAATATTCCCTACAGGATTTCAAGACGTTAGTCAGCAACTGGTATTCCGTGGACAAGGTGTGGACAGATGAAAACAATTATTTCTCGCTGCAGTATTTGACCAGAAAATGATAGGCATGATGACAAAAATATCTCCCGGTCCCGGACAGGAATCGGTATGGGACTATCCGCGTCCTCCGAAATTGGAGGATACCCAATCCCTGGTACGAGTCGTATTCAACGGCACGGAAATCGCACGCTCGACTCGAACCAAGAGAGTGTTGGAGACAAGCCATCCGCCGGTTTATTATATCCCGCCGGAAGATGTACGGATGGAGTGCCTGCAGAAAATTTCAGGTACTACCTACTGTGAATGGAAGGGGAAAGCCCATTATTATGACGTTATCGTGGGCGATCGGATTGCCGAAAAAGCTGCCTGGTATTATCCCGAGCCCAAAGACAGGTTCTCGGATATAGCGAACTATGTTGCATTTTATGCGCATAAAATGGATGCCTGTTTCGTCGATGAAGAAAAGGTTCGGGGGCAATACGGTGGGTTCTATGGCGGCTGGATCACAAGCAAAGTGGTTGGCCCTTTCAAGGGACAACCGGGCAGTGTTGGTTGGTAACGATTTAATGGTTAAAGAATGAAGCTTTTCAGATTACAACCGGATGATTCTCCTCCCTCTTTGTGGAAGATGGCCTTTTTAGCCATCCTGGTCCTTTTGGTTGTAGGATCCTTTATCCTGCAAATCAGCCTGGGGGTATGCCCGGTGCCTTGAGGGTATGACACGTCTGCCCCCCGCCGAACACACGCTGAGCTTCCGAGAACCACGGAATCCCCCTCTTGATAGAGAAATTGGTAATTTTGTTCTTAAGTGAGGGCCTGATTTCAGATTCATTGGAAATGTTGGGAACCTGGAGCAGAGGACAGTTGCAAAAGTTGCTTATAAAATGGTAGTATTCCTTAGAACAAATGCCGCCATATATGATTACGCTTGACAACGTTACCAAAGTCTTTGGAAGCACAACTGCGGTGGATACTATCTCATTCCACGTCAATGAGGGGGAAACCTTTGGGCTGATCGGCACAAGCGGCTGTGGCAAAACGACTACCCTGCGGATGATTAACCGGCTGATTGAGCCGACATCCGGAACCATATCCATAGACGGGAAGCAAACAACCTCACAAAATCCCGAAACGCTGCGCCGCCGGATTGGTTATGTCATTCAAAATGTGGGCCTTTTTCCTCATTATTCTGTGCAAGAAAACGTCGCCACGGTTCCCAGGCTGCTCAATTGGGAAGAGCGCCGGGTCCAATCCCGGAGTGAGGAAATGTTGCACCTTGTGGGACTCGATCCTGGGGTGTATGCCGAACGCAGCCCGGCATCCCTGAGCGGGGGCCAACAGCAGCGGGTGGGGCTGGCGCGGGCCCTGGCAGCCAATCCCTCCATTATTCTCATGGATGAGCCTTTCGGGGCGCTGGATCCGATCACGAAACAGCAAATTCGGGAAGAGGTAAGCCGACTCCTGGAACGGATTCACAAGACTATAGTGTTGGTCACCCATGATGTGTTTGAGGCCTTCGAGATGTGTGATCGTATTTGCCTGTTGGATCGGGGCCGGGTGCAACAGGTCGGCCCACCCAAAGAACTGCTTTTCCGGCCGAAAAATGATTTTGTCAGGTCCTTTTTTGCATCCAATCGTTTTCAGCTGGAGCTGTTGAGTGTAACCATAGCTGATATTCTGACGCCGGAAAAGGGAGAGACCGAGTTATATTGGAGTCCCCCGCTGGTTGCTGAAAAAGACAATGAAAACCGGGTTGATAGAACAGAATCTCTTTATGTGATTCTCGATAAGTTGGAAAAAGCCGCAGGTAAAAACCCGGTGATTATACGACGGGCGGATGGCCATGTCAGGGAATCACTGGGGTTCTCTGCTTTGCTAAACCGATTCCAACAGTACAAGCTACAGCTAAAATCCGGGGATCGCGATGACTGATTTTGGGCATTTTATCGTATCCAACCAGGCAGAAATCCTTCGTCAGACCGCAGAGCATATTGGATTGACCTTCGCTTCCCTGCTGCTGGCAGTGGTTATCGGCCTTCCCCTGGGATTACTGGCAACAAAGTTTGAAAAGGCATCGGGAACGCTGCTGGGCATCGTGGGCGTAATTCAGACGATCCCCAGCATTGCTCTCCTGGGATTTATGTTGCCCCTGCTGGGCATTGGCGCCCTGCCGGCACTGGTGGCTCTATTCTTATATGCGTTGTTGCCCATCGTGCGAAACACCTACTCCGGGATTAAGGAGGTGGATGAATCTGTGGTAGAGGCGGCCCGGGGCATGGGTATGACCCCCGGGCAAATTCTTCGGAAAGTAGAACTTCCGCTGGCAATGCCGGTGATTTTCGCAGGGATTCGAACGGCCACGGTCATCAATGTGGGGGTGGCTACGCTTTGTGCGCTCATCGGCGCAGGGGGACTGGGAGAATTTATCTTTCGGGGAATTGCGCTGAATAACGCCGTCATGATTATGGCCGGAGCCGTTCCCGCTGCTCTCCTTGCCCTGGGATTTGATTTTTTGCTGGGGCTCATGGAACGAAATGTTACCAATATCTTGAAGCCGCTCGGATATGGCCTTGTTACGGTGTTGGTCTTTGTATCGCTTTATTCCCTTTCGTCGGTATTTGTAAAATCGGATTTCCGTATTGGAGTGCCTCCCGAGTTTTTAGAGCGTGCCGACGGCTACCGGGGCCTGACCGAACGCTATGATCTTGACATCCCCACCGTAGAGATGAACGCTTCCCTGATGTATGACGCCCTCAGGAATAGCAAGGTAGATGTGATTGTGGGCTATTCAACCGACGGACGCATTAAAGCTTTTGACCTCAAGGTGCTCAAAGATGATAAGCATTATTTTCCTCCCTATGAATGTGCTCCCATCGTGAAGGAACGTTTTGCAGCTAGGCATCCCGAAATAGTCCAGGCCATTAACATGCTGGCCGGCAAAATTGACACCGAGACGATGACCGGGCTGAACAGCGAGGTCGACTATCAACAAAAAGACGAAGCAGCGGTGGCGCGTGCATTTTTGCAAAAGGAGGGATTCAAAACCGGTGTTGATCGGGAGGGCACTCCGGACATGCTGATCGGGGGCAAGCTGCAGACCGAACAGTTTATCCTGGCTCACCTGTACCGCATACTCATTGAAAATTATACCGATGCCGTTGTGGGATTGCGGACCGGCCTGGCTGGCACCCAGATCGTTTTTCGGGCCCTTGACAATGATGAAATCCAAATGTACCCCGAGTATACCGGGACGGGCCTGCATGTGCTGCTGAATACGGATAAATCTACAGCTGACAGCCTGGGGAATGCCCCTGCGGCCGTTTACGGTTATGTCGATCGGCACATGAGGAAACAGTTTGGCATCCGGTGGGAGAAGCCCTTGGGTTTTGAGAACACCTATGCCCTCATCATGCGGCGGGAGCAGGCTGAGCGGTTGGGTATCGAAACTATCAGTGACCTGGCAGCTTATTTGAAGAAATAAGGAGTAGGGTAAACGGGGGCGGGAGGAAAGGGGAATAAAACCAAGCTATTCCAGTTCCTCTGCGCCTACGGCTAGCCATGAATGACCAGGCTAACATCGTTTAAAGCTGTCTAGAAGACAGCTAAGCTAGCTGGGAGGCGGATTTTTAGAACGCTGGCTGGACAGGATGAAAGAGTTAAGAAGCCTCCCCTCGAGGGGAGGCCGATCATGGTTTGAGATGGACAAGGGGGTTCGGCAAACCGCCGAGAGGGCTCTATTTCGATTAATACGCCAAAATATGTTCCAGTTCACGGTTCTGATAATAATGGCGGCCCTTGATCTGTTTCTTTTCCAGTACCCCCATATCGGACAGTTCATTCAGGTAATTACGGGCCGTATTTTCGGCGTACATTCCCGCATCCGTCAGATGGCTTACCTTGGTAAAGGGCTGGGTAAAAATGGCATCGATAAGCTGGTCGGGACGCTGAAACGTTCTCTCCGATTCCACAGCTTTCAACACCGCTGACTTGGCTTCCAGCAGATCATTGACTTTTTGATAGGTAAGCCGTGCAGTGGATTCAACTGCACGCAGCATATACAGCAGCCAGCTTTTCCAGTCGCCTCGCTGGGAGACGCCGGCTAAGGTGTCATAGTATTCCTGCTTATGTTCAATGATGTATCGACTCAGGTACAGGATAGGCAGTTCCAACAGGCCCGAGTGGGTAATGTAATGGATGTTCAGGATACGTCCGGCGCGCCCGTTGCCGTCGCGAAAAGGGTGTATGGCTTCAAACTGAAAGTGCGCTATCGCCATCTTCAGCAGAGGTTCGGAGGGCGGCAATGACTTGTCGTTCAGAAATTCTACAAGATTAGCCAGTTTGTCCTCCAGGATATCTTTTCCTTTGGGCGGCGTATAGATGCGCTTCCCGGCATTGGGGCCGCTGCCGCCCTGCCGAATATAGGTTTGCGCAAAAGGCGGCCGAATGCCGTCTTTGGTCTCTTTAATTTCCTGGTACAGGCTGATAAAATAGTTGATATCAAACTGTCCCTTCTCCCTGAGATACTCATATCCTTTCCAGACAGCCTCGCGGTACCGTAACACCTCTTTGGTGGATGCCGAAACCGTATCGTCAAATTTAGCGTCGCTGAAAGCCTGGTACAGGTCGTCCTCAGTGGTGAATACATTTTCAATGGCACTTGAGTCCTTCGCTTCCTGCAGGGTGATGCTGTTTATCAGCAACGCCTGGTTGGGGATGGCCACACTGCGTCCGGCCAGCAGGGCCAACGCCTCTTTGGCCTTTCCGAGCTGTTCATAAGTTTCCACATCTTTGTACAGCTGTTCATCAATGGGGAGCATCGGCAGGCCATTCCAGGGCACATTGCGGTCGGGATTTACCCGGTAAAGCGGATCTTGGCGCATTAAAAAAGGCTTTTTTTAAGGTTTGCTCGGAATTCTGACCTCAATCTAAGGGTTTTGTTTCATACAAACATTAAAAAAAGCGAATTTTAATGTTTGATATGGTATTTGGCGTTAAAAGTACGTCCCGGGACCGGGGTATACCTTAAAATGGGTTTTCCTCATCAGCGGCTGGCAGCTTAATATTAATAAAAACTCGTCCACGTTCGATAGAGAGGATAAACCACCTCGGAAGATTTTACCTTTCATTTTGATAACGGGATGATTAAAAGGGTACAATGTAACATGCTCTTGTGTTACCCGTAACCTTATCCAGCGAACCGCTTGTATAATTTAAAATCATCAATTATGAGATACTCTTCATCATTATTCCGATACTTATTTTCACTTTTCTCCGTACTTGTGATAGCACAGACCGGAAATGCCCAAAATAACGCACAGGCCTTGCCCTCCCACTTTATAAATAATCGTATTTTTGTGGAGCCGGTAACTACGCAGGGCGACACGCTTAAGTTATATACCGATTCCGGCGGTGGCCAAATTTTATCACAAGATTTGGTTAACCGCATCCATTTACCTACTGAAGAAATACATCCCGGTTCCAGGACAATGAAAGTAGTTGCGCTGCCGGATTTTATCCCCCAAGCGGATATACCCGCACCGGCGAACCAGGCCGTTTCCGTCGACGCCGCTTCATTGCATCACAAGTATAACATCATGCAGGGACGTTTGTTTGTTAAATCGCAAATGCCTAATGGATTTGGCGAAGGTATGCTCGGCAGAAACTGGTTCGGTACACGCATCTGGACATTCGATTATCCCAGTCACAAGCTCTTGCTGCGATCATCATATACGCCCCCCGAATCTCCGGCGAACCATCGTGTGCCCATCTATTTTAAGGAAAATAACCAAGGAAAACATCTGATGCATTTTCCCCGAATTACAGCTGTTATAGGGCAGGATACGCTGAGCTTCTTATTTGATACCGGTGCTACCATTCAACTCAATGATCATACCGAAGCTCAATATGTAGCCGGCCTGAAAGAGATATCCGGAGGTAGCTTCATCATTCGGTCGCGTTTCGAACAATGGCATAAAGAGCATCCGGATTGGAAAATCGTTGAAGATGCTGCCCTCCACGGAGCCGATCTGATCCGTGTGCCCCAGGTAACTATTGCTGGTTATACAGTGGGACCGGTATGGTTCGCCACACGTCCCGACAGAAATTTTGAACAAAAAATGGCGCAGTGGATGGACCGGAAGGTACAGGGAGCCGTAGGCGGTTCACTGTTTCAATATTTTCGTATTACACTCAACTACCCGGAAGGATACGCGGTTTTTGATCAAGAAGAGGGCTCCTGATTTTTAGCCAATGGGTATTATCGCTGATAAAGCAAAAATTCTCACTGGTACAAATTAACATCCTCCGACTGATCCGCGTTCTATTAGGCTAAATCACTCCTTATAGAGCTTCTCAATGACCATCCAGTCGGTGGGTTCCAGGTGCTCGGCGGCAAAAATCTGGGGTTTAAGGTGGTATCGTTTCACGGCATCCCGCACTTCGCCGGCATAAGCGGTGGGTCTTTGGGTCATTTGTATATAGTCGCTTGCCCACAGAAAATGATGTCCGGGCAAGTATACCATGAGTGCGCCTTCGCTCCCGATGCCGCCGATGTTGAAAAGCTGTACCTTTCCACCGGCCAGGTCCAGGGACTGGTCGACGCCCGTAAACCGGAAGGAGACACGGTCACGTATCTTTTCCAGGCGGTCGGGATGACGGTTCCACCGCCTGTTAATGACCGAATGCAGGAAAGCCTCGGAAGTACTGTGAGCATAGACGGACGCATCTTGGGAAACCCAGTAACGCACACCGCCAATGTGGGGCCAGGCCAAATCGGTCACCACCAGGGCCACCGGGTGATCGCCGGGGAAGAGCTTGCGGATCCACTCGTGGTCGAGCATTGCGCGCTCTTCGGCTTGGGTCGCGTCGAATATATAAACCGTATTATCGATGAGAGCTACAAGTTCATTGTAAAAACGGTTTTTAAGCATATAGAGGTTGTGGCCTATGCGGATCGTGTCCGGTTTCTGGATGGCGGTCAGGGCAGACTCATCCACGGCTTCCCGGGGGATCGTCAGGGCGTCGAGAGTGTCGCGGGATGCAAAGGCCATCTTTCCGTGGGTACGGCTGATTTGTACGTTGCCGTCCAGGATCTTGAAGCTGGCCCCGGGAAAGTAGGTATGGCCGGCCAGCATCCAGGTGGAATACAGGTACTCAACTTTGCGTGATCCCCAAAGATAATGGGAGATTGTTTTTTCGTACTTGACCGGTAAATAGCTTTCGGGGTCCAGGTAAAGATACTCTGTATCCCCTTTTACAGAATGTTCCAACACCAGCCGGGGGAAGTCGCGGTATACCTTTTTCCCGGCCGTGCGTACCTTTTGATATGCCTTCCATTTCTTAAGTACGGCAATGGGATTGAGGTTGAGGTCGCCGGCAGCTTTTGAGGGCACCGGAACCCAGTTATCCTGTCGTTTGATATAGCTCCCCTGGGGGGTCACCAGCGCATGCGTGGCGCGTTTGGGACTATAACTGGGAAAAACGATACGGGTATCAACGGCTTCAATATTCCGCAGAGGGTAATATCTGGTTTCGCGGTTGGAAAATAGCGAGAAATAAGGAGGGTAGGTGCGGTCGGATTGATATTCTTCTTGCCTGGAGTCGGCAGACACGTAATCGAATACCAGGTTAGTGTCGGCCGGCAGGTGTATGGCGTTGAGGCTCTTTTCCAGGAGATCCCTGGCGCTTTCGCTTTGTTGAGCGTTCATTTGAAAGGGCAGGGCAGACAGTGTTATAGTGAACAGGATGAACAAACGTATGGGGGAAAGGGCACCTATTTTTTTAAGCATAACATGTATCGGTTGTCGTTGGAATTTGCCGCCGTTTTAGATCAAACATCAACCTTTTACGAATGGGGCGCCGGAGGGTTGCATGGGATTTGGGAGTTGTCCGGAAGTTAGGCCAGGGAGTATCTTCCTGTAACCCACAGTGCCTCGGAGGAATGGCAAAAAAAACACCGGCCTTTCTGAAGATCTGACCCTCCTGTCTTCCATAAAGCCCGCGGAGACTCGAGAATGAAATACAGCTACGCCCGATTCCCGATCCTTGTACTTCACCGTCAAATTTAGTAGCTATAAAATAAACCAAACCAACTATTCGCATATGAAAAAAATAATTTCAGTCATACTGCTCATCGGCGGACTCCTCTTATTGTACTTCGGCTACGACGAATACCATTCCTTTCAGTCTGAAGTCAACCAGTTTTTCGGCGGGGCCGGCTCCGACAAGGCCATCTGGATGATGGTGGGCGGCGCGGCGGCGGCGGTCGGTGGATTGGTGGGGCTGTTGCGAGGGAAATCATAGTAAAGCAGTGTTATCGTGGTGCATATAATCTTCCTGGAAAAACAGCATCCACACCTGATCCTCACCAATTACATACTCTTAATTCATAATTCAATATTCTTCCTCATTGTTTATGTGAGACTATTTGAAATCTAAGCTGTAAAAAATGTCGATTCCTTTTTAGGTAATATGATTTATCTTTAAATCCTCAACCTGAGACTAAAAAATTTCTGATATGAGCGAGAAACCATTAAAAGAACCGACGCTCCAGGAAAAGGTTGAGGAGCGGGATTCTACGACACAGCAAAAGTATGGTACGTTTGGCGGTGTATTTGTGCCAACGCTGCTCACTATTTTAGGCGTAATTCTATTTCTGCGCCAAGGCTGGGTATTCGGTAATGCAGGGTTGCTGGGCGGGTGGCTTATCGTTACGCTGGCGTTTGTGATCGTTAGTTTTACGGCGCTGTCGATGTCGTGTATTACGACGAATATCCGTATCAGGGCGGGCGGTGCCTACTCCATCATATCTCAGTCGCTGGGTCTCGAAGTTGGAGGGAGTGTAGGCCTTCCGTTGTACCTGGCGCAAACCTTCGCCATCACGATGTACATCTTCGGTTTCCGGGAAGGATGGCTGTATATCTTTCCGAATCATTATGCGATCATTGTTGACGGGGTGGTGTTTGGAATTCTTTTTGTTGTAGCA
>JASFMR010000104.1:0-11434 GCA_050117475.1 Balneolaceae bacterium | reverse complement strand
AATATGATCGTTATGTTGAAAGGGAAAACCAACGAATTAGCAAGCCAACCGAAATTGTTAATGTCGTAGGAATTTTACCGGGAACTCAATTAGAGAGTAAGGACAGAATGTACGTTGTGAGCGGCCATTATGATTCCCGTGTCTCGAATGTTATGAATGATACCAGTTTTGCCCCCGGGGCTGACGACGATGCTTCGGGCACTGCGGCTGTAATGGAGTTAGCCAGGGTGATGTCGAAACATGAGTTTGATGCCACGGTCATTTTTCTGGCGGTAGCTGGTGAAGAGCAGGGACTGCTGGGATCCAATCATTTTGCTGAAATGGCCAAAACGAGGAATATGAATATTGCTGCAATGTTTACAAATGATATTATCGGGAATAGCGTGAAGAATACTGACGGATCTGTTCATGATGATTTTGTCAGGGTATTCGCTCAAGGAATTCCCCCTAAGAAAGAGCTGTCCCGGAACGATCGTATGCTATTGGTTACCGGTGGCGAAAATGATACTCCAACCCGCGAACTCGGTCGTTTTATTTATCGTGTGGCTCAAAATCAAATGCCGGGTTTGAGCGTTGATTTGATTTATCGGAAAGATCGGTATTTGCGAGGGGGAGATCATTCATCTTTCCTTGATGAGGGCTATCCGGCTGTTCGGTTCAGTGAACCTCACGAAAATTTTGATCACCAGCACCAGGATGTCCGTACGGAAGATGGGATACAGTACGGCGACCTCCCAAAATTCGTCGACTATAATTATGTAGCAAAAGTAACCCGGTTAAATGCAGCTTCCTTGATGGTATTAGCTAATGCTCCCGCTGAACCCAAAGATGTTGGGGTTGTCGTTTCTGAATTAACGAATAACACAACCTTGAAATGGGCTCCCAATAATGAACCTGACTTAAAAGGCTACGAGATAGTTTGGCGAAATACGCATCAACCTTATTGGGAACACTTAAAATTTGTCGGCGATACTACCCGATATACCGTTAAGGGAGTATCAAAAGATAATTATGTCTTCGGAGTACGTTCTGTTGATAAGTATGGAAATGAGAGCCCTGCAGTATATCCCTTGCCGGTACGTAATTAAAGTGTGGGTTATTAACTGTCGGTTTTTCTTTCAAGATCGCGGGGCTACTTCCATTCATAGAGATAAGCCCCTTCGATTTTCTTGTTTTCTTTTCCATTGTGCACTACGAATTTTGGAGGGCCATAGATGCTGGCACAACCATAAGATCCATCCTTGGAAATAGCGTAAAAGTCCACATTGAAATTGGGCATTCCGTCTTCATTTTTAAGGGATGGAATTTTAGCATGATCAACAATACGTTTACAGATTTTCAGACAGGCTTCTTCAGGACTCAGGCCCTGTCGCATAAATTCGACAACCATAAATGAACTGAGGTTTTTCAGGTTTTCTTCCCCGCGTCCGGTCGATCCGCATGCCCCAACCTCGTTATCGACATAGAGACCGGCGCCAATAATTGGACTGTCTCCAACACGACCGGGGATTTTATAGAAGAGTCCACTGGTTGTGGTAACCCCCGAAATATTTCCCTGCTGATCCAGTCCCAAACAGTTAATGGTCCCCGTTATGCGTTTTTTTTGTCCTTTTCGAATGATTTTAAAGCCATCCATTGACATTTTTTTCTGTTCTTCGGGCGGGAACCAGTCGTCCTTATCGCTTATCCGTTCCTTATAGTTTAACCAGATTTTTCTGGCCTCATCCGTTAGAATATCCTCCTTCCTAAAACCATGATCCGTTGCAAATTGGAGTGCCCCCTTGCCGACTATTAACACATGGTCCGAACGCTCCATTACTAATTTGGCGACTTTTGAAGGGTTTTTAATATGCCTTATTGCCGCCACCCCGCCTGCATTATGGGTCGGGCCGTGCATGCAGCATGAGTCAAGTTCAACGACGCCGTCTTCATTTGGGAGTCCTCCGTAACCCACGGTATGATCCTTAGGATCATTTTCGACAATGTTTACGCCGGCAATAACCGCATCCAGGGCATCGGAGCCATTTTGAATCATCTGCATAGCTTTTTCAGTGGCTCGCATGCCATTGGCGCTGGACACAACCAGGGGCCCCTCGGCCTTGGTATCGGTAGTTTGAAAAAGAGAGGATGTCAAAGGGGTAAAAGCACCCAACCCCCCGGCCAATAACTTCATGAAGTTACGTCTTTTCATAGCGGTAGATGGGTTAAACTTTAATATTTTTATTTTGTATGAAACTGGAAATTCTCTTTACCGTACCGGATTCAAAATGTAAGGGACGCCCACCAAATTCGAATAGGTATAGCTTGTTTGTTGTATCAGTAAAGTGTATCTCGAATGTTTTTGAATCTTGTTTATAAATTCTACTTATCAGGGAATTGGCGGGGACGAGAATAATTTCTCGAATGGTTGCTCGATCAAAATCTTCTTCCTGTATGACTTCACCTCGCTTGCGATAAACTACCCTCAAAAGGTCACTTGAAATCTCCAGCGTTATTTTTAAAGGCCTGTTCATTAATTTTAAGTAACCGAGCACTGCGACAGTGAAAAAGATAAATGAGCTTAATCGGAAAATACCAACCCAAAACACGGATGATATATTCCAAAATATAATGAAACAGATAGCAGACAGTATAAGGGCCAGGTAGCTACCCGTTTTATAAGTCGGAAGTATCTGTTCGTCAAAGGAAATTGAGTCGTTCATTGAGGTTCTAAAATTTTCTGGGGAGTTCTTGGCTAGGATTATTCCATAATAAGGGAAATTAGCCCCCATAAAAAGCTGGGTATGGGGTTAAATACTGATTGTTGCAACTATTAGTTTCATACTATAGATTAATTGTATAAGTAAAGAGGGTACAATATGAGTAAAAAGAAAAAAGTCCGCCCCCCCAAAAAAAAACTTTCCGAAGGTCAAGCTATTGCTATAACCGTTTTGCTTTTTGCCGTTGGCTTGATAGCCTTTATTTATGCCATCAAATATGTTATAGATTTCTTTTTTCCCAATCTGTAGTGTCTTTTATAGACTTTAGGCCACCCTCAATCCGAAAATATTCCTTTTCTGGTTGTAGTAAAATGCTCAGGGGATTAATTATTAATTTTTTTTAATAAAGTTTGTAACAAAGCAGCAATGAATTGCTCTAGTTAGTAAAAGAAGGCAGTTGGCTCCTTTATTAATTAATAATTATTAATCAGTTTTTTATCGGGAAAAATAAAGTTGATTACTATGAAGACTATTGCATTTACAAATCAGAAGGGCGGCGTTGGAAAGACAACCTCAACAGTGAATGTAGGTGCGGGCCTTTGCCGACAGGGAAAGAAAGTTTTATTGGTTGACTTGGATCCCCAGGCAAATTTGACATACTCATTACGTATGAGTTCTAACAGGCTTGAGAATAGTATATATGATGTGCTCAAAGGACGCATAGCGCCGGAAGATGCTATAATAAATCACAATGGATTTGATATCATGCCTTCTTCCATAGACCTGTCCGGTGCAGAAATGGAATTTGCCAATGAACCTGCCCGTGAGACGCTGTTGAAGCATAAACTGGGCAGGGTTGCCGGCAATTATGATTATGTGTTGATTGATTGTCCGCCAAATCTTGGGCTATTAACATTAAATGCATTTACTGCTGTAAAAGAGATTTTTATAGTGTTGCAATCGGAGTACTTGGCGCTTCATGGCCTTTCCAAGCTGATGGACGTGATTCAAATCGTCAAAGAACGGTTGAATCCTGACATTGAGATTACCGGTATTATTTGCACACTGTTCGATAAGCGTAAGAACCTAAATAAGGAAGTGGTTGATCATATTAAAGATTACTTTGGCACAAAAGTATTTAATACGGTTATTCGGGATAATGTAGCTTTAGCTGAAGCCCCGAGTCATCATAAAACCATTTTTGAATATGCACCTGAAAGCTATGGGGCAGAGGATTATGATGCACTGGCAAAAGAAATTAGAAACGGGCAAGGCTAAATGGGTGATGTTATTATGTCAAAAAAGAAAAGTTTGGGCAGTAGTCCTATAGGATTTCATTCAGAAAGTTTAACAATGGGTTTTATCCCTGACTTAGGTGTTTCTGAGTCAAATAAAAATAGTTCTGATTCTTTTTCGACTTCAACCAGCAATTTTGTCGGAGGAAATTCTCAAAATAGACATTTTGAAAAAGAGAAAACGGAAAAGAAAATTGTAAGCTATAATCTTGAAGTGGATTTGGTTTCGCGCGTAAAAAAAATAGCCGATAAAAAGGGGATGTACTATTCCTCGTTGGTGAGTCAGGCTATCAGGAATTGGATTGCTCACAATGCTTAGAAAAAACTGAGGTTCTTCTGTTTTTTTGCAGTTAGAGTATTTGGTTACATTTTTTTTACTTTCCCTTTCTATTTACTTATTAAGAAATGTATTAGTTTTATACCTTTAACCAAGCTACATTAATTGGGTAATATTTCCCTTAATGGGTTACAGGGATCACTAAATTTCCAAAATTCTAATAAGTCATCTGACAAATCTGTGGAGAAAGAACTTCCTAAGCGCCTTGTTACCAGCAACAAGTATTTGGTTCGTTTAGCAGAAAATGAGCATGATGTACGCAAAGCCCAATCATTGCGCTACTGCGTGTTCAATCTCGAATTGGGGGAGGGATTGGAGAAATCTCATGAGAATGAATTGGATATTGACAAATATGATGACCAGTGTGATCATCTCCTTGTTGTTGAACGTGATACCGATCAGGTAATCGGTACCTATCGTATGCAGACGTACAAGACTGCTAAAAAGAACTTGGGGTTTTACACTGATGATGAGTTCAATCTTGGTATTTTGCCGGACGAAGCCCTCAATAAATCGGTGGAAGTGGGCAGGGCCTGTATCCACAAGGATCATCGCAACGGCAGAGTATTATATTTGCTATGGAGGGGAATCGCTGAATATATGAAATTGACCGACAGTCGTTACCTGTTTGGCTGTTGCTCTATTACCAGCACTGATCCTAAACAGGGATGGATTGTTAGGGACTATCTCAGTCGCAATGGTAATTTACATGGAGAGTACTGCCTGGAAACAAAGCCGAATTTCCATTGCCCGGAACAGGAACGAGACGAGTCGGCGTGGCAAAATGTTTCGTTGCCGCAGCTTTTCTGTTTGTATATGGATCTTGGTGCGAAAATCCTCTCAAAGCCTGCTCTCGACAGGGAATTCAAGACCATTGATTTCCTGATTCTGTTGGATGTAAATCAACTTGACGAACGATCAAGGGCCCTTTTTTTTAAGTAAGGGTTTCCTATCTTAGTGCTATGATTAAAAATGTGCGTGCTACGGTTCGTCTTATACTTTTTTTCATAACAACATTGCTTACGATTGTTTTTGTGGCAGTGGGGAATTTCCTGCTGGGGCCTGTGGGCAGGCGTTGGCATATAGCATGGAAGAATAAAGTCATAAAGGCTTGGGCGTGGCTTGTCAGCTGGATCATTGGTTTACAAGTAGATTTAAAAGGAACACCCCCGGATCCACCCTTTTTGCTGGTATCCAATCACCTGAGTTATATTGATCCCTTACTTTTTTGGCGGTACCTCGATGCTACATTTGTGGCCAAAAGCGAGGTTAAATCATGGCCCTTTTTTGGTTGGGGAACAAAGACACTGGGTGTACTATTTATCGATCGGGAATTGAGAAAAGATGTAAAAAGGATGAATGAACGCATTTCTTCTTCCATCTCTAATGTACAGGGAGTAATTATTTTTCCCGAGGGTACAAGTACTAAAGGAAAGGATGTTAAATCGTTTAATGCTCCGCTTCTTCAATATCCAGTCGACAATCAGATGCCCGTGCATTATGTTTCCATCTCATATAAAACCCCGAATCCATGGCCTGCACATATGCATGTCTGCTGGTGGGGAGATATGGCCTTTATGAGTCATTTCTGGAATTTGCTCAAAATACCGCGATTTAAAGCGAAAGTGATTTTTGGAGAAAGTATCATTGAGAGAGATCGGAAAATTCTCGCTGATAGGCTTCACAGGGCGGTATCATCCAGTTTTATGCCTGTAGTTAAAGAGAAAGAAATACAGTAAAATCTGACTTTGAACCAGGAATTATTTTGAAAGTTTAAATACTGAATGTCGAATATCAGCTGGCCTCGTTTTAGGGGATGGAAAAAATATGTTGTCGTCTATGTATTACTATTGATGATTTCCCACGTCGTTATTTGGGTATTCGATGGACCGAAGGAACAGTTCAGTAACCGTAAAAATATTCATCAAGTGGTTCTCCAGCCGGTAGATTCTACAAGTCAAGCTGTAAAAGTTAGATATGAAGATACTTACCGCGGAAAAGTAGTACATCCGCCGGTACTGTTATTACTCCCGGGAGGGCCCGCCGGCGCTTCAGTTTTTAAGGAATTGGTACCCAAACTGTCATCTAAGTTTAGATTGATTATTCCCCACTTGCCCGGAGATGGCAATATGGATACTAAACTTCCGGATTATTCATTCAAATCGTTGGCGGATTATTCTAACCTGCTGCTGAAGAAGCTTGATCTTAAAAATGTTCATATTGTGGGTTACGGTTTGGGAGGAGCCGGGGCTATATATTTATCCCATGATTATCCTGAAAGAGTAAAGTCTCTGAGTTTGATCTCTTCTATTGGAGTTCAGGAACTGGCTTTGTTGGGCAGTTATAAGCTTAACCACGCCGTATATGGGGTGCAGCTAGGCATCATATGGTTTTTACATAATGCGATTCCCCACTTTGGTTTTTTCAATGCGCTCAATGTCAATGTTCCCTACGCTAAAAGTTATTACGACTCTGATCAGCGGCCCCTCCGGACTTATTTAAAAAATTATCAAAAGCCCATGCTTATTTTACATGGTCGTAATGATGCTCTGGTACCATTGGCTGTAGCAAATGAACATCACCGTATCGTACCCCAAAGTACGCTTAAAATTTACAATGCAGACCATGATCTATTAGAAAGTAGGGGCGACTCGGTAGCAACGGCAATTTCTACATTTATCTCCGAGGTCGAGCAGGGTAAGGCAACAACAGGTAAGACGGCTGCTATACAGCGAGTTGCCGAGTCAAAACAACCATTTTCTAAAATAAATTTGTCCCCACTTAGGGGGGGATCTCTTTATCTACTCATAGCCATTATTATTCTTGGTACACTCATTAGTGAGGATTTGACCTGTATAGGTTCAGGGTTGCTCGTTGCCAGAGGTCTCATTGAGTTTTGGCCGGCGACACTGGCTTGTTTAATTGGAATATTTATGGGGGATCTTGGCTTATATCTTGCAGGTAGAGTGATGGGGCGTCCAGCCCTTCGGCGGGCTCCCTTTAAGTGGTTTATCAAAGAATCAGACCTTAAAAAAAGTGCCAAATGGTTTGAAAACCGAGGTCCCGTTATCATTTTTGTTACTCGTTTTCTGCCCGGTAGTCGTTTGCCTACCTATTTTACGGCCGGGGTCATCAGAGCCGGTTTTTTGATGTTTGCCACATTTTTTCTGTTGGCGGCCATCGTTTGGACACCCCTGCTAGTCGGGATTGCCAAAATTCTGGGAACGCATTTGATAAGCTATTTTGCTATCTACCGTGATTACGCCTTTTGGGGATTCATCGGTGCACTCCTTGGGATCACTTTTATAATCAAGATCATCATACCGCTTTTCAGTTTTAAAGGGCGTCGATTATTGCTTTCACGTTATCGACAGCTAGTAAATTGGGAATATTGGTCACCCATTATTTTGTATTTCCCGGTTTTTACCTATGTAATCTATTTGGGAATTAAATATCGATGTATGACGCTCTTCACAGCGGCGAATCCGGCAATTCCCGATGGTGGATTTGTTGGAGAATCAAAAACAGATATTTTACACTTATTTAAGGAGGAAGGCCATGTCGCCAGATTTAGTCTTATTCCCGGCTCCATGGATGATCAGCTCAAAATAGAACAGGCCGATAGGTTTATACAAAAATATGAGCTTACATTTCCAGTTGTATTGAAACCGGATGTTGGGCAGCGGGGACAGGGGGTAAAGATTATTCGCGATTGCGACCAAATGCAGAAATATTTATCAAATAGCACCAGGGATATCATCGTCCAGGAGTATGTGTACGGTCGGGAATTCGGTGTTTTTTATTATCGGCATCCACGCGAAACAGAAGGAGAAATATTTTCTATAACATCTAAAGAGCTATTGGAAATAACGGGAGATGGCGAAAGTACGATTGAACAATTGATTCTTGAAGATGACCGTGCCGTGAATCTTGCAACGTATCATCTCTCAGAAAATGAGGAACGTCTTCTAGAAGTACCGGAGCAGGGGGAAAAGGTTGTGATTGTTGAATTGGGTACTCATGCCCGGGGAGCTTTTTTTAAGGACGGCAATAGACATATTACCAGTGAACTCAAGAAAAGCATGAACAGCATTTGTAATGCTGTGGATGGATTTTATTTTGGGCGGTTTGATATTAAGGTTCCTTCAGTGAAAGAATTGGAACAGGGTAAAAGTTTAAAAATAATTGAGATAAATGGGGTGACTTCCGAATCAACAAATATTTATGATTCAAAATATACGTTTTGGGCTGCTCAGAAAGTTTTAAGAAAACAATGGGAATTGGCTTTTGAGATAGGCGAAAAAAATCGCCGTTTTGGAGCTGGGACTACTCCCTTGTTTCCATTTTTAAAAAGAACATTCAATTCACTATCTAGAATGTAATTCAGGGAATCGATTCAGCTAAAATATTTCTCGAGCATGTTCTCTGCCTTGGGATGCCCGAGTTCACATGCTTTTTGAAGATCGGCTTTTGCTTTATCTCCAAATCCAAGAATCATGTAACTGCAGCCCCGGTAAAAATATAAATCAGCTGACTCATCATTTAACTTGATAGCCTCCGAAAAATAAGTAATTGCCTTATCGTGGTCACCGTAATAGTTTGCAAAGACCATGGCAAGCCCGCGACAGGCCAGAATGTTTGAAGGATTTATCTCAAACGCCTTTAAAAGATTTTTCCTGGCTTTAACAGGCTGATTATTGTTGTGATAAAACGTACCCAAGATTTGATACAATTGGTCGTCTTCGGGCTGTTGTTCAATAGCAAAAAGTAAAAAATCTTCGGCTTCGTTTTTATTTGCATTTAATACCTTGATCATAGCTTTATTGCGTAGAGCTTCGACATGACTGGGTTCTCGATTAAGAACCTCATTAAAAAGACGAAGAGCATTCTCATGATTCTCTTCTTCAAGGTTTAGCTTTGCACGCTCAAAAATCTTATCTGTTTCTTGTCCCATAATGATTTTAAATCGAAATATCGGTAATAAAGTAGCAACAATAATTGATCATATGAAAGCAGTTTTGTGCATTCTTATGTCAGTAATTTCTGGTTTCCTGTATCCAATTTTACCTTGCACTATCCCTAAAGGCGTCGATGGCTTTCATATTGTTGACTGCATCCTTGAGTGGAAAGGGGACAGGCAAGTCATTTAATATGGATTTTGCAAATTCGTGAGCTTGGATAGTATATTGATTGACTGCTTTGAATTCAATTTCTTCTTTTTCTTTTTTCTTGTAAAAGTAAATCCGGGTTTTATCACCTACTGGGGCGTTAAATGGAATTTCAATAACGATGCGTCCCTGGGTTCCCACTATGTTGACTCTTTGAGCGGAATCTGCTTTTGTAGAGCAAGTAAAGGTTGCAGTTCCTGAATCGAATGTCAAAATACCTGATGCCAGGTAATCGGTTCCGTATTGTTGATCAATTTTCCAGCTCCCCAATATGTTGGTTGGTTCGCCCCCAAACAGATAACGTGATAAAGAAATGCAGTAACAGCCTATATCCATAAGGCCGCCTCCACCGAAATCGGCCTTGTTGCGGATGTTTTTTGGATCATCATTATAATAAGAAAAGAATGATTCTATGGTTTGAAGTTGTCCGATTTCATCATTCTCAACCATAGACTTTGCCCGCACCCATTGTGGATGAAAACGATACATGAAGGCTTCCATTACTTTGAGACTTGGATATTCCTTACTGACCTCAATAAGCTTGTGAGCTTCTTTGGCATCCATGGCTATTGGTTTTTCACACAATACATGTTTTCCCGCTTCTAATGCCTCAATGGTTGTAGGCACATGTAAATGGTTCGGCAAAGGGTTATAAACAGCATCAACGGAAGAATCGGCAAGTAGTTCCTCATATGAACCATAACTCTTTGGAATGCCGAGGTTAGTGGCAGCCTCTTCTGCTTTGGATATGGTACGTGATGCAATAGCTGTAACAGTGCAGTTCTCAGCAGCTTGTATGGCTGGTATTACTTTTTCTATTCCAATTTTGGCCGTACTTATTATGCCCCAATTAATGTTGTCCATCTTTGAGATCCTACAAGAAATGAGTTGAAGTTTTTCAAGGCTAAACCTATTAAATAGCCAGCAGAAATAATACTGCAAAACGAGCATTTTCTTTAATATCGCAACCCGGCTTTGGCACGGAAAAATTAATTGTCAGGGCTTCCTTATCTGCCTGCTCCGGAATGATAACCGTATTCATCATCAATCCTGCTTTACGTAAATGTATATGCGGGGTCAATATGCCTATCTTGTTCTTTACATCTACTAGCTCTTCATTTATTTCAGCTTGATAAATTCCTCTGGGTAAATGCCACCAACCGTAAGTGTCGTTCTTATTCTTCTTCTGGGTTTTAATCTTTTGCTTCTCTGCAGGTCGAAATTCACTGCCTCCGAAATCCAGTGAGCCGGCTTCTGTAAATTCATAAATTTGCCTTATGGTTAGATCAAAGTGGAGTCGATGTTGTTGGGTGTTTTTATGAATAATGGATTGTATATGATTAGAAAATTGATCCGATTCAAGTATCATCATAGCGATAGTAATTTATTTTGTGGTGTCGTGTGATAAAAATAATCCTGAAAGCAGTTCAAATCATTTCACGTATGTTAATAAATCATACTAGGTGTCTCCGCGCATTTTAATAAGGCCCGCTCCAAGCTCAACACTGAAAACAAGCCGGCGTAAAACAAAAATCATTAATATGGGAGCTTGATGGATCCAGAAAGATGGTATAGAACCCCGCTTCAAGTAACAGCGACTCCCATCCAAAGCCGTAAAAAAGCTGGCCTACATTAACGATAGACAGATAAAGTCCCCAAATCAGTAACCAGGTTAATATTGAAATCCAGGCAGGCCCCATACTGGAAACCCCGGAAATTGCTATCAGAGATAAAACAAGGCCGGCCCATGCTACGATAGCAAAGAGTGTATCTGAGTAGTGCAGGTGAAGTAAGCTGGGGGCACACCTGAATGGGATACGTTTCAAAAAGCGGGGTACAGGCAGCAGTCCGTTTATAATCCATCTAACACGTTTGGGATCCTTGTTAAGATTCCTTTCATTATTTTAATTTAGCAAATAGTGTATATAAGCTAAA